>DATJHT010000167.1:0-8132 GCA_035493765.1 Terriglobales bacterium
CGAATAGACCCACGAAAGCGAGCCGTGTCCACTGGCCAAAGCGGAAAGGGCGGAACAATTGCTCTTTTGTGTGGTCAATGGCAGGGGTTACTGAGTCCACAGCGGAAATTGGCACGGCATACCTCGCGAAGGTGGTTGCGAGGGCAATCTACCGCCAATAAAAGCCGGCGTCAATCAAATTGGCTGAGGGAAAGGTTTTCATTTCCCCTGCGCGAATGACATCTGTACGTCCGCTTTGTCGGCTCGTTCACGCGCCACGGTTGGATCTCTGGACAGCGATGCCGGTGGTCGTTGTACTCGCTCGGCCCTACACCTGCGGGGGCTGAAGTCCAGCGCAGACGCCGACAAGGTATAGGTGTCCGGGTGAGAGGGAGCTTAGTGATAACGCATCAGAGTACCTATTGTCTTGTCAGCATTCTTCTTGATCTCCGGATCTGAGGTTTTGGCCCGCATTTCCATTGTGTAACGAATAGCTGTATTCACTGTTGTCCAGCGCCAACCTACAGGATCTGTGAATTGCCAGGCTGGATAGGAGGGCTTCTTCTCGATCAATGTTTTTCCGTCTGACGCATACATGGATGTAAAAGTCGGGACAAACGTGAGCTTGTGCATTGCGAAATCCTTCTTAGCACATGGGTCGTCCGGAATGTCCTTGAATCGCAGTTTGGAATCTAATTTTCCCAATTCGAAATATCCGACTACGACCGTAGCTGTGCTTCCCTCTATTCGTGGCTCACCGACTGCCCAATCGTTGGAAATCACAACGATCGGCTCCCGGAAGAAGTCGGGGGACAGCTGATAGCGCGCAGAAGTTCTCTTCAACCCACTAGTGCTCAGCAGATTGCCCGCTGTCGCATCGACCCATAGCCGTTCCACAACATCACGGGGTGAAGGCCCTGATTGAACTTGGTTTTGCGCGGCGGCTGAACCGGCGAGCAACACGGCAAAGGTGAGAGCGAAGAAATTGTTGAGCGGCATTTCAACCTATTTTCCCTGCGCGAATGACATCTGCACGTCCGCTTTGTCGGCTTCGTTCACTTTTAAGAGTGTGCGCGGCGTAAGCTGCATGAATGATGCCACGAACGTGTCCGGCACCTGTTGTATGCGGATGTTGAAGGTGTTCACGCAATCGTTGTAAAACTCGCGGCGATCCGCAATTTGGTTTTCAAGCTGAGTGATGCGCTGCTGGAGCTGGATGAAACTGGCGTTGGCCTTCAGATCTGGGTAGTTCTCTGCCACCGCAAAGAATCCGCGTAAGGCCGAGGTCATACTTTGATCAGCCTGAGCTTTCTGATCTACTGTGACCGCTTGCTGATACTGGCTGCGTGCCTGTGTGATCTTCGAGAGTGTGTCGCGCTCAAAATCCGCATATCCCTTCGTCACATCGAGCAGTTTGGTCAATTCGTCGTGACGCTGCTTCAACAGAACGTCGATGTTCGCCCACGACTTGTCTATGTCGTTCTTAAGCGCAATCAAGCCGTTGTAGAGCGTGACCAGGTACACCACAAACGCTACGATCACGAACGCGAATCCGAGTGTGATGATTAGGTTCATTATTCCCTCCCTTGCGTGCGCGCCAGTTTACAACCGCCCGAAGTGCCAAAGCAGAAAATAAATGCATCCTAAGGTCAGCGATGGGCCGCCCCATATCATAAGCGCCGATTTCCAGCCTAACGATTTCACCAGATCGCGTTGGCTTCTCCACGAGATGAAGAAGGCAGGCTCATTGGTGCCCTTCATCAGCACTACCGGGGGATGCAGATCAAATCCTTCCGATATCTCCGGAGCCGGGTCTTCCGCGGCTGCAGGTTGAACGTTGACGCTATCGACCTTGGGAGCAGTAGGAGCTGCCTTAATTGCAATACCAGCCGCGGCCCAAGCCGCGGGATTGGAAACCCCCGCTTTCATCAGCGCGGCCGTAATCTTCTGCTGCTGGGTCATCTGCACCGCAGGCACTGAGGTATCCGTTTGCGAGAGGCGAATGATTGACGGAGTGTCAGCATCTTCGTCTGCCTCCTGGATCGCCGATACTGATTGTTGACCCGGACGTCCTGCCCATGCCGGCATAACGCTCGCGTCCAGGCCGGGATTTTGTGACAGCGTCCCCAGGACAAAGAGGAAATTCTTCGGCTTGATGCAGTGCTCTTCTACCTTTATATGCTTATCGGGATTGGCGCCGTGCCGCATCAGAAATTCAGCCACATTGCCGGGCATCTCTGAAGATCCGAAGATTGCGGAGCGGTTGTACTGTTCCTGGAGATCGCAGTGCAGATCCATGTCCGCTCCACGCGGATCGACCAGGACGCGATCAGTATTGTCGTCCACGTAGAACGGCACATGCAGAGTTTCTTCAGCCACTTTGACCCACTCGCTGTTCTTGCCACGCTGTTTCAATTCCCAGGCGACACTGCGGTAGTAGTAACAATCAAGCTGCTTTAGCGGAGAACTGCAGACATATGGTCCGATGGCCAGCCCGCTGATTTCGACCAGTCCCATCGATGCGCTGCGAACCTTGGAAGCGGGGGTATTCAGGATGAGTCGTTTGCGCTGAAGGAGGCGGAAGCCTTTATAGAACCAGTACAGACCAGCAAGGGCGCCAATCACCGCTGCGCCCAGCAGGCGGCCATCGGAGGCGACAAATGTAGCTGCGAAGGGCATGAATGCGTATTGGGGCGCGCCAGCCACACTTGCGCCGCCCCTAGCAGCTTAGCGTGAGCACGGTGAAAGGGATGTTAACTAAAAGGTAAAGTCTCCTTACTTCAGTAATTCAGGATTTTGCGAGGGATGACCTTCGTAATCGCGCGCGCGCCTGGCACATTGCCGCTCTATCTCCAGGCTGCCTAGAATCAAAAGTTGGACAACTCCGCGTTCTGGACGACTGCTATCTGTGCTCCTGGACGCTTAAACGACGCCACAAGGCGGGCTGGACCTGATTTTTCCTCATGGCCGAGACTCTAAAACGACCGGACCGGCAAGAAATCGCCAGGCGAGTTGAGCGCGGCGAGAAGTTGCTGCAAAAAGGCAAACCCGCGGAAGCGCTCGAAGAGTTCCTGCAAACCCTGGCTATGGATCCGACGAACGACACCGTTCGCCAGATGTCCGCCGATCTCTGCCTCTCGCTGCAACGGCTGCCCGATGCCGTTCGCTTATTGGGTGAACTCTTCGAGCGGCAGATGAGTGTCGGGGATGCAATGCGAGCGTCGCTTACGTACAAAAAGCTGGCGCGATTCGCAAATCCCAGCACTGAGCAGAAAGTCCGATTTGCGGAGTTGCTGGAAAAGTCCAACCGCAAGCTGGCTGTCGAGACCTACGAAGCGGCCATGGAAGACTATACGCGGCAGGGCCGGAAGGCAGATGCGCTTGGCTTGCTGAAGAGAATTGTTGTTCTCGATTCTTCCGAAAAGAACATGCTTCGCCTTGGCGAACTCGCTTCAGAAGCGGGTGAATCGAAGCAGGCGGCAGCGGCGTTCCTGAATCTCGCAACGCAGGCCGAGACATCGAATGGCGATCCGACGCAATGGTATGAGCGCGCCTACGGCGAGGATGCCGCAGATGAAGTAATTGCCCTTGGTTATGCCCGCTGCTTGATGCAGCAGCAGCAGGTCGGCGCCGCTATTTTCGTATTGGATCCGTTGGCCAGCGCCGGCAATGCTTCCGTTGAATTCCGCGATCTGTATTCGAAAGCGCTGTTGAGCGCCAACCGCCTGAGCGAGGCCTCTCCGCTGGTGTGGCAGATTTTTGAGCAGAATCCGTCTCGCATCGAGCAGGTCAGAGATCTGATCGGCGCTCTGCTGGATTCCCAACTCGACGCCGAAGCCGTGGTTCTCGCGAAGAAGCTTGAGCATTTTCAACGCTGCAAAGGCGAGCGCCGCGCGTTCCTGGCTATGATGCAGGACATCGTTGCCGGACATAGGGCTTCAGTAGAAATGCTCGAATTTCTGGCCGACCAGTTCAACACGGCAAATCGTGAAGCCGACTATTGCGCCACCTTGCTAAAACTCTTCGATCAGTATTGCCAGATCGGCAATTATTCGAAGGCGGGTGACGCGCTGGACCGTGCGGCTGAGATCGATTCGTATGAGTCCGGCCATCAGAAGCGGCTGGCAATGTTGAAAGGGAAGATCGATGACAACCGTTATCAGGTGATTGCTTCGCGGTTTACGGGGTCTGCCCCAGTCGCTCCCGTCAAGAGTAATGAAGAGAAGACTTTGGGTGCCGGTACGTTACAGGACTTGATGCTCCAGGCGGAAATTCTTGTGCAGTATGGAATGCGCAACAAGGCCCTGGAGCGTCTGCAACGAATTCAGCAATTGTTCCCGCACGAGGAAGATCGCAATCCCGATTTGCATCAGCTGTATATGTCCGCCGGGCTCATGCCGCAATATGCACCGGGGCAGATTTCCCCTGCACCCACTCCTGTGGCTCCGGCGGCAACGATTGCGCCGCCTCCAGCCTCTTTTAACAACGACATGTCAGGATTGGCGCGGGTCCCGGAGATCACGCGCAAGCTGAACCAGCAGAGCTCGTCGCAAGCTGTGTTGAACACCGTGGCAACTGAAATCGGCGCTGGATGGAACCTGGACCGCTGCATCGTCGCATTGCGCAAGCCGGGCTTAGCGGTGAGCGCCTTAAAGGAATTTTGCGGCGAGGAAGCTAAATCGGCCAAGTCCGATATTTTCGAAGATCTTATCTGTCGCTTGCACGATCTGGCGGTCACCCAGGGGGCCTTGGTTTTCCCAGATGTAGAGAGCGCCGCAGAATTGAGAGAATTCACGCAGCAACTCTCACCCCTTGGGGTGCGTTCTCTTCTGGTGTTGCCGTTGAATGACGGTAAGGATTCCATCGGCGTGTTGGTTCTGGTCAGTGCGGTTCCACGGAACTGGTCATCGAACGATGTTTTAGTTTTTAAAATGATCTCCGAGCAGGCAACGATCGCATTAAGCAACGCCGGGCTGCGCCGATTGGTTAAGAACCTTTCTGTAACCGATGAAAATTCCGGATTGTTGAAGCGTGCTTCTTACCTTGATTTATTGATGGGCGAAATTCGCCGCTCATGGCAACAGGGCACTCCGATTTCCGTCTTGCTGATGCGGTTCGGAGATCGTGGTGCATTGACAAAAGAAGCTGATGCCGATGTCGAGGGCACGATGCAGCGCCTGGGCCAGATTGTTTCAGCCAACATACGGCAGAACGATCTTGCCTTTCGCTATACAGGGAGTACCATCGCCATCGTGCTGGGAGAAACCGCGGAAAAGGAAGCTTTGCTGGCGGTCGAAAAAATGCGGCGTGTAATCGGTTCCGCCGCTGAGAAGCAGTTTGCGGCATCATTCAATGCCGGAGTAGCAGAGGCGGTGCTGCGGCAGGAATTTGATCCAGTCGATATCGTCACGGAAGTCATTAATCGCGCAGAGCGCGCCCTGGAAAAGTCTGTCAGCGAAGGTGCGGGGCAAAGCATCGCGCTTTCAGCCAACTTCGCCGCAGCGGCCGTGGCGTAGCCCCATAGTTAACTAACTCCGGATGATTTCATTTCGAACCGGTTGAGGACCGGGGAACCCGATTTTCTGCTCCTGGCAAACGCAGCTATCCCACTGCTAAACTATCCAGTTGCGAGATCGTCACAGACGCGTTCTGATCCAACCCCATGCTTAAACCAGGTGATATTGCCATCGTCAGCGGCGCGCGCACACCCTTCGGGCGCTATTGCGGCAAGCTGAAAGACTTTACAGCACAGGAACTCGGCGCTGTGGCCGCTAAGGGCGCAATCGAACGCGCTGGGGTCAGAGAAGAAGAATTCGATCATGCCGTGTTCGGCAACGCGCAGCAGACTTCCGGCGATGCGCTGTACGGTGCGCGCCACGTGGGATTGCGGGCGGGATTGCCGATTGAAACTCCCGCGCTGACTGTCAATCGTCTTTGCGGTAGCGGGATGCAGGCCATCGTCAATGGCGCCCACATGATCATGACCGATGAGGCTTCGGTCGTGCTGGCAGGTGGCATGGAAGCTATGTCGCAAGCGCCATTCGTGATTCGCGGACGCGATGGGTTCACGCTTGCTCCCGGAGGGAAACTCGAAGATTCGCTGATGGTTGCATTGCTCGACAGCTATTGCGGCCTATACATGGCGAACACAGCGGAGCTGTACGGATCGCAACATGGCATCACACGCGAGATGCAGGATGAGTTTGCGCTGCGCTCGCAGAAGTGCGCGGACGACGCCTACAAAGCCGGACGCCTTCAGGAAGAGATCGTTCCCGTTCCACTGAAGAACTCCAAAGGCGAGTCCACGGGAGAGTCGCTCACCGAAGATGATCATCGCCGACCTCAGACAACAATGGAAGGGCTGGCAAAACTTAAGCCCGCATTTGGAAAAAATGGGACTGTCACGGCCGGAAACGCCAGCGGAATTGTCGATGGCGGGGCAGCGGTTGTTCTTATGTCTCTGGAAGACGCTGGCAAGCGCGGAATTCAGCCACTGGGGCGAATCGTAAGCTGGGGAATAGCCGGGGTCGATCCGAAGATCATGGGCAGCGGCCCGGTGCCTTCGACGAAGCTTGCGCTGCAAAAAGCCGGTATGACGCTGGAGCATATTGATCTGGTCGAAGTGAATGAAGCGTTCGCGGCACAATATCTCGCAGTTGAAAAAGAACTGGGACTTGATCGCGAGAAGGTGAACGTGAACGGCGGCGCGATTGCCTTGGGCCATCCCCTGGGCGCGACGGGAACGCGGTTGGTGATTACGCTGCTCTACGAACTGCGGCGGCGAAAAAAGAAGTATGGTCTGGCGACGGCGTGCATCGGCGGCGGGCAGGGGATAGCGATGGTGGTGGAGAGCTTGAACTAGTTACCGAATCTCGAGGCATACAGATGAACGCGCGCGCCGTGGTCAGAGTAGTGCTTCTGTGGATTGGACTGGTGCTCTTGTTCGCGGCGATAGCTGCAGGTCGCAACTTCTTTACTTATAGGCAACTTGCAACTCGAGGAGTTGAGGTGACCGGTGAGGTCACACGGCTAGAGCAGTCTAATCACCACGTGACTTATTCATATGCAGCTTCAGGGCGAATGCTATCGGGCAGAGGCAATGTGGTATTCGGCAATCCTGAATTCCAGAGTCTGCACATCGGTGACCCGGTATCGGTCACATATCTTCCCGACAATGACACTGTGTCTTGTCTGGGGGATGCAAAGGAATGCATGCGCCACAGAGCGAGGCTCATTCTCAATGTGGCTGTTGTCTTCCCCGCGCTGATTCTGTTTTTCTCTTACCAGAAGTACCCTGGGTTTCGAGCTTGGGTAAAGTCTTGATCCGTGTTCATCCACGTTAATCCGCGGCGAAAGAAGTTAAGAAGATGGAAATCAGGAAAGTCGGCGTTCTCGGTTGTGGGCTGATGGGTTCCGGCATCGCGCAAGTCTCGGCGATGGCTGGATTTGCGGCTTGCGCGTGTGCACAAACCGCGCTAGGGTTGTAGGCGTATGAACGACTTGCGAAGCCAGATCAATAGCTTGTCCGCTGCGGAGAAGGCAGAGCTGCTGGATACGGTCTGGGAGAGCCTCGAAGCTGATGCAGCATCGCTGACCGATGCGCAGCGAGCGGAAATTGATTACAGAATCACCCGGCATGAGAAGAACCCTTCGGATGTCGTCCCGTGGGAGCAAGTCAGGGCGGGCCTGTCTAAGAAACCGTGACACTCCCGGTCGTCTGGACACCGGAGGCAAACGAGGACTTGCTGGAAGCGCGTGCATGGTATGACAACATTAGCCCGCGGCTTGGTGAGCGTTTCGCATCGGCGGTTGAAGCCACGCTTCAGGCAGTAGCGCAGTATCCATTGCAGTTTCCTGCCGTTTACCGCGGACGTCGCCGTGCGGGAGTGCGCGTTTTCCCTACGGAATATTCTTCGAAGTGCAAGAGCATCGGATCGTGGTCATCGCTTGCTTCCACGGCAGGCGCGGTCCGAGACGTTGGCAGTTGCGGTAAGGGAGAGCTGATTTTTGCGATCGTCCCAAAGGCACTCTTATGGAAATCAGGAAAGTTGGCGTTCTCGGTTGTGGGCTCATGGGTTCCGGCATCGCCCAAGTCTCCGCGATGGCTGGATGCGAAACCAGCGTCCTCGAAGTCGAACAGAAATATCTCGACA
>DATJHT010000168.1:0-14074 GCA_035493765.1 Terriglobales bacterium
AGTTTTATCGACCCGTACTTGAAAGAACGCGCCTGCCTGGTTCTCTGCCTGGCTCTGGTTGATGTGAATGTCCCGCCACAGGAGAGCGACAAACAATTGCTGCAGTTTCTCGCTTCAGCGGGGCGTCCGTCACTGATCGTCGGAACCAAGGCCGACAAGCTGTCCGGCAATGCGCTGCGCAAATCCATGGACGCGTTCGCGACGTTCTTGCCGGGGGCCCAGATCGTCCCCTACTCGGCGCGCACGGGGGCGGGCAGGGATGAACTGTGGCGAGAGATACGGGCGGCAATTCAGGAGCCGAGCGAAGCGGCGATGTAGGGTTCAACATACAAACGGATAGAGGTGGAAACTCCGCAGAGAAAGAAGTGAAAGATTACCTTCGGAACACTATCTGAACCATATCCTTCGTTAGTATTGCTTTATGGCCATTTATCTCATAACCGGCATTGCCGGATTCATCGGCTCGTCCATCGCCCGCGCTCTACTGGCCCAGGGCGACGAAGTCCGCGGCATCGACAATCTTTCTACCGGCAACCGCGAAAACCTTGCCGAGATCGCAAACAAGATTGATTTCCACGAAGCCGATCTGCTCAACCTCGACGCCGTGCACAACGCCTGCCGTGGCGTGGACTACGTCTTTCATGAAGCAGCCATCCCGTCAGTGCCGAAGTCGGTTGTCGATCCGCTGGGCAGTAACCGCGCCAATGTTGATGCCACGGTGAATCTGCTCGTGGCGGCCAAGGATGCCAAGGTCAAGCGCGTAGTCTATGCCGCGTCGTCGTCGGCTTACGGCGACACTCCGACGTTACCCAAACACGAAGGTATGCCGCCAAATCCGATTTCGCCCTACGCCGTCGCCAAACTGGCCAGCGAGTACTACATGACTTCGTTCTATCGCTGCTACGGGCTCGAAACCGTCAGCCTGCGCTACTTCAACATTTTCGGGCCGCGGCAAGATCCTAGTTCGCCTTATTCCGGCGTGCTGGCGAAATTCATCACGCAGATGCTGGCAGGCGAGCAGCCCACGATTTTCGGCGATGGCGCCCAGAGCCGCGACTTCACTTACATCGAGAATACCGTGAGCGCGAACCTGCTGGCCGCTAAAGCTCCCGCAGCCGAAGCCGCCGGTAAAGTCTTCAACGTTGCCACCGGGGAACGTTACGATCTCAACCAGACTTTCCAGTTATTGAAAAAGATCATCGGCTTCAAGGGTGAGGTAAAGTACGGGCCCGATCGCGCGGGAGACGTCAAGCATTCGCTGGCTGATCTGTCACGCACAGAGAAGCATCTCGGCTATAAGCCGCTGGTGAATTTCGAAGAAGGACTGCGCCGCACGGTTGAGTGGTACCGCGTGCAGCAGAAGGCAGCGGGGGCGTAAGAGCACTTAGCCGTCAGTAATCAGGAAAGGCGACACAAAAGGAAACATACAGATGTCGTGCGCATTCTCAGCGCACAGGCGAGGACTGCGCATCCACGCCGCGGCGGCTATACGCGAACAAAAGTGTCGATTCAGTTGCAGCGCCCGGAACAAACTTCCACTGTTGAGCTGCCTGCATTGCCAGCCTGGCGAAATACTGGCTTGGACCTGAAGTCACGAACCCTGCCTGCGTGACGTTTCCGGATGTATCAACTTTCACCTTCACCCGCACCTTGATAGTTCCGTGGATCGTATTCAGTGCGCTGCGCGATGGCGTGGGCAGTACGCGATTGACAACTTGCCCAGGAGTACTCGAGCGTGTGGACACGCTGCCCGGGCCAGCGACTGAAGCCGGCTGCGTCGAATCAGCGGGAGCGGATGTCTGCGTATTCGCCCCTCGATCGGTCGATGGTGTCGAACTACTGCGCATCAGAAAAAAGGCGACGGCAATGATCGCGGCAACTACAACGGTGGCCACAATAAAGGGTAGTCGTGACTTTTTTTCTGGCGGCTGAACCTGGCGTTCAAGTTTCATCGCACGAACCGCTGGAGCGGTCGCGGCTTTTTGTGGCGTGGCTGAGCGTTGTTGACTTGCCATTTTCTTGCCCGCAAGTCTCGCCTGAATGTCGGCGATCGTCCAGCGCGCCGCGGGATCTTCGATCAGAGCATGACCCACAACGTCCGCAAACGGCTGCTCCAGATTCAAACTCTTATCGTAATTTCGCGGCACGCGCTGGGTAAGAGACTCAGCCACCGTTGCTCCGAGGGACCAGACATCGGTCGCAGTCGACAGCCCACTCGCGGTTTCCGGAGCGTCATACACCGAAAGTTGCGATTTTTGTATTGGGACGCCGGGCTCCTGAACGCTGTCGCTCGAAAGCTTAAGTTGGTCGTTCATCGCCATCACGTTCGACGGCTTGACGCCCCCGTGAACCAAGCCTCGACCGTGCAGATAGGCGAGCGCTTCAGTCGTGGGCCCTAGCATGGCGTCGGCTTCGGCGGCGGTCAAAGCGCGCTGCGGAACTACCTGGGCCAGATTTTCGTCAGCGTATTCAGTGACTACGAAAACGAGATCGGTGCTTGCCAGCCAGCAGCGGCCACCGTCAAAGATTCGAATGAGATGAGAATGCGACAACTTGGCTGCGCGCCGCCAAGCCGCAAGCTGTGCATCGGGATTGCAAGCGGTGGCGCGAATCAGCTTGATCGCGGCTTTGGTGGCGCCGCCGGAGATCCGCGTGAGAAAGACGGCCTTGTCATCCGATCCGCCCAGATACTGATCGAGAGTAAAACGGCCATCGACGATTTGTCCCTGCCATTGCCTTCCAAATTCCATGGCCTTGCTCGCGCTCGCGACTGCCTGCATAAGCCAGCATTGTAAGCCAGCACAGGCTTTGGAAAAGTGTGAAAAATCGAGAGTTTTTGGTAGGGATAGTGCGAAAGGCCCTTCTATTTCGAGGCTGAACCTACATACCTCTTCGCGAATTTCAGCAAAGTCGGCCAGTTCGGGCCGGGAATGTGCCTGTCACGTGCTGGCGGAAGGCAATGTGCCGTCGGTAAGCGTAGTCTCGATCGGCGGAATTCGGTGGTGCCCAATCCATCATGCGCTGATGGTCCTGCTCGGTGGAGAGATGGGCGGGAGAGGCGACCGGATTAGTTGCGGGAGCCGATGTTTGCGCGACAACCCACTGATCGGCATCAATAAACATGCTGCGAGCGCGGCCCATCTTGACTGGTTGATCACGGGTTTATGCCCAGGAATCGACTGTTAGAATAACCCAGACACTTATGTTTGAGAACCTTCAGGAACGCCTCCAAAAAACTTTCAAATCGCTGCGCGGTCAGGCGACGCTCACCGAAGAAAACATTCAGGAGACGCTGCGCGAGTTGCGTCTGGCGCTGCTCGAAGCCGACGTTAATTTCAAGGTTGTAAAGCAATTTATCGACCAGGTACAGGCTAAAGCGGTCGGCCAGCAGGTTGCGACGGCGCTGTCTCCGGGCGAGCAGGTCATCAAGATTGTCCGCGACGAACTAGCCGAGGTGCTCGGCAAGGACACGGCTCGGGTCAAGTTCGCGTCCCAGCCGCCGACGGTGGTGCTCATGGCCGGACTCCAGGGCTCAGGTAAGACGACGACCTCGGGCAAGCTGGCGCACTGGTTCAAGAATGGCGGGCATCGTCCGCTATTGGTTTCGGTGGACGTTTATCGTCCAGCTGCGCGCGAGCAGTTGAAAGTTGTGGCGCAGGCGATCAAGGCGCAGATTTACGAAGGCGAAGTCGGCGAGGCTAACACTGCGACCGTAGAGAAGCTTGCGAAAGAAGCCCGGCGCGAGGCGATCAACTCGGGCTGCGACGTGCTCATCGTCGACACGGCGGGCCGACTGCACATTGACGATCAGCTCATGGAAGAGATGCAGTCCCTCAAGCGGATGCTCAATCCGTCGGAGATTCTGTTCGTCGCTGACGCCATGACCGGGCAGGACGCAGTCAAATCGGCCGACGAATTTCACAAGAAGCTGTCGCTCACCGGTGTTGTTCTCACCAAGATGGATGGCGATGCGCGTGGCGGCGCTGCGCTTTCGATTCGGCAGGTCACCGGCGCGCCCATCAAGTTCATCGGCGTGGGTGAAAAATATGATGCTCTGGAGCCGTTCCATCCTGACCGCATTGTCTCGCGCATTCTGGGCATGGGCGACATTCTTTCGCTGATCGAGCGCGCCGAGCAAACGGTCGACAAAAAGAAAGCGCAGGACATCGCTGCCCGTGCGCTTTCCGGCGACGGTTTTTCGCTGGAAGATTTTCGTGATCAGCTGCGGCAGGTACGAAAGATGGGATCACTGCAAAGCTTAATGGGTATGTTGCCCAGCATCGGGCCATTTGCCGGATTGCAGAAACATGCCGACAAGATTGACGAGAAACAGATCAATCATGTAGAAGCCATCATTAACTCGATGACTCAGTACGAGCGCACTCATCACGACGTGATCAATGGCAGCCGCCGCAAGCGCATCGCCCGCGGATCGGGAAGGACGGTGCAGGAAGTTAACAACCTTCTTCGCCAGTACGCGCAGATGCGGAAGATGTTCAAGCAGATGGGAAAGGGCAACATGATGCGCAAGCTGGCGGGAATGAAATTTAGCTAGTGCAATCGGCATTGCACGGATTCGAACTCCTAATTCGTTTATGTCTTCTCAATTAGCTGAAAAGGGACAAAAGGGACCTTACGACGGTTTGAGCTTGTGCGGGTCGCAATCAGGATCAATCGCAGCGATTGTTGTCTTCCTCTCGCAGATGCGACGTTTCTAAGCATTGTAAAGTCCCTCTCCCGCCTCCGGGGCGGTTCGGGATGACATGAGTGCTGAGTCCTTCTTTTATGAAATGGCGCTCCCTCGAAGAATCGGCTGCCGTATCTGACACCCGTTCTCTCCGCGACGTATATGTTGAGCGAAAAGCTCTCATCGCAAAATACGTTCCGGCGGATATTCAAGCGGTCCACGCGCGGGTCGTCGCGGAATTGCGAGAGTCAGGCATTGGGGAGCGGGCGCTGAAGCCCGGCAGCGATGCTCCGGAATTCGAGCTTCCTGACCAGAATGGGCAAGTCGTTCGCTCTTCGGATCTACTCGCCCGCGGTCCTCTCCTGACCTGCTTTATTCGCGGACGGTGGTGCCCGTTTTGCGTCGGGCAACTTGAGGCAATGAACTCCATCGTTCAGCAGTTGCAATCGCTCAAAACCTCGCTGGTCGCGATCTCGGCGCAGACCGTGCACCAGAACTATTTGATGGCTGACCAGCACAAACTTCAGTTCCCTCTTCTCAGCGACGCTGAAAACAAAGTCGCCAAACAGTTTGGAGTCGCTTATCGCGTACCGGAATATCAGCAGGAAGTTTATGGCCGGGCGTTTGTCAATCTTCCTTTCGTGAATGGCGATTCTTCGTGGGAGTTGCCGGTCCCCGCGACGTACATCCTCAACCGACACCAATCCGCGGGTGAGAGCGCCCGCGCGGAAGTTCTGTATGCCTCCGCCAACCCTGACTACACTGAGCGCCCTGAACCTGCTGACATTCTGGCTTTTGTTGCACAGCTTTCGTCCTGACGAGATGTTCATCCGTCACAATCAGACAGTTCAGATGTCCTAAACAGGAACTGCCGCGAATCCTACAATTCCCAATTGGGAAGCGCGCTTCCGTAATCGGCACGCCCGTCTCCCAACTGAATTGGCGAAGAAGCCTCGCCTCGCAGGGTCTTTCAAAAGAGGTATCTATGACTGCCGCCATTGCTCCCACCACATTTGCCGTACCTACAAGTTCGCCTATGCCAGCCAAGGCTCTTCTCAATTTGCTGGTGGTTGATGACGAGCGCTCGGTACGGGAAGCCTGCCGGGAAGTCGCCGCCGTGCTCGGGTACCACACCACGACGGCTGAATCCGCCGAGCAGGCGCTACGGGCAGCCGATTCTCAGACCATCGATCTGGTTTTTCTGGACTTGACACTAAGCGGTGTCGGCGGTCTGGAAGTTCTGCGTCAGTTAAAGACGCGCCGTCCGGAAACAGAAGTCATCATGATGACCGGACACGGCACCGTGGAATCGGCAGTCGAAGCGATGAAGTCCGGCGCCTATGACTACATCACAAAGCCATTCAGCATGGAACAAATCAGCCAACTGCTCGACCGGGTGGCTGCGCATCTGCGGCTCAAGACGGAAAACCGAATGCTTCGCGAAAAGATCAAATCAAAACAGGGCTTCGGGAACATCATCGGGCGAGCTCCTGAGATGGACAAGCTTTACCGCATCATTGCCAAAGCGGCCCACAGCGCTCATCCAGTGCTCATTCTGGGCGAGAGCGGGACCGGCAAGGAAATGGTTGCACGCGCGATTCATCATTCCGGACCATTCCGCGACAAGCCGTTCATTCCGGTCGATTGCGGCTCGCTGGTCCCCACGCTGATCGAAAGCGAGCTGTTCGGGTATGTGAAAGGAGCATTCACCGGAGCCATGCAATCCAAGGAGGGATTGCTGGCAATCGCGGAAGGCGGGACTGTGTTTCTGGACGAAGTCGGCGAATTGCCGATCGACCTGCAGGCCAAGATGCTGCGCGCGCTGCAGGAAAAGGAAATCAGGCCAGTTGGCAGCACCCGGCAAGTCTCCATCAACGTCCGCATCCTGGCAGCTACCAATCGCAATCTGGAGCAAGGCGTTGCCCAAGGATCGTTCCGGCGCGACCTTTACTTCCGCCTGAACGTTTTAAGTTTGCGCATCCCTCCCCTGCGCGAGCGGCGGCAGGACATTCCTCTGCTGGCAACGAACTTTCTCGATCGTCTGTCGCACACCACGGGCCGGGGCTTTGAAATAACAGATGAGGCGATGAAGTCGCTGCTGGCCTACGATTGGCCGGGAAATGTCCGGGAGCTTGAAAATTCGCTGGAGCGATGCTGCGCGATGACTTCAGGGTCGGTGATTAATGCCGCCGATTTGCCCAGTTCCATCACCGGAGCGCCGGCGCAGATGACGACTTCCGCGCCCGAATCGAGAATTCTGCCGATGGCGGAGGTGGAAAAACAGACGATCATGGGCGCTATCGCCCGACTCAATGGCGACAAGCTCTTGGCGGCCAAACTACTTGGTATTGGGAAAACAACGCTTTACCGGAAGCTGAAAGAATATGGTGCGGATTTCTAACCGTTTCGGGACAAGTTTTTTCAAATCGGCAACGCGATTGCGGACGCGTCATGCCTTAGTCATTGATTCTCAAGGGCCGGTGGTTTGGCCTTGCACTTGCCATTCTGCAAAGCATGATCCTTTTAATCTGGGCATCGGAGCGTGCGCAAGACTGCGCGCGTGCCATTGAGACTATGTTCCAGCAACCAGTCAAGGTGGTTCCAACGCTCCAACGAGCTTCCAAGGCCTTGCAGGCAGAGGAATTTTCAGCTGTGCTGGTGGACCAATGGATCACCGAGGCCGAACCGGGCCAGGCCGATTACTTGATTCACCATCTGGGCGGCGCCATTCCCGTTTTTGTGAACTTTGGAATCAGCGGCATCGAAAGAATATTGCGGGAGTTGCGGGCGGCTTTTCACCGGCGCGGACGGGAAACCGTGCTTGCCCAACAGAACGCACGCATTCTTCTTTGGAATTCCTTGAAAGACGACGTAACTGCGCTGTTGTTGTGTTGTGGAGTGATTCTGGATGATTCCGCGCTCGATCGCGGCGTGGCCGTGCGAGTGAAAACCATTGAGGCGGTGGCAAACCGAATTAAGGAAAAGTTAGCCGCGGAAGAAACGATGAGTGCTGGATCCGCTGGCGCTTAGGAATATGGGGTGATCTAAATGGCTTGTTCAAGTGCGGCTTGAAACTCGGTGTTTGGGGCTTGAATGCACTCGTCCTGCGATTCCGCTCCTGCCAGCATGAACTCAAGCACTTGTTGAGGTACCGGAGCACTCCATACTGGAGCAAATGATTGGCGATGCAGGGGTGAAGGCCCGTGCTCACGCAAAGCGGCGAGATGCTTTGGAGTGCTGTAGCCTTTGTTGGAGCGCAGGCCATACACGGGGAAAACCGGGTCCCATTCGCTGATCATGCGGTCACGTTCGACCTTGGCAAGAATAGAAGCAGCGGCAATCGAGGCGGAAAGGGCGTCGCCATGGATGATGGCCCGCTGCGGCAGATCGCAATGAAGCTTCATAGCGTCCACCAGCAGATGCTCGGCCCTCGGATTCAGCTGAGACACGGCTTCCTGCATGGCAATTCGCGAGGCCTGGTAGATATTCACCTGATCAATGCGAGCAGCATCGACGGCCGCGATTGCATAGCCGACCGCGTGCTCGCGAATTCTCTCAGCCAGGACTTCACGCCGATCTGCGAGCAGCAATTTCGAATCGCGCAAACCGCGAATTCTGTAGCTGGAATCGAGAATCACGGCGGCTGCAACCACCGGCCCAAAAAGCGAACCGCGTCCGACTTCATCAACTCCCGCGACCAGTCTTGCTCCCGAGGCCCAAGCCAGCTTTTCGAACTTCAACGTGCAACGCAGGCGCTTCAAGAGGCGTAGCTTGGCTGCGGATGCGGAAATTTGCTTTTGCGGAGGAGCTTCAGTTTGCAGAGGCACGACTAGGGAATGTTGGCGCACACGGGGCTGTGAGTGCAAGAGGAAAAGTAGCCCTTCAGCCTCACCCGGCCTTGATCAACATGCAGGTAATGTCATCGTGCTGGGGAGTGAGACCTACATAGGCATTTACCTCTGCGATCATGCGCTGCAGCATCGACTGCGGGTCGAGCGTCGCATTGGCGTGCAGGACATTCAGCAGGCGTTCTTCACCATACTCCTGGGCGAACTGGTTCTCGGCTTCGACGAGCCCGTCGGTAAATATCACCAGCCAATCGCCAGGTGATAAGGCGACAGAGCCTGACTCAAAACGAGATTCGGAAGAAATTCCCAGTGGTACCCCACCGGCGACGAGCCGCTCGATGGTCCCTGAACTCCGACGAAAGATAGGATTGTTGTGACCGGCATTAACGTAGCTGAGAACGCGGGTCGCGGGATTGTACTCAGCCAGGAATGCGGTGGTGAATCGCAGTCCACCCTGGCTATTGCCGCAGGCGTAGCGGTTCAACGCCTCGGCCAAGGCTTGTAACGAGCAGGGCGTAGCCGAAAGAGTTTTCAGACTTGCCTGAAATGTCGCCATTAGAAGAGCAGCCGGGATGCTCTTGCCGGCTACGTCGGCAACGGCAAGCAGGAAAACCGGATCGCCAGGGGCAGAATTCTGGCGCGCGAATACGTCGTAGAAATCTCCGGCCACCGTGTTTGCGGGACGGGTGGCAAACGAGATTGTCAGCCCCGCGACAGCCGGCGGCGTCGATGGCAAGAGCCAGCTTTGAATGTCACGAGCAATTTCGAGGTCGCGTTTCATGATCACGCGATCGGCAACTTCCAGCATGAGCAGCACAAACAGCACCAACCCGCCCCAAAACTGAAAATTGGGACCGGTGAACTCGACATGACTGCTTCCTCTGTCAAATTGAAATCCGCCGCCAGGCAGCAGGAGTAGCACGACGCCAACCAGCAGAAGGACGCGCCGTGCCGGCGTGAGCTTCCCAAGAATTGCCCACATCAGCTCCTGCAAGCGGTGCAGAAATCCCGGTCGCTGCTCCCCCGGCCGCGTACCCGCGTCAAAGTCCTTCCGGTAGAAACGAAAGCCCGTTTGCGCGTCCTGCTTGAACTGCGACATCAGTTGTCCGAGTTCAAGACCCTCTGTCACCCGCTGCCAGAAGCGATTGATTTCAGCGACCATCCGCGGACGCGGTTGGGGTTTAGGCGGAGGCGCCGCAGATGGCTTGGGATTGTTCTGCGAAGTCGAGGGCGCAGGCTGGGCTGGCATGAGCAGGAAATTATAGTTCAGGGTAAGCGAAAATCATGGAAGGACGCGAACGGGAGGATGATTGACAGAAGAACGTAACGTGGCGAGGCCACAAAACAGACTCGCCACGCTGCCGAAAATTATTTCGTCGCTGCGGTTGCGCGCTCGCGCTCGACGTCCTTCAGACGGGCAGCTTTGCCGCGGAGACTGCGCAGATAGTACAGCTTTGCGCGCCGGACCTTGGACGAGCGGACGAGGTCAACTTTATCGACCACGCGTGAGCTTTCGGGGAAAATGCGCTCCACTCCCTGGCCGAAGCTGATCTTACGCACTGTGAAGCTGGCCTGCGGCCCACGGCTGCGCGCGATCACAACGCCTTCAAACGCCTGCAGGCGCTCTTTATCACCTTCTTTGATTCTTACCTGCACACGAATGGTGTCTCCAGGGGCAAACTGCGGCAGGTCGGTGCGTTTGGTCTTCGCAAGAATTTTTTCGATAATTATGTTTGACATGGTCTTGATCCTCTCAAAATCAACGCTCGCTTAACAGCTAAGCCATATATCAACTGTGGGCTAATTATCTGCCTTTGTTCAGGCCGCTCTCATCCAGCAAATCCGGCCGGTTGTTCTGCGTCTTTTCTAAAGCCGAACGACGACGCCAGTTGCGAATCTGCTCGTGATTGCCGTTCAACAATACTTCCGGCACTTTCATCCCGCGAAAATCCGCCGGCCGCGTGTAATGCGGGTAATCGAGCAATCCGCCGGAGCCGCACGTCGAACTCGGTCCATCAGTTCCCGGTCCATCAATTCCACCCAGCTCCGGACCTGCAAAGAACGATTCCTGTCGGGTTGACGCCTCGTTACCCACGGCGCCCGGAATCAGCCGGATAACCGTATCGACAATTACCGCGGCGCCCAGTTCGCCGCCGCTCATAACATAATCGCCGATCGAAATTTCGCGGTCTGCCAGATGCGTTCCGACGCGCTCGTCCACACCCTCGTAGCGGCCGCAGATCAAAACAATTCGGTCAAGCTCTGCTAGCTCGGATGCCAGCTTCTGATCAAACCGCCTGCCCTGCGCTGAAAGCAGAATGACCGCCTGCTTCGCCGCAGCACGTTCTTCACGCGGCACAACCTTCAGCGACTCCACACATTCAAAGATCGGTTCCGGCTTAAGGATCATGCCTTCGCCGCCGCCGAAGGGGCGGTCATCCACCGTACGGTGCCGATCACGGGTAAACGCCCGCAGATCGTGAATCTCAATCTTCACCAGCCCGGCTTCGCGCGCGCGACGAATGATTCCGTAATCGAGCGGCCCGCGAAAAAAATCCGGGAAGATGGTGATGATGTGAATCTGCATTCAAGCTCTCAGCAATTAGCTTTTAGCCCTTAGCTGCTGCTGGTTTGGCTAAAAGCTAAGAGCTAACTGCTAGAGCTGCGGGTTTGCTCGCGCTTCTCTTCCTCCGTCAGCGGAGCGTTCACCTCGAGCAGGCCTTCGGGCAAATTCATGTCGAGGCGCTTGCCTTCGAGATCAACCCGCACCAGAAATTCCTGCGCGTACGGAATTTCTAATTCGTTTTTTCCCGATCCCATCACCAGCAGCGGTGCTTCGCCCGCTCCAAAACGAACGTCGCGTATGGCTCCTATCTCGCGATCACGATCAAACAGCACGCAACCGATCAAATCGCTGACGTAAGCCGCACCCGCCTCCAGTTCGGCGCGTTCACTTGCCGGAACCTGCAACTCGCTTCCGATCAGGAGCTCAGCATCTGAAATCGAATCAACGCCTGCGAACTTAAGAACCAGCCAATCTTTGTGCGGCCAGGCGTCGTCGATCTGCAACTCGCGGCGGCTGTTGTCCTGGGCCAGCGCAAAAAGTCTTAGTCCAGGGTGTAACCGATCCGGAATATCGCTGTGCACTTGGACAGCGACTTCACCATGGCGACCTTGCGTCTTGATAACACGGGCCAAGGTGACAAATTCTTCTGCCGTCCCTCCGGGACTCGCGGTCATCGTGATCGCCTACCCAGGACTTACGTCCTGGGCTAAATTGTTTCGCCCCTCCGGAGCTGGTCCGCCTCAGCGCCAGCCGCAGTCTCGAACGCTGAATTTCTAAACGCCGTTAAATCCGTGTTGATCCGCGGGGATCTGTGGCCGATTGGGAGGTTCCTATTCCAGGATTTCCAACTCATAGCGCCGGCCAGCCTTTTCCCCCGCCGCGTGTAACAGATTGCGCATCGCCCGCGCGATCTTGCCCGACTTCCCGATTACACGTCCCATGTCATCTTCGGCAACTTCGAGCTCGATCACGGTTTCATCGCCTTCGGGCACTTCTTCGACGAACACCTGGTCCGGCGCAGCAACCAGCGCCTTGACCACGTGCTCGATTAACGCCTTCGGATTGGGAGCCTGATCAGTCAACTTCTTCTCCTCGGATCAACACGGACAAACACGGATCAAGAGCAAAAATCTTTAACCGCAGAGATCGCAGAGCAAGGCCGCAAAGCACGCCGAGAAATTCTCAAACTTTTTCTGCGAACTCGGCGTTCTCGGCGGTAAATGCCTTTGAACTTACGAAGCCACCGGCGCGGCCGGCGCACTCGCCGCAAAGCCCAGAATCTTGCCGACACGCTCGGACACCTGAGCTCCCTTGGAGCGCCAGTAATCAATGCGCTCGCGCTTGAGCTCCACGCTGGCCGGGGTGGTGCGGGGATTGTACGTCCCCACAATCTCCACCGGACGCCCGTTACGCGCCCGTTCCTTCTCAATCACCACCACACGGTAGTGAGGCTGTTTGCGCGCACCTACGCGCGATAAACGAATCATCAACACTGAACTGGTTTCCTTTCTTGCTTTGCTGTTTTCTTGGTCCTTCCGAAAGGAGGCCGAGGGTCAGGCTTGCTGACACTACCGGCGGGAACAAGACAAGTAATTATTATGCTAGAGGATAGCCGGAATGGCAAGTTTTAGGTCCCTCGAACTCCGCTCGGGATTCTTGCACCCTGGGCAAGCCAAAATCGGGCTCAGACTCTGCCGAGGCTCGTCTTCGGCTTACTCAGACGCCGCGCAAACGCCTCAATTTTTGCTACGCTGAGATTCACGAAGGAGGTTGCAAATGGCTCAATTTCAGCTCAACAAGCAAGCAACGGTCATGACAAAGTTGACTGAACTTCTGAGGATTAAAGTCATTGTCAAGCTGCAAGAGCTTGGCGAAGTACGCGGCGTCATCGAGGAGATTGTCGCACCCGCCATCGCTGAAGACCTTCAGCGTTCAATTGAAATGACGCAATTCAAGGTGAGGCTCGAATCTGGCGAAGCGGTGACTGTTCCCGGTTCTGCATTCTCCAAAATCGAGTATGCAATAACCCAAAATTGAGGAGGTCGGGGATCCCACCATTTGGAAACCGCAAAGGGTGGAGCAGCCCGCCTGAATACCGGATTCTCCCACTCAAGCCAAAAGCGGGCTTGAACGGGCCACCCGCGAGCCCCTGCCGATTTCCCCAATGCGAACTGTTTGTTTGGGTCAGACGCCAGATTTAGCTTGTTCAGGCGGTCATACTGCGATATGACAACATCCCCACTCAAGCCAAATTCAGGCTTGAGTGGGGCGACTTAGACGGTTGTCCGCTTACTGCCTGTTTTTGATTGAGGTCTCTGTTCTGTTCTCCCGGCGGGATTTCGGCCCGCGGCTCATACGTCGCGCAAGCGCCTCAATTTGAGTTGGAATGTTCACATATCACAGACACCTCCCGAGCGAAGAGGCAGATTTCCCCAATGCCTTGGGGGACTGGTACGGTTCCATCACAGCGGCCAAAGTCATTTCGTTACTTTCTGTTGTTATCGTGGCCGTCGCCTATTTATTACTGACGCAAGCTGCCGGACGTTCGAGTCAGCTCTGGAACGGGTGCGCCGCAATTATGAACTCCGTGTTTATGGCTATGTGGTCATGCCGGAGCATGTTCATCTTCTGCTGAGCGAGCCGCAATGCGGCACATTGGCTGATGCACTGAAGTCGCTGAAGCAGGGAGTGTCGCGGCGCCTGATTAGGGATTTCCTACTCAAGCCAAAATCGGGCTTGAATGGGCCACCTCTCGACTTGGTTGGGCATTTCTGGCAAAAGCGATACTACGATTTCAATATCCGCAACTATGCGCAGTTTATGGAAAAGCTTCGTTACACACATCGCAATCCGGTGAGGGCAGGATTGTGTGAGCGTCCGGAAGATTGGGAATGGAGCAGCTTTCGCCACTACGCGACTGGGGCAGCAGGACGAGTGGAGATCGAGTCGGAATGGACAGCGCGGAAGCGGGAA
>DATJHT010000169.1:0-3676 GCA_035493765.1 Terriglobales bacterium
CGCCGCTGGCGCGTGCTCCACCGGAGTCTTTATGACCTTCGTGCGTTGGGTCGTTCTTCTTTCCTTTTTGTTTCTCACCGTTGGTTTTCTAAACGCGAGCGAAGCCCCACCCATTACACCAGACGAACTCAAGATGACAAGCGATCCGCTTGCGCCAGGTGCACCGGCCGTTATTTTGTACCGCCAGGTGGACAGGGATGACAGCGGACAAACAGCTCACGAATTTAATTTCGTACGCATCAAGATACTCAAAGATGAAGGGCGAAAATATGGCGACGTAGAGATACCGTTTTACAAGGAGCACGGCGTCAACATCATCAATATTCACGCTAGAACCATTCGCCCGGATGGCTCGGAAGTTGGTTTCCAAGGTAAGGCATTCGACAAAATGATCGAGAAGGCGAAAGGCGTGAAGTTGCTGGCCAAAACCTTTTCTCTTCCGGAAGTTCAGCCCGGCTGCATTATCGAGTATTCGTACACATTGGATTTGAGCGAGAACTACGTTTACGACTCACACTGGATATTAAGCGACGAATTATTCATCCATCACGGCAAGTTCTCCCTAAAACCATACTCCGGTTACTACAGCAATCTTCATGTGCGCTGGAGTTGGCATCTGTTGCCCGAGGGCACTGATCCCCCGAAACAGGGGCCGGATCTTGTCGTACGTATGGAAGTAAACAACGTTCCCGCGTTTCAGACCGAAGACTACATGCCGCCGGAAAATGAACTCAAATCACGCGTCGATTTCACATACTCTGAGGATTTCGAAAGGGACCCTGCCAAGTACTGGAAGAGTATCGGCAAGAGCCTGAACGGCGTAGTCGAGAGCTTCGTGGGAAAACCTAAGTCTCTTGAGGACGCGGTCAGGCAAATCGTGTCGGCTGACGACTCGCCTGAAGTAAAAATCCAAAAAATCTATGCCCGGGTGCAGCAGATTCGCAATACTTCCTATGAGATCAGAAAAACGGCACAGGAACAAAAGCGAGAGAAACAGAAAGATAATTCTCATGCTGAGGACGTCTGGAAGCGTGGATACGGAACGGGTGGAGAGTTGAACTGGCTCTTTCTTGGTTTGGCCAGAGCGGCAGGGTTTGAAGCTTATGCTGTATTCGCCTCGGACCGCCGTAACTATTTCTTCGACCCTTCCATAATGGATTCGTACAAACTGGACGAAGATCTCGTCCTCGTCAAAGTGAATGGCAAGGATGTGTTTTGCGATCCAGGCGCCGCTTTTACTCCCTATGGATTACTCGAGTGGCCTGAAACTGGGGTGACCGGCCTCCGAGTAGACAGGGATGGTGGGACGTGGATTCAGACGATGATACCCGCCAGTGCCGAGTCCAAAATCATTCGAAAGGCGGATATCACCGTTTCCAGCACCGGCGATCTCGAAGGCAAGCTCACGGTTACATTTACCGGACTTGAGGCCATGCAGAGGCGCCGTGACGAGAGGAATGAAGACGAAACCGCCCGTAAAAAGCTTTTAGAAGATCAAGCCAAGGAATACATTCCCGCCGGCAGCGAAATCGACCTCACCAACAAGCCCGAGTGGTCCGCGCCCTCGGCGCCCTTGGTTGCAGAATTCTCGATGAAAGTACCGGGTTGGCTTTCCTCCGCGGGCCGCCGTGCCCTTCTTCCAGTTGGAATTTTCGCGGCGCGGGAAAAACAAGTTTTTGAGCAGGAAATGCGCGTCCACCCTATCTACTTCAGTTATCCGTTTCAGACTGAAGACGATGTCACCATTACCCTGCCGGCTGATTGGCAAGTCAGTAGCCTGCCCGCGGTGCAAAATCTGGATGCCAAAGCCGCTCTATATTCGCTGCAGGTTACCAATTCCGGAGGAACACTCCACCTGACCCGCAGGCTGAACATCGATTTCTTGTTCCTGCAACAAAAGCTATATCCAAGCCTGCGGGCTTTCTTTCAGAGGGTGAGGACCGGCGATGATGAACAAATTGTTTTGCAACCAGCCAGCGCCACCGCGAGTAAGTAGTCATATATCGCTGATCATTTCGGCGGCCATATCTGCCGTTGTGGTAGTCAGTCCGCCGCCGGCCGTCGCTGGCGATGCGCCTGCCTGGATGCACGCTGTTGTCAGCGCGCCGGTTCCTGCGCATGATGAAAAGACCGACGCTGCGCTCCTGTACTCCGAGACCAATGTTAACGTCATTTCTGCTGACAAAATAAAAACCGTCGAACGTCGCGTGTACAAAATTCTTCGACCTGACGGACGGGCATACGGTGAAGTGGCCGTTCCCTACAGCGCGCCCTGGCAGAAAATCAACGGACTTCGCGGCTGGTGTATTCCCGCACAGGGCAAAGATTACGAAATCAAAGACAAAGAGGCAATTGAACGCGCATACCTCGAGGTTGAAGGCGGAGATTTAATTTCCGATCTGAAAGTAAAGTTTCTGCGCATTCCTGCTTCCGACCCCGGCAATATCGTTGGATACGAGTACGAGGTTGAGGAAAATCCCATCGTGCTGCAGGATGAATGGTTTTTTCAACGTGAATCCCCGGCCCGAGAGAGCCGTTATTCCTTGTCGCTGCCAGCGGGCTGGGAATACAAGAGTTCCTTTCTCAATTATGCCGAAGTCAAACCGACACAGACCGGCGCCAATCAATGGTTGTGGACGGTCAATGATGTCAAAGGTGTTCGCTCCGAGCAGCAAATGCCTCCGATGCGGGGTCTCCTTGGCCAAATGGTTGTGTCATTTTTCCCTCCAGGAGGTCTGGCTTCAAAGGGATTCGCAAATTGGCAACAAATGGGCAGTTGGTATCAGCAGGTAACCACCGGCCGCCGAGACGCTTCTCCCGAAATTAAGCAAAAAGTTGCGTCACTGACAAGTGCCACTCCTGACGTGCTTGGCAAAATGAAAGCGCTAGCCAGCTTTGTTCAGAACAATATTCGTTACGTCGCCATTGAATTGGGAGTTGGAGGCATGCAACCGCATGCTGCGGCAGATATTTTTGGCCACGGATACGGCGATTGCAAAGACAAAGCAACTTTGATGTCGTCAATGTTGCACGAGATCGGAGTTCAATCCTATTACGTCGTGATTAACGATGAACGCGGCTCCGTCACATCGAACACCCCCGCGAGCACAGGTGATTTTAATCATGTAATCCTGGCAATAAAACTGCCCGATGGCATGTCCGACTCATCGTTTGTTGCCACCATGCAGCACCCTAAACTCGGGAAAATCTTGTTCTTCGACCCGACCAACGAACTGACCCCATTCGGCCAGATTGGCGGATACCTTCAGGAAAACTACGGACTGCTGGTAGCACCCGATGGCGGTGAACTGGTTGAATTACCCAAACAACCCGATGACATGAATGGTATCAGCCGCACCGCCAAGCTGAGCCTCAGTGAATCGGGGATGTTGACTGGGGACGTCGAGGAGTTCAGGGTCGGCGACCGGGCATGGTCGGAGCGTTGGAAGTTGCGAACCTTAACCAACGACAAAGATCGCCTTAAGTCTATCGAAGCGCTCCTATCCGGATCGCTATCCAATTTCCAGGTCACAAAAGCGAGCGTCGTTAACTTTGCTCAGACCAGCCAACCGTTTGGATTCCGGTACTCGTTTGCCGCACTCAACTATGCCAAGAACGCTGGTGGCCTGCTCCTGGTTCGTCCGCGTGTGCTGGGAGTTAAATCTGAATCGCTTCT
>DATJHT010000170.1:0-6362 GCA_035493765.1 Terriglobales bacterium
GCTCGAAATTCGCATCCACGTTGAAATCTTTTTTGAGTTCCGATTGGATGTTCGGGACCTGCTCAATCAGCGACAGTTCGTAAACAGATTGCGCGTTATCCGTAACCGGACCGTAAGAATCCACAGCGATCGTCACCGGCCCCATTCCCAAGAAGCCGAAAGCAACCAAACCAAAGGCAAAGACGGGCGCGGCAATCATGCTCGCCGCTTCGGCCAGTCCCATGGTGCTGACGTAGTAGCCGATCGACATCAGAATGACCATGGAGAGGCCGAGGTAATATCCCGAGAAATTGCCGGCGACGAAACCCGAGAGAATTCCGAGCGACGCGCCGCCTTCCTGCGCCGAGGTCACGACTTCTCGAACGTGCCGTGACTCAACCGAGGTAAATACCTTCACCAGTTCTGGAATAATCGCTCCCGCCAGGGTCCCGCAAGAAATAATAGAAGCCAGTTTCCACCACTGGGTGCTGTCGCCGCCCAGGTCGGGGATGATCAGGTTCGAAATCAAGTAGGTCAACCCGATGGAAACCGCCGAAGTGATCCAAACCAGTGAAGTGAGCGGGGCTTCAAAGCTCATCTCGTTCTTGCCGTCGTAGCGCGCTTTCGCGATTGCGGCATTCAGGAAGTAGGCAACGGCGCTAGCCACCAGCATCATGATGCGCATGACGAAAATCCAGACCAGCAGATCGACCTGAATCGTCGGATTCTTGACTCCAAGGAGAATAAAGGTAATCAGCGCGACACCAGTCACGCCATAAGTTTCGAAACCGTCGGCAGATGGGCCAACCGAGTCGCCGGCATTATCGCCGGTGCAGTCAGCAATGACGCCGGGGTTGCGCGCATCGTCTTCCTTGATCTTGAAAACGATTTTCATCAGGTCGGAGCCGATGTCGGCGATCTTGGTGAAAATGCCACCTGCAATCCTCAAAGCGGCCGCGCCTAGAGATTCTCCGATCGCGAATCCGATGAAACACGGTCCCGCATAGTCTCCCGGAATAAACAGCAAGATGAAGAGCATGATGAGCAACTCAACGCTGATCAGCATCATGCCGATGCTCATGCCGGCTGAAAGAGGAATGCGATAAATGGGATATGGCTTGCCGCCGAGGCTCGCGAACGCCGTCCGTGAGTTAGCAAAGGTGTTGACACGAATTCCGAACCATGCCACACCGTAACTGCCGGCAATTCCCACCACGCTGAACGCCAGGATAATGATTACTCGGGCCGCTTCATATTTCAGCAGTACGCCGAAATAAAGCAGGATGATGACTGCAATAAACACCCACAACAGCAGCAGAAATTTACCCTGGGTGACCAGATATGTTTTGCAAGTCTCGTAAATGAGCTCGGAAATCTCGCGCATCGAGCGGTGGACCGGCAGATTCTTGAGCCGGGAGTAAATGACCAGGCCAAATCCCAGGCCGAAGATGCAGAAAAGAATGCCGACCATCAGCAGCCGATGGCCGTCCACTCCCATGAAACTGACCGAAGAGAGATCCGGCAGCTTTAGGTTGGCTTCGCCGCCAACCGATTCGCCCTGAGCAAAGGCGGCGGGCGCCAGCAAAGTAACTGAGAGCGCGAATAAAGAAAACTTCAACATCCGGGACCAGCAGGACGCAAGGCTACGGGGCCAGTTGCGCATGGCGAATTCCTCCATTTATGACCTTCGAATGATTAACGGGTTTCGGGTGATTCTCCGCGGCAATAATTTGGGCTCCAAAAAACACCTACCCTGGCTTGCCGCATTCCGAACACGCTTCCACCGCATTGAAGGGTGCTGAGTTTGGCCGCGTCGGACGTTTGCTGCAGTCTGCCCGTCAGGTGGGAGATAGAAGCCTCCCTCGGCAGACCTCTCATAAAACTAGCTTTTATAGCATCTGGAGAAGGGTGAGGTCAATCGAAGGCTATGTATGACTGTCCTTCGGCGAGGAATTTCGATTGTGTGGATGAAAACATTCCGTTGGCGCTGATTCGCTGCCACAGGTTATGATTCTAAGTACACCTCTGCTGCGGTAAATCCCTGATTTGTCCAACTTGCGGTTCGACCGACGACGGGGGTGTGCGAAGACCCGTGGCCGTGACTGGGGGCAGCGATCATTGTCCGCGATTTCTACCGGTGCGGATGAACAGGAGCATAGGTTGCACAAAGGCAAGACGGCGGTCATCGTAGGCGCCCAATGGGGCGATGAAGGCAAAGGCAAGATTGTAGACGTGCTCTCCGAGAGGTTCTCGGTGGTGGCGCGCTATGCCGGCGGACACAACGCCGGCCACACCGTTATTATTGCCGGCAAGAAATTCGTCCTGCAACTGGTCCCTTGCGGCGTGTTGCGCGAGGGTTGCCGCAGCGTAATTGGCAATGGCGTCGTCCTTGACCCCATTGCATTTCTGAAAGAAGTTTCCGCGCTGCGAGGTGCCGGAATCAAAGTTGATGGCAATCTTTTCGTCAGTAACCGCGCCCATGTCATCCTGCCGTATCACCGCATGATCGAACTTGCGTCTGAGAATGCACCCGGCCGAGTGAAGATCGGAACAACTTCGCGCGGAATCGGACCGACCTATGAAGACAAAGCCGGACGCCGCGGGTTGCGCGTGATTGATCTACTCGACCTCGATCTGCTGAAGACGCACATCGAAAACGCCTGCCGCGAAAAGAACATGATTGCGCACGCGCTGTTCAATTCCGAACCACTTGATCCGGACAAAATGTATGAGGAGTATGCCGAAGTATCACGGAAGTTGGCCCCCTTTGTCTGCGACACAGCCGTTTTGCTGAACCGGGCGATCACCGACGGCCACTCCGTCATGTTCGAAGGCGCCCAGGGAACAATGCTCGACATTGATCACGGGACCTATCCGTTCGTCACTTCTTCCAGCGCGACATCAGGAGGCGCGGTTATCGGCACCGGCGTGGCGCCAACCGCGATTGACTCGGTAATCGGCATCACCAAGGCATATTGCACACGCGTAGGCGAGGGTCCGTTTCCATCAGAACTGTTCGATTCGGTCGGTGAGCAGATTCGAAAGCGCGGGAACGAGTTTGGTGCAGTGACCGGGCGTCCGCGGCGCTGTGGCTGGCTCGATCTGCCGCTGTTGCGCTACTCGGGAATGATCAACGGAACATCGTGGCTGGTGGTGACCAAGCTGGACGTACTGGACGAAGTGCAGGAGATTCCGGTTTGCGTGGCGTATAAAGTCAACGGAAAGCAGACGGACGAGATTCCCGCCGAAGCCAGCGGCTGGGATAAGATTGAATGCGTCTATCGTAAGATGCCGGGTTGGAGCACACCTACCCAGGGCATCACTGAATTTGAGAAACTGCCGAAAGCCGCACGCGAGTATCTGGCTTTTGTAGAAAAAGAAAGCGGGGCGCGGATAGGCATGGTTTCAACCGGCCCGGGACGGGAAGAAACAATTTTCGTGGATGAGTTTGCCGCGGAGTTCGGGGATTACAAATCAGCTGGTCCTTTGTTGGGCTGGAAAGCGGACTAAGTGATGGTAGTGCTAGCAGTCACATGGACGGCAAAGACCGGACGCGAGGCGGAAGTCGCCGCACTCTTCGCCAAGCTTACCGAGGAATCACGGAAAGAACCCGGCTGCGCAATGTATCAGGTCCACCGGCACCGTACTGAGGCGCGGCGTTTTTTTGTCTACGAACAATATAAGGATGATGCTGCACTTGAAGCGCATCGCGCAGCGCCGCACTTTTTGCAGTATGCAAAAAAGGAATTGCCGAAGGTCGCGGACCGGGTGGATGGAAACTTGTTTGAGCCGCTGGGGTGAACGGCTGTCGAGCTATGCTCGAGGGCGCCCGGTCCCACCCACGATCTGTTACTGAGCTAACTCGTACCCTGCGAAAAAGAAGCTCAGTTCAAAACGTGCGGTATCGTCAGCGTCCGAGCCATGAATGGCGTTGTGCTCGATGCTCGCCGCCCATTTCTTCCTGATCGTACCCTCTTCGGCGTTGGCGGGATTGGTTGCACCCATCAGCTTACGCAAGTCGGCGATGGCATTTTCTTTCTCGAGCGCCAAAACAACGATCGGCCCGCTCGACATGAATTCGGTCAACGAATTAAAGAAGCCCTTGTGCGCATGTACGGCGTAGAACTGCTCCGCCTGGTGCTTGGTGATCTCGAGCATCTTCATGGCAATGATTTGGAAGCCATTCTTTTCGAATTGCTCGATAATGTCGCCGATCGCGTTGCGTCGCACCGCGTCAGGTTTAACGATTGTAAGAGTGCGTTGAAGAGTTTTCATAATTGTCGTTATTCACTTTTCTCTTCTGAGTCGTTGGTCTTCGGTCCTTTGCCGCGAAATTTTCCTTACTAATAACTTGTCGTCCTCAGTGAAGCGAAGGACCTATAAATTCGCCTGCATTTCCGGCCCGAATTTTCCTTGCAGTTCAAAAGCCCGGTGGGCAGAAAGGATAGAATCAAACGCTCGCCTTCGCTCCTAGCGCGGTAGCCACCGTTTCTCCAATGTCCGCCGGGGATGTGCACATGCGAATACCGGCGGCTTCCATGGCCTTGATCTTCTCTGACGCGGTGCCGTGGCCGCCGGAAATGATCGCTCCGGCGTGCCCCATGCGGCGGCCGGGAGGAGCAGTCTGCCCGGCGATAAAACCGATCACCGGCTTCTTCATTCGAGACTTTACGAATTCCGCCGCCGTTTCTTCCGCGTTGCCGCCGATTTCGCCGATCATGATCACAGCTTCGGTCTGCGGGTCGCGATTGAACAGATCGAGAGCGTCAATGAAATTTGTTCCAACGATGGGATCGCCGCCGATGCCGATCGCGGTGGATTGCCCGATACCGCGGGTGGTCAACTGATAGACGGCCTCGTAAGTCAGAGTGCCCGAACGCGAAACGATTCCAACATTTCCCTCTTTGTGAATACGTGCCGGCATGATTCCGATCTTACACTTGCCCGGCGAAATAATTCCCGGACAATTCGGGCCGATCAGCCGCGAGCGGCGCGTCTGCAGGAACTCCCAGGCGCGGACCATATCGAGCACAGGAATGCCTTCGGTAATGCAGATGATCAGTTCGACTTCTGCGTCGGCGGCTTCCATGATTGCGTCGGCGGCAAACGGAGGAGGCACAAAGATTATTGAAGTGTCGGCGCCAGTTTTGTCCACGGCTTCCTGCACGGTGTTGAACACCGGCCAGCCTTCGTGCGTCGCGCCGCCTTTGCCGGGAGTAACTCCGCCGACAATCTTCGTTCCGTATTCGGCGCAGGCCTTGGCGTGGAATGTGCCTTCGCGCCCAGTGATGCCCTGCACGATGACCTTCGTGGATTTATCTACCAGAATGCTCATGAGCTTTTGTCGGCTAACCCGCTGCCGCGACCACCTTTTCTGCCGCGTCTTTCATCGTCTCAGCAACGATGAAGTTCAGTCCCGACTGCTGCAGAATCTCTCTTCCCTGCTCAACGTTCGTGCCTTCGAGGCGCAGCACGATTGGAAGTTGAATCTTGGTCTTCGTCGCGGCTTCGACAACTCCGCGCGCCAGCGTGTCCACACGCAGAATGCCGCCAAAAATGTTGATCAGCACTGCCTTCACGTTCTTATCGCTCAGCAGGATTTCGAAGGCGTGAGTCACCTGCTCGGCATTCGCGCCACCGCCCACGTCGAGAAAATTCGCCGGCATGCCGCCAGCGTACTTGATGATGTCCATGGTCGCCATCGCCAGGCCTGCACCGTTTACCATGCAGCCGACGTTGCCGTCGAGCTTGATGTAATTGAGGCTGTACTTCGAAGCTTCGACTTCGAGCGGATCTTCCTCGGTGATGTCGCGTAGCTCTCTCAAGTCAGGATGGCGAAACAGCGCGTTGTCATCGAAGTTCATCTTGGCGTCGAGAGCAAACAGGCGGCCGTCGCTGGTGGTAATGAAGGGATTAATTTCCATCAGCGAGGAGTCGGTTTCCTCGAAGCACTTGTTTAGGCCGGTCATGAACTTCACGGCTTGATTGACCTGCTCGGGCTTGAGTCCAAGTCGAAACGCCAACTTGCGCGCCTGAAAGCCTTCGAGGCCCATGCCTGGCGTGATGTATTCCTTCAGGATCGCATCGGGATTTTCTTCTGCGACCTGCTCGATCTCCATGCCGCCCGATTGCGACGCCATGAAGACCGGCCTGGCTTCGGCACGGTCAATAACGATTCCAAGATAAAGCTCGCGCTCGATAGGCAGCGTTTCTTCGACAAGCAAACAGCGGACCACTCGGCCCTCAGGCCCGGTCTGATGCGTGATCAGCGTCATGCCCAGCATCTTCGAGGCGATGTCGCCCGCTTCTTCGACCGACTTGGCAATCTTTACGCCGCCGCCCTTGCCGCGTCCGCCAGCGTGAATTTGCGCTTTGACGACGAC
>DATJHT010000171.1:0-11664 GCA_035493765.1 Terriglobales bacterium
CCGCAATAGGGGCCGCCGAACCCGAGCGGTACCCCGAACGATTGAGCTTCCATGGCAATGACGTCAGCCGAGTGCGGTGGTTCTACAATTCCCAATGAAATTGCTTCGGCGATTGCAACCACTAACATGGCGCCTTTGCGGTGGGCGATCTCCGCAACTGCCTCAACGTCCTCGATCGTGCCGAAAAAATTTGGGGACTGCACCAGAATGCACGCTGTATCGCTTGTGATCGCGGCCTCAAGTTCTTTCAGATTAATCCGGCCGGTGTCGCTGAAAGATATGGTCGCGAGTGGCATTCCCTGATGGAAGGCATACGTCGCGAGAACTTCGCGATACTCCGGGTGCACACTGCGTGCGACGGCGACAGTACGACGACCCGTAAGGCGAACAGCCATCATTACTGCCTCAGCAGCGGCGGTTGATCCGTCGTACATGGACGCATTAGCTACTTCCATGCCGGTCAGTTCGCAAATCATGGTCTGAAATTCGAAGATGGATTGCAGTGTGCCCTGTGAAATCTCCGCCTGGTAGGGAGTGTAGGCTGTAAGAAATTCACCGCGTGAAATCAGCGAATCGATGATTACTGGGCGATAGTGATAGTAGGCCCCAGCACCAAGAAATGTTGAGTGGCCGTCACCATTCTCGCGCGAGCGTTCGCGAAACCAGTCAACAATTTCCGATTCCGCCATCTGACGCGGCACTTTCAGGTCCCGATTAAGGCGATATTCGGCTGGAATCGGCGAAAACAGATCGTCAATGGAGTTGACTCCGATGGCCTCAAGCATTGCTTTGCGATCAGCCGGAGATTTGGGAAGATAGCGCATAAAAAATCAGCTTCTAGCTGTTAGCTCTTAGCTCAACCGAAATCGGATTCCGGCTGAAAGCTAAGGGCTAAGAGCTAAAGGCTAAGAGCTGTTCCTTAGTGTCCGCCCTCCTCAGAAATGAATTTCTCGTAATCGCTGGAGGACAGCAGCGCCTTCAGATCGACGGGATTTTTCAGCGTCATTTTCAGCATCCAGGCCGCGTGCGCGTCCTGATTTATTTTTTCGGGCGCCGTTGCCAGCTCGGGATTGACCTCAGTCACAGTGCCAGAAGCAGGAGCGTAGAGATCAGAAACCGCCTTCACTGATTCAACGCTGCCAAAAGTCTTGCCGGCCGTCAATTCTGCCCCCACTTTCGGGAGTTCAACAAACACGATGTCACCCAACGAGTCCTGGGCATACGTGGTGATACCGATGGTTGCAGTCGTTCCATCACTCTTGATCCATTCATGCTCTTTGGTGTACTTGAAGTCCGCAGGATATGGCATTCGCTCTCCGTGTGTCGTCCCTGAAGGGACGCAAAACTCAGACATCTCTGCTTTCCCAAGACCTATGTCCTGGGCTAACTATGTTGTGCCCTTTCGCGGTTGGGTTCCTGCTACTCGAATCGCAGTGCTTCCGCCGTAATTCTTTTGCGTAATCACGCCTTCTTCGGTTTCTTGTAGAACGGCGTGGGCACAATCTTCGCGCGAACTCCTTGCCCACGAATCTCGACCAGCAATTCCCTTCCGATCTCGCACATTTCGACCGGCACGTATGCAAGCGCGATGTTTTTCTTTAAAAATGGCGCCGGAGAGCCGCTGGTCACGTATCCGGCTTCCCTGCCCTCACTATTCAAGATGCGATAACCATCGCGAGCGATTCCGCGCTCAACCATCTCCAGCCCAACCAGGGTACGTTTGATTCCTGCCACCCGCGCTTGCTCCAAAGCGTCGCGCCCCACAAACTCCGGCTTTTCCATTTTGCAAAAACGATCGAGGCCAGCTTCCCAAACATTTATGGTATCGGAAATTTCGTGACCGTAGAGCGGCAGCTTGGCTTCCAATCGCAGCGTATTGCGGGCCCCGAGTCCGCACGGAACTGCGCCCAACTCTCTTCCCGCAGCCAGAACTTCGTCCCAGACGCGAGCGCTCGTGGCTTCGTCGCTGGGAACGTAAATCTCGAAACCATCCTCACCGGTGTAACCAGTGCGCGCGATCAATACGTTCTGCAAACCGCAAACTGTTCCCCGCGTGAACCAGTAGAACTTCACTGCTGACAAATCTACATGGGTAAGCTTCTGCAAAAGATCCGCACCCTTGGGCCCCTGGATCGCAACCTGGGTGTAATCATCCGACAGATTCTCAATCGTGCAGTCAAACTGCCTGGTGTTCTCGCGTACCCAATTGAAGTCTTTCTCACGGGTGCCGGCATTAATCACAAGCAGATATTCGTCTTCTCCCAGTCGATGCACGATGACGTCGTCCACAAACGTTCCGTGCGGATAAAGCAGGGCTGAATATTGCGCCTGACCGATGGCAAGGCGCGAGGCATCGTTCATCGAGATGTGCTGGACGGCAGCGAGCGCTTCGCAACCAGCCAGGCGAATGTCGCCCATGTGGCTTACGTCGAAGATGCCAACACCGGTGCGCACCGCCATATGCTCGGCAATGATGCCGGAATACTCGACCGGCATATCCCAGCCGTTGAACTCGACCATCTTCGCGCCCAGTCGGCGATGAACGCCGTTGAGCGCAGTTTTGCGAATCGCGGGAGTGGTGTCTACAGGGGACAAAAGGCCTCGGGTTACCGGCAGTAGCTGGGCTGCTGGTAGGAAACTTATGAGCCTAACATGCATGTTGCTCGGGCTTCAAATGAGCGCGGACTGGTATGCCAAAACCCTGCAGGCTTCGTCGGCACACGCTGGTTCGGCATCCGTCGGCACCACTCAAGGCAACTGGTGGGCGTTAGCCATCATGCTAGGCTCGTGAGAAACGCTTTCGCGTTGGAGGAAACATGCGGAAATTTTTCGCGGCGGCCATCCTGTTATTTGCCGCGAGTGTCCTGGCAACTGGGCAGCAAAGCAATAAGAACGAAATCGCGATCACTGTCGGGCGCATGTTCATCAGCGACCAGGCCGTACCCAACGCAGCGACTGTTTACAATACCGTGCACTTCGGAAAGGGCTTATCCTTCGAAGGTAACTATGCCCGCAAGCTACAGAGCTACCGCTGGGGAACGCTCTCGGTTGAAGTTCCTGTCGTCATTAATCCGGACGAAGATCTGAACTACGGTTTGAATCAGGTTCCAAAAGATTACGGCTCAATTTTTGTAACTCCGGCGGCAAGGGCAACATTTTTGCAGGACTTCGCATTCTCTCCGTGGGTCAGCTTTGGCGGAGGCCTGGCCCACTACGTCGCCAGCAAGGACCTGGTTTTCTTCGGCACCAACCCCGGTCACCGTGTGGACAATAGCGGCGCCGTTGAAGCCGGCATAGGATTCGATGTAAAGATTCCCAGGTTTGATCTCTTCCGATTTCGTTTTGAAGCCCGTGACTTCTGGACCGGTGAGCCGCCCATCAATGTGGATACAGGACATAATCGCCAGCACAATTATTTCGTGGGTGGAGGCGCGGTATTTCACTTCTAAAGACCCAGCTCAGCGGGTCTGTTTGATCTCCTCGTAAATTTCCGACAGCTTTGAGGCTTCCTCTGCTGAGCCGCCAAAACGGGCATTTTCGTAGTGCTCGGTGAAGCTGCTTACTCGCTGTTTCAACGTCTCATCGGGAATGGCAGCCGCGAACTCGTCGGGAGTTTGTGACGGTGATTTTTGCCAACCGCGCCGGGCCAGAGTTTTGAGCATTCTTTGATACCAGATGCTGGCAGCCATCTGGGGTGCCGTTTCAGGACGCCGTGCCAGCCTGAATTTGCGCAAAGCCGCAAGTAATCGTGGCATGTTCGCGACGAGGATCAGGAAAAGAAAAGCTGCGCAAGCCCTCAGTACCCATTTCACGGCGGAAGGTCCGACGCGCTTTTGAACGTTGCGAGCCCAAGCTAATGTGCGTTCGTATTTTCCAACCGACCATGATTGCGCGTGACTGACCAGTTCGCGGCTGCCGCTGCTTGCATCCTGAGTCAGCTGAAGCTGATGACCCAGGTCGTAGTTCACAATCCAGTCGCGCCAAAACGAATTCATGGCATCGATATACAACAGAAATCGTCCCCATTTTGTCTGCGCTCTTGCATCCGCTGCCGGAGTAGGGTCAAACTCCATCCACCCCTGTCCGGGGATGTACGCCTCGACCCAGGAGTGTGCATCGCTCTCGCGAATCACGTATTCCGAGGTGAGATCGTTGAATTCGCCGCCGGAAAATCCGTTCACCAGGCGTGAAGGAATGCCGATCGATCGCAGCATCACAGCCATGGCCGAAGCGAAGTACTCGCAATGTCCCTGCTTGCGCTCAAACAGAAAATTACTAATCGGGTCCTTCGGCGTTTTGTCGGGCAATTGCAGTGTGTAGCCGTAGTGCATGCGCAAATAGTTTTCGACCGCAGACGCCTTGTCGATCGGACTGGAAACCGAAGCGGTGACCTGTTCTGCGAGGCTCTGAATACGGGGATCTAGCCCAGGCAACTGTAAAAATCGTTTCGATATGTCGGCGGGATAATTCCATGCTTCGCGCGTTTCCCTGTCCCGCGGGGCATGGAACACGGAATCCGCCTCGTAGCGAGTAACCGGATGTTCGGTGTCCAGGTCGAAAACGTCGCTCTCGCCATCTTCGGCAACCGCCCGGTAGTTGCCTTTGAGCGTGCTCGGAGTGGCAAGCAGGAAAAACACATCGCTTAACAGCGGCTCCATTGCCACGCGATAGTGCACTACATGGCCCTTTAGTTGGTTCTCCGGATTCTGCAAATTGAAACTTCCGTCCGAGTGCCGGCTAACAGCTTTCTTTTCACGAGCGCTCGCCCAGTTCCTCCCGTCGAAGCGGTCAAGAGTTACCCCCCGGAACTTGAATTGATAAGCGCCTCCGGAGTCGCCATCCACAGCAACATGCATCACAACCTTTTTTGAGCGCTGAATCTGTCCAATACTGCCGAGTTCCACGCGATCAGAAAAGCCGCTGGAGAGATCATTCCCTCCAGTAGCGGCACTCATGTAGCCTGCGGAGACGCGAGGCAAAAGAAAGAAAATGACGCCGGCGCCCGCAAATATGAAAAGCAGCAAGACCGGCGCGATTCCCGCGATCGCAATCGACAACTTGCGATACGCATGGTGCACCGACGGTTCACGCGCCTGCACTGGCGAGTGCTGAGCGGCGTGAAGCATTTCCATCAGAACGAACGTCGCGATTCCAACCAGGATGAAGCCCGCGAGCGCCAGTAAAAACGTGCTGTCCACAGTCAGTATGGCAGCGGCAAGGACCATAACGAAGGCAAGCGCCGCCAGGAGGTAGTGATCTCGGTCGCGTTGGGCCGAGAACAGCCTGATCAGCATGACGAACAACACCAGGTGCACCAGCGCGCCTAGAAACGTCTTACTGATAGCAAATTCATCAGCGACATAAAATGCGACGCAACCGATAGTGAGAAGATTCGTCCAGCGATCGGAGAGCAGCACCTGCCGGCGCCGAGCCAGAATGTACCCGCGGAAAAGCAACGCTCCAGTGACGAGGAGCACGCTCGCAAAATCAAGGCGTCCGGTAGAGGCAAGAGTCCCGAACCCAGTGAAGATGAGCAGATACAGCGCAACATCGAAGTAGCGGCGGATCGCCGCTGCTAATGTAAAATCTCCGGGCTGCTGGTTCCCTGACATGCAGTTAGACTTGTATTTTCAGGAATCTGGAGGCAAAGGTAAAGGGTACTGAAGGCACGAAATCTCATCCAGGAAGTCGCGACAGTCCGAAATTGCCGCATCACTGAACGGCCCTTAGTGTGTGCTAAACTAATTTTTTCACTCCACAATCCTAATCACACATGCTTCTTTCGAAAGAATATGTGGGCTATTTGGCCCGCGAAACCGTCAAAAGACTGGCCGCTTCAGAATTCATCGAAACCAAGTCTTTGCCTGTAGTTACAGAGAAAGTTCATGCCGCAATGCTGGACGAGCTTTCGCTCGAAGACCGGATTAACGACGAAGTCCGGGTCATTCTTGAAGCCTATTCTGACGAGATGCGCAACAGCGGCGCCAATTATCAGGAGATGTTCCGTAAGGTGAAGAACGAACTCGTCCGCAAATACAAGGCGGTGCTGTGAGAATCAGCCGCGACAAGGTCAACAAGGTGGCGCACGTTGTGACCGACGCGCTTGCTGGAATCGACGAACTCGACTTCGTCGAGGATCGGAACACCATCCGGCTGGAAGTTCGCAAGATTCTCGAAGACTTGTTGAATCAGGAAGCCAAGATAGACCAGTCTGCGCGCCAGAAAATTGAAAGCCAGAAACGAACCATTCTTGAAGGCAGCCAGGAATGGGACATCCTCTACCGCAAGTACTACAACGAGGAAGTAAAAAAGCTGGGTGTGTAGGTTTTTAGTTTCAGACTTCGGGTGAAAACACACGGCGGAGGCCTACTCCGCCGTTTTCGTCTATTACGCTGCGCGACTCAATGAGTCCGAGCCGTGCTGTTTCACCATTTTGTTGTAATTACCCATGATCAAGAACGGCGCGGCCCATTGTCCCACAAACAGTGCCCAGCCGTTCTTCCCTGACACTTTAAGAATAGCCGAGGCAATCATAGATCCAACCGCTAAGCCAAGATACACACTCGACGGCGCTCCCGACGTAATGGACTCGATTGCTCCTGTGAACCGATCTTCCGAGGCTTGCCCTTCATCTACTCTGGTTCTCATTCCACTCTCTCCTGCTGATGATTTTGATTGCCGTGTTTGGATGCGGCCGGATGCATTCCCGAAATCCAGATCGGGCGAAAATCGCAAGCTGCTTTCTACCCTGGAAACCACTCAACCTGAGGTTGGTCGATCCAGCTTTGCCAAGTTCGTTTGCGCGATAATTTGAGAAGTGTCTGTAAACAACATTTCGGAACGGGTCAAGCAGGCTGCCTTGACAGCCGGCTTTGAACTGGCTGGCATCGCACCGGTTGACGAGTTTGCCGAGCTCAAGCGCTTTCCCGATTGGGTCGCCGCGGGCCACGCCGGAGAAATGAAATATCTTGAAGCCCGCAACCAGGCTGGCGAGCTCCGGCGAGCATCGCTGAAATCAGCATTCCCTTGGGCGCGCAGCGTGATTGTATGCGCGATCAACTACAACACGCCCCACCCGTACTCGACTCAGGTCAACAAAGCTGGACACGGATGGATATCCCGCTACGCCTGGAGCCGCGAGGACTATCACGACTCAGTTCTGGGGCGCCTGCGGGAAGTCGAGTCCAGACTCAAGGCGATTGCTGAAGAGCAAATCGAGACGCGTTCTTACGTTGACACCGGTCCCATTGTGGAGCGCGTTTACGCGAAATACGCCGGCGTTGGTTGGCTCGGGAAAAATACGTGCTTGATCAATCAGAAAATCGGCTCATGGTTGTTTCTGGGCGTGATCGTGACCTCTCTCCAACTCACACCCGACTTACCGGCCGCCGACCGTTGCGGCAGTTGCACCCGTTGCATTGAAGCTTGCCCAACGCAAGCCTTCATTGCGCCTCATCAACTCGACTCCAACAAGTGCATTTCCTATCTCACGATCGAGAAGCGCGGCACAATACCCGAAGACCTGCGCACTGACATGGGCCATCACGTCATCGGTTGCGACATCTGTCAGGACGTTTGTCCGTGGAATCGCAAAGCGCCGACAACCGACAAACTTGAGTTCCAACCCCGCGAAGGCCTGCTAAATCCGGTGCTTGCTTGGCTTGCAGAGATTTCGGAGGAAGAGTTTCGCCAAAAATTTCGTGGCTCACCTGTAAAAAGAGCGAAGCGCAATGGCCTGCGCCGTAATGCACTGATTGCAATCGGCAACCGCGGAAATCGTTCTCATCTCCCGTTCGTCACCCGCGCACTTGAAGACCCCGACCCCACTATTTCCGACGCTGCCAAATGGGCGCAGCAGCAAATCGAGAAACGTGGCAATTCGCCGATTGACTACTCTCCCTTCGAAGAATAGGCTTTGCCGAAACTGATCGGAGCACTCCGATCCAACTTCGCGAGGAGGGGCAAATGGTTTCATTAACAGCGTTGTGGCTTCCCATTCTGCTTTCGGCGGTGATTGTTTTCATCGCCAGCTCGATCATTCACATGGCGATACCCATTCACAAGAACGATTACCGCAAACTACCGGACGAAGACAAGGTTCTCGATGTGCTGCGTTCCACGGGTGTAACTCCGGGCCGAGGCTACATCATGCCTTTTTGCGATCACAAGAACATGAAGTCGCCAGAGGTGGTTGAAAAATTCAAGCGTGGGCCGGTTGGCATGCTTACCGTCCGGCCCAGTGGTCCACCCGCCATGGGTAAGTCGCTGGGTCAGTGGTTCATTTACTGCGTCGTAATCAGCTTTTTTACCGCATATCTGACCAGCCGCACGCGCACCCCCGGTACCGAATACCTGGAAGTATTTCGGGTAGCGGGCACCTTCGCATTTGCGGCTTATTCTCTCGCGTTCATTCAGGATGCTATCTGGAAGGGCGAAGACTGGGGCGTCACTTTCAAGCACGTGTTTGACGGTCTGATTTATGGGTTGCTGACCGCCGGCACATTTGGCTGGCTGTGGCCGAAGTAATGCAATAGACACTGAAAAGACAAACTGGCATCTTCGTCACGCTATAATCGAGGTATAGCCTCGTTTTGCTTCTCGCGCGGTTTGCGGACGCAAAGCGTGTTCAGGAGTGTCCATGGCACTGCAAAAGACCGAGAAAATATGGCATAACGGCAAGCTCATCCGCTGGGAGGACGCGAACATTCACGTGATGTCTCACGTGGTCCACTATGGGTCTTCGGTATTTGAGGGCATTCGTTGCTATACGCCTTCGTCCGGCCCGGCAATTTTTCGCGCTGAGGAGCATATCCAGCGCCTGCTCGATTCCGCCAAGATCTACCGCATGGATGTTGCTTTTACCCGTGATGAACTGATTGCGGCGATGGTGGAGCTCATTAAAGCAAATGGAGTTTGGCCATGCTATCTGCGCCCGATTCTTTTCCGCGGCTACGGCGACGCTGGAGTTTCGCCCAACAATTGCCCGGTTGAGGCATACATCGTTAACTATCCCTGGGGCAAATATTTGACGCAGGATGACTCCGGCGTGGATGTCTGCGTTTCTTCGTGGACGCGAATCGCTCCCAATACATTGCCTGCACTTGCAAAATCCGGAGCGAATTACATGAACTCGCAGTTGATTCGCATGGAAGCGATGGCCAACGGCTATGTCGAAGGTATTGCGCTTGATACGCACGGCTATGTGAGCGAGGGATCGGGCGAGAATATTTTTCTCGTTCGCAACGGTCAGTTGCAGACCGCGCCTCTCGGAAATTCCGTACTGCCCGGTATCACCCGCGACTCAGTCTTGAAGCTGGCTCGTGACCTGGGAATTCCGGTGGTCGAAGCGGGCATTCCGCGCGAAATGCTTTACATAGCGGATGAAGTCTTCTTTACTGGCACAGCTGCCGAAATCACGCCGATTCGTTCGGTTGATCGCATTTCGGTGGGCGATGGATCTGTCGGTCCGATCACGCGCAAGTTACAACGAGAGTTCTTCGCCATCGTTCGCGGCGAAAAGCCCGATCGATTCAAATGGCTGACACAAGTGCCTGTAAGCAGCAAGCAACCGGTGGGCGTTTAAGAGCAGTTGTCGGTTATCAGCCGCCGGTAACAGCATCGCTCAAATTTCGCCAACCCCGATTGCTGGGTTACGACCAGTGGGAACCGGCCGCTGCACGCTACTCTGATATACTCCCCTGCGCAAGTCCAACTCTGGAGGGATGCGCATGCGTTTTCGAGCATATTGGTTGCTTTCCACCGTCATTGCAATGGGATTGGCGCTTCAGAACGCCCATGCTGAAGACAAGATGGTTTATGCCGCCCGCGCAAACAGCAAGTTCGTCAACTTCCCCGGCCTTCCCAAGTGCATGAGCGGCTCAGTACAAAATGGAGATCCGTCAAAAGGCGCTTCGGTCATACTGGCTAAGTCCACAGCCGGCTGTACGGTTCCCTGGCATTGGCACACTGCTGACGAACAGCTCATGATCGTGTCCGGGAGTGCAAGAGTCTCCATGAAGGACGGTCAGCCTACGACCTTACACGGCGGAGACTATGTCAGCCTTCCCGGAAAGAATGCCCACCAGTTCACCTGCATCGCGGCCTGCACACTCTTCATCAATCCTTCAGGCGCGTTCGATATTCATTACGTTGACAAGGACGGCAAGGAAATTTCGCCGGATGAAGCCCTGAAGAGCAAAATGAAGGCCCCAATGAAAAAACCGTGAAAATGCGGTTAGGCGGCCTGCTCAAGCAGGCCTTTTCCGTTTACGACCGCCTTCCCCGTACGAAGGAGTGCCCATATGGAAGAGCGAATCCGCTTTATCACCCACCGCGGCCAGCAAGTCCTCCTGGTTGATGTCACGAATTGCACGACAGCGGAAATGATTGAATTAGGCCGCCGGGTACCTAGTCATGTCTCAGCGGAGCCGCTTGGATCAGTTCTTCTGCTCGCGGATTTTAGCGGATCTAAATTCGACAAATCGGCGGTTGAAACGCTGAAACAGGCCACTGTCTTTGATCGTCCGCACATCAAGCGTTCAGCATGGGTGGGCATTGAAGGAATGCCAAAGGTGTTCTACGAAAACCTCAAAGCCTTTTCTCAGCGCGAACTTCCGACGTTTAAAAACCGCGAAGAAGCTCTGGACTGGCTGGTATCAGAGGAGAAGATGGCAAGTGGGCAGTAGCAGCAGGTTGTCAGTGATCAGTTTTTTGGTTATAAGTTGACACCAGGAATTGGCGAAGAAGCTTAACTGAGAACTGAAAACTGCCACTGACCACTGCTCTTCAGCTTCTCCACCTCAAGGTAACCGGTCCTGCCATGGGATTTTTGACCTCTCTCCCGCTACGCTTGGCTTCGAGATGAGCCGCCTTCAATCCGAAATACCATTTCGCGGGGCGGTCGGCGTCGTCAATCAGCATAAGGTGCGGATTCGTCTTGAGGCCTTCGCTTTGTAATTGCATCGTGCGGCGATCCTGCTCAACAAATTTCGCAAAGACGAATTTCAGCAGCCACGGGGCAAACGGGAACCATCGGAAAAGATTCCAGCAGGCAACCACGTCAATCCGGCAATGATCGCGGGCGATCGGTGTCACTGTGGTAAGAGACGAAAACCAGTACTTCCCTGCCCGGATGGTTTCATAACGCAGGTTCGGCAGGACGAAGTCGATAGTTGTGGTAATCGAATCCGCGTCGGCGTACATGCGCAATAACTTATAGGGCGCGCTGTTCGAACTGGGTGTGTGCGCGCTCATGCGGAAGCCATTCGGAATCGGCTCAAACTGCTTCTGTTTTTCGTGAATGCTGTGACGGCTTCGCCACCACCATGCCTGATGTACAAACGGCCCGTGCGCGGGATCCATGAGACCGATAATTCCGTGGTCCACGCTGCAAGGCAAATCAGCAGTGAGATATGCCGTCTTGAATTTTTCGCTGAATGTAGGCACGTGCGGGCAGTCGGAACTGGGTCCGGTACGCGCGCCGAAGCCTGCCCCTGCCGGCTCGGGATCGGGAATGAATACCCAAACGAAGCTCTCGTGCTCTTCGCAGGCGTAGTTCCCGGCGTAGATGCGTTCGACTTTTAAGTTTTGATCTGCGGTGAGGGATGGAATGAGTCGGCATTGGCCGCTGTGCGCGTCAAATCGCCAGCCGTGATAACTGCACTC
>DATJHT010000172.1:0-14125 GCA_035493765.1 Terriglobales bacterium
GTGTAAGCGGTGTCCAGGAGCGATTCGCCCTTTTCGATGCTGGAGCCGCTGGAGATCACCAGCGTTGTTTCGGCGCCGAGCGCCTGCGCTGCCACTTCGAATGATGTCCGGGTCCGGGTCGAAGCCTCATAAAAAAGGAGCAGCACCCGCTTCCCGCGCAGCAATGGGCGCGCCTTCGCCGGATTCATGGTGCGGGCGAGTTGCAGCAGCCGGTTAATTTCAGAAGCGGGAAGGCTTTCGATTCCGAGGAGCGATCCGCGGGCCGCGCTCTTCTGTTCAAGCTGTGGTCTGGTTGCAGACATTCCGATTATGTAAGCCCTATTTCTCTACCAGCAAAACCTTTTCCGAGTCGTCCACTTCACGCAGAAGCAACTCAATCCGTTCCTGCTGGGTGGTTTGAACTTTTCGCCCTACAAAGCCGGCTTCAATAGGCAGTTCCCGATGGCCGCGATCAATGAGCACACAGAGTTGTACCTGCTTTGGTCGCCCGTGCCGGAAGAGTGCATCCATAGCCGCCCGCGTAGTCCGCCCGGTGTATAGAATGTCGTCCACCAGCACGATTCTCTTTCCGGTAATCGGAAATCCGATATCGCCCTTCTGCACTACGGGCTTATCTAATGGCGACAGATCATCGCGGTAAGCGGTTATGTCCAGGGTGCCGACCGGGACTTGAGTCTTCTCAATCCGCTCAATCATTTTTCCGATACGCTGGGCCAGAAATACGCCTCGGCGGCGGATGCCGACCAGCCCTAAATCAGCCGCACCGTCATTCTTTTCAATAATTTCGTGCACCAGGCGCACCAATGTCCGCTCGATTTCAGAGGCCGACATCAGTTGAGCTTTCTGGCGGAGACCAGGTTCGCGTGCCCGGTTAATAGAAGTCATGAACGGTGCATCATACGCGGGCAGGGCATCTGGGAGCAAGAAGCTGCACGCTCTGAGAGATCAGCTTCGCGGCCCCTTGCGGCGCCATATCGAAGCAGAAACTGCGCCACCTACGCCGGATAGAAGCACAAATAATGTCCCCAAAATGATCGCACTTACGACCAGACCGAGGGTTAGCCCCTGTGGCGTCATCAAGTATTCCAATGTTCGCAACTGTTGCGGATCTGAATAACGGGCATGCGCTCTCTGCAGCGCTTCAAGGGACTGCTTGCGAAACTCGTCCCGGTCCCCTGATGCCATGATGAGAATCGCAGCCAGGGCCGCAAAAATTACGAAGCCAAAAAAGCCCGCCAGCGTCCCCAATTTGAAACCGCTTCGGTGCGAAGGTTCTGCCCTCCAGCTCTGGCGTCGGTAGAAAAGCACGGCCAAAAAGCCGGCCAGAGGCATAGCCAAAACGAAGCCCATGGGGAACAGGCAGAGCCCGGCAGCGATTGCCCCACCCTTTAAGGCCGATCGCACGGCGATGCTACGCTCTCGGTTGCTGACCCGGCGGTCAGTTTCGATGTGGTGAGGATCCGGCTGCACAGGTTCCGGTGTAGGAAACGCGCTTTGCGTGAGGGGCACGCTGACCGATTCCGCCGAACTCTCCGCTCCAGAAAAGCGAACCTGGGGCGCGCCGCATTCGGAGCAGAAGGGGGAACTATCCTGAACAGGCGAACCGCATCGATGGCAGGGATGTTCCACGCTTGCTGAAAATTATCTCACCTGCGAATCCGTGAACGGCTAGCGCAAACCACGGTGCCGAGCTCAGATGGTGTCGTCTTTGCCATGGGTATGCACGTAAACCAGCGTGAACTCTGATCCCTTGTTTTCAGGCTCAATGGCAACGATGTGCTGGTTGCTCTCAGTACCGGTTTTCAGTTCGATGACGTTGCCGCTGTTGTCGCCTTCGCACTTGAGCCGATCGGAATAGCGTTCATGCCCGGCATTGGCTCCAAAATTCCCGGCGTGTGAGGTATGGCACTGCAATACGCTGCCATACTTTTTCAGCTCATTCTGATAATAGGACACGAGTTTGGACGGAGCGTCGTCACTCTGATATTTAAGAACCACCACCTTCAGGCCGAAACCGAACGCCGAAAGGTTGACATTGGCGCTGTTGTCGTCGTTTCCCGTCTTGGGCTTGAGTCGGGCGCCTGGATACACCGGCAGGCCCGCGTCGCGCGCATCCGCATCTTTTTCAACGTGAATGTCCGTGAATGGTGTCTTGATATCGACGTTTTTATCATCCCCGCCATCGCTGCTTTTCTTCACATTCACGCTGCATGCCATGGAAATAAAGGCGACGGTCGCAAGCAGAATTATCAGTCTCCCTGTTTGCATAAATCAGTTCTCCTTATTTCGAAGCCGTTGGAACGGCTCCCGCACCCCGCGTCGCGATACCAGGAATGGTTACCGGCAGCCGTCCGCGCAGTGCAATCTCGCCGAATAATGCTTTGGCTGCGCTGATCTCCGAAACCGGAGCTGCAGAAAACGTGCACATATAATTCTGCACCTCGGGAAAATCTTTTGCGAGATACGGATTTCCCACGGCCAGCACCACCGTTTTTCCCGCGCCCGCGTTTAAGATCGAATTCATCAGGTCGGTGCTGTCAGGCGGCATGGAAACAGAGTTCTGTGCCGCTCCGTTGCCCTTTACGACCTTGCCGGCGGTTGGTGAAACGTACACCGCGACTACAACCCTTTCTGCCGACCGAACCGCCGAAAGCGCGGCAGGCGAGACAGCTTTTGCCAGCCGTGGGTCAACGTACATCACATTCACATCTGGCACTCGCGACCGAATCTGCCGCTCGAGAACGTGTCCGCTCTCCAGCCGCACATCATCCGAAAAAATGATGACAGTAAGCCGATCACGTACCTCGGTCATGTTCTGATACGGAAGTCCGGAGGGCGCAGTTCCCGATTTTTTAAGCGGCAGAACCGATCCGCTCTGTCGAACCAGGGTCACCGAGTCATCGGCGATCTGTTGGGCTTCAGCTATGTTCTCCGGCTTGCCAATGGCGGAGTCCAGGCGCGTCAGATCGACGAGGCGGGCTTTGTTCAATGAGAGTGATGCCTTTACTTTCAGGATCTTCAGCACCGATTCGTCGAGCCGGGCTTGGGGAATCTCGCCGCTTTGCACCGCCGCAACCATCGCCCGGTAGGCCGCGTCGAGGTCAGGCGGGATCAGCAGCATGTCATTTCCGGCTTTGAAAGCGTCCACCGCTTCGCGGCCGATGTTCCCGGCGTACAGTCGCGTGAGGCCCGCCATGTCCAGCGCGTCGGTAATTATGACTCCGGAAAATTGAAGTTTGTTACGCAGCAGGCCGGTCACAATCGCAGGGGAAACGGTCGCTACGGAATTCGGCGCCGGATCGAGTGCCGGCGCGTTCACGTGCGCCACCATGATCGCATCCACGCCTGACGCGATGGCTTTCTTAAACGGCGGCAGTTCGACGGACTCAAGCCGCTCCAGGCTTCCATCTACTTTGGCCAACCCCAGATGGGAGTCGCTGGCGGTGTCTCCGTGTCCGGGGAAATGTTTGGCTGTGACCAGCATGCCCGCCGAATGCGCCCCGCGGGTGTAGGCAGCGACAAAATCGCCCACCTGCTGTGGATCTTCCCCGAATGAGCGGGTATTGATGATTGGATTTTCAGGATTGGAATTGACATCCGCGACCGGGAAAAAATTCCAGTGCACGCCGATGGCCCGCGCCTCTTCACCGGAGATTCGCCCGAAGGCTTCTGAGTATTCAAGTTTTCCAGTGGCCCCGACGGCCATGGCAGCGGGAAATCCAGTCGCGCCATTGATGCGATTGCCCGCCCCCACTTCAAAATCAGCAGCGATCAACAGGGGCAACCTGGAGTCGCTTTGCAGCCGATTGAGCAGGCTTGCAGCCTCATAGGGCCCGCTCTTATATAGAAAGGGCGGGTCGTAAGGCACGCTCATGGCGAAAGAACCAATGTGATACCGATTGATCTCGTCACGCAATTTGATGTAGTCCGGGCTGGCTGCATTCAAGAATTCCGCCCGCACCCAGATCATGAAAAGTTGTCCGACCTTTTCTTCGACGGACATTTTGCGAAGCGTCTTCTCGGCCCACTTTTCGCCGTCATGATTCAGACGCAAGGGCATCGGTTGATATTTTGTTTTAGGGACAGCGGCTGTAGTGAGAAGAAGGAGGGCCAACACGATCAGTGTGCGACGCGGCATGAGGGGAGCTTACCACGTAGAAACTGTCTATTCGGCTGACATTGTTGGGACATCACCCGGCATTTAGCTTTTAGTGAGCGGATAGTTCTTCTCCCGCCACTCGCGTATTCCGCCGTCCATTGAGACTACGTTGTTGTAACCCATTTTTTGCAAATTGTCGGCGGCGAGAGCCGAACGAAATCCGCCGCCACAGTACAGGATCATCGGTGCATTCAGGTCAGGTGCGCGCGCCTCGATGTCGCGCTCAATTACACCCCTGCCTAGATGAACCGCCCCGGGAAGATGATCTTGGGCAAACTCGCTTTCTTCGCGGACATCTACCAGCGTGAACTTTTCGCCGCGATCGAGCTTGCTTTTGACGTCGTCAACGGTGGTTTGTCTAACTCGCGATTTGGCATCATCTACGATTTTCAGAAAACGCGGTGAATGCCGCATAAGTCCTCCGTGCAGTTGTCAGTTGTAAGTGGGCACTGCTTGCTCGAACGTGCAATCCTCGGGGTTTTTGTCCTCGCGCAAGCCCATAAATACCGGCGCACGCAATTTAAGGCCGCCTTCCGACGTCTCGTGCGTCCACTCGGAAAATTTCACTTCAGCCACCCGCTCTGGCTTCACCCAATGCACTCTCTTGGCGTCCACGGGGGTGGTGAACGGGCTGGTCTTGGTTTCAATCTCCTTCAATACTCCAAAAATTTTCTTCAGCAGCGCTTGATCGAACCCGGTGCCCGCCTGCCCGACGTGAATCAGCTTTTTCTTCTTGTCATACAAGCCCAACACCAAAGACCCAAAATATTGCCGCGATCCCTCGGGATCGGTGTAGCCGCCAATTACGCAGTCTACCGTCTGCGTGATCTTGATCTTGAGCCACTCGCGGGTGCGGCGCTCCTCGTAGCAACTGTTGCTCTTCTTGGCAAGAATGCCTTCGAGTCCTTTCTGTTTCGCAACTTCAAACAAGGCAACGCCTTGTCCAGGATAGTGGTCCGAGAAGCGCACTAGTTCTCCGGGTTTCAAGATCTCCTTCAGCACCCGCTTGCGATCCTCCAGCGTGACCCGCCGCAAATCGTACCCGTCGAGATATAGGAGATCGAATGCGTAATAAATGATGGGCAGCTCTCGGTTGGGCGCAGACTGTCGGCCGTGCGCACGAATCCCGGTTCGCTGCTGCATCAGGCTGAATGATGGGCGGCCTTGTTCATCGAGAACGACAACCTCGCCATCCAGAATGGCGGTTTTCGCCTGGACTCGATCACCTAGAACTTTGAGCTCTGGATATCGCGGAGTGAGATCGTTCTGATTACGCGAGACCAGGCGCACCCTGCCCTCTTCAAAAAATGCAACTGCGCGGTAGCCGTCCCACTTGATTTCAAAGAACCAGTTGGGATCGTCGAAGGGCTTTTCGGTCACCGACGCCAGCATGGGATGGATGACGGTCGGCATCGGCCGCTTGACCGCACCCCGCAGATTCTTGAGGACCAATCCCGACTGCGGTCCGTTATCGGGAGCGGCTACTTCTTTGGCTGCGCTGGAGTTTTTTTTTAAGGCCGATGCTTTTTTCGGAGGAGCGTCGGCTGATTTCTTTTTCTTGTCATTCTTTTTTTGGTCAAGCCGGGCTAGCGTGTCCGCCAGCCACGCTGCCTTGGCGGGTCCGCCCCGCGATGCCTTCTTGCTGCTCTGCCACTCAGCTGAATCTTCATCGCCGGCGATCTGCGCCATCGTCTTGCCAGTGAGAACGGAAGTGTCGTACTTGTCGATATCGAAGTCTTCGGCAACGTGGTCGTCGTGTTTCTTGATCAGCAGCCATTCCGTGCCTTTGCTTCCTGGCCGGCGCGCTTTGATGTGAATCAGCGCATAGTCTCCGTTGAGGCGTTTGCCGTGAAGACGAAATTTGAAATCGCCTTTCTTGAGCATGGCCTGGGCTTCTGCTTCTGTGGCGGAGACATACTTCCCATTTTTTGTTTCCGGCGATAGCGGCTCCCACGTGCCGACGTCCCACACCATCACCGTTCCGGCGCCGTAGTTGCCCTCGGGAATGATGCCTTCAAAATCGAAATACGAAACCGGATGATCTTCGACCTGCATGGCCAGGCGCTTGTCGGCAGGGTCCAGCGACGGCCCCTTCGGTACCGCCCACGATTTGAGGACGCCGTCCATCTCCAGGCGGAAGTCATAATGAAGACGTGTCGCGCGGTGGCGCTGCACGACAAAGCGATGGCCTTTGTTTTTGGCGAGCTTGGCAGGAGGCTCGGGCGTTTCCGAAAAACGCCGCTTACGTTGATATTCTTCCAGGGCCACGGAAACATTCTAAAGAAAGCTGAGGAGAGAAGCAGAATGCGGCAGGAGTTTCGGGGGCATAAGAAGGCAGATTTGCCTCCGAGAGCCGGCAGAGTTTATCTGTGCGCCAAGCAAGAGCCCTTAACCTTTTAGGCCTGCACGCGATGCGAAGAACTGCCAGAAAAAGCTCGGCGTGCTCTGTGCTCTGGCGGTGGAACTGTGCTTACGCTACAACCGGCTCGCGGACGTCCACAGTCTGACCAAATAGTTTCTCGAATTCCGTCAGCTTCGCCGGAATCGGCTGTTCAGCTTCGTACTCGCCCGTCAGCACGTCAGTTGTCTTTAGGCCGTTTCCTGTAATGCAAAGCACCGTCGTCTCGTGCGGCAAAATGCGGTCGCTCTTGATGAGCTTCCGCGCACAGCCGAGGGTGACGCCGCCTGCAGTTTCTGTGAAGATGCCTTCGGTTTCAGCCAGCAGCTGAATCGAGTCCACGATTTCGGGATCGGAAACATCTTCCGACCATCCACCGCTGCCGGTGATGCATTTGATCGCGTAATGACCGTCGGCAGGATTGCCGATGGCCAGCGAACGGGCAATAGTCGAAGGCTTCTGCGGATCGATCTCGGTATTGCCGAGTTTAACGGCAGTTGAAATCGGCGAGCATCCGGTCGCTTGCGCGCCAAAGAACTTCACCGGCTTGGGTTCGACCAGGCCGAGTTTGATCAGTTCATCGAAAGCCTTCTTGATCTTGATGATCAGCGACCCGCCGGCCATGGGACAGACGACGTTGTCGGGCAAGCGCCAGCCGAGTTGCTCGGCGATTTCGTAGCCAAAAGTCTTCGAGCCTTCTGAATAATAGGGACGCAGGTTGACGTTCACGAATCCCCAGTTGTGCTCGTCGGCGATCTGCGAGCAGAGACGGTTTACCTGGTCGTAGCTACCGGACACGCGCACCAGTTTGGCGCCGAAAACCTGCGTGCCGAGAATCTTTGCCTGCTCCAGATCCGCCGGGATGAAGATCCAGCATTTGAAGCCATTGCGCGCGGCCTGCGCCGCGGTGGCATTAGCGAGATTGCCGGTTGAAGAGCAGGAGACGGTATCAAATCCGAAGGCTCGAGCATTAGCCAGGGCGACTGCTACCACGCGGTCTTTGAAACTGAGTGTGGGCGTGCAGACTGCATCATTCTTGATGAAGACGTTTTTGGCGCCGAGCTTGCGCCCGAGCTCAGATGACTTGATCAGCGGGGTAAAACCGACGGGCAAAGTCGGCTCATGGTTTTCGGGGAGCGGCAGAAGCGCGGAATACCGCCAAATGTTGGGAGGACCTGCAGCTATCTTTTCGCGAGTAAAGTCATTGCGAACAGAATCGTAATCGAAAAAGATTTCGAGGGGCGAGAAACACTCCTCGCAGATTGACTTGGGGACATTCCCCCAGCTCTTGTGACACTCCCGACAGCGCAGTTCGTAACGCATAGCTCACTCGTTCTGAGCGGTTGAGGTGTTCTTCGTGTCCTTTGCGCGTTTTGCAGGTTGGTGCTCTTGACTGCAAAAGTCGCGCAACGTTCGCGAACAAAATTGAGCCTGAAAGACGAAATCCTCTTTTCCACGGAAATGGGAAAAGAGGCTCAGGAGTGCTGGAATATAATGTGCGCATCCCGAATCTCATGTCCCCCGTTTCCGGGTCGAGAGTTGGCACCTGGCGGCCGCGATGTATGATCCCGGTCCGGTTGCCGTGGCGTCTCAGGGCTCGTCCCTCAGCCACTCTGCATGAAATCCAAGGTCAGTTCCGAAGAGCTGACTGGTCTATCAATCATATTAATTCGCAGGGGTCTCGTCAAGGTGAAATTACGGGTCACTCTGGGCTCGCCAAGGGGCAACACTCATTGTTCACGGCCCTATCAGGGGAAGAGTTGCTGATGCAAACATTGGCCGGGTAGTATTCAACGATGCGGAGAACTGGATTTCTCTTGGCATGTTTTGTCGCGCTGAGCGCGATTAGCCAGGCCCAGACAATCACGCTCACTCTGCAGGAAGACATTAGCTCCAAGTTGCCCACAGGAACCATATTCACCGCCAGCGATGCCGCCGGAAAAATTTATCGTGGGCATGTCGTCACACATCGCGCACGACGAATATTGCGCCGCGGGTCAATGAGGTTGGTATTCGATGATCGGGTTGCGCCGACAAAAGATGAAGGCGTAGTTCGCCCAGGGAAGAAGATGCGCCTGCTCAAACTAGGCGGCTCCCTGGCGTTGGCAAAGTTGGCGGATGACTCTGTGGACGGCGCGATTGGCGCAGGTAAAGCGCGCTATGTAGCGGCCGCTGTTGGTGTGACATTAATTGTTGTGCAAAAGGGCGGTGAAGCTAAGCTCCATAAGGGCGACACCATTGACGTCGAACCCAGGCGGAAACCAGACTGACACATTCCAAAATCCTTGGTGCCGATCGCGGTCAGACTGGGACTTATTTCTGCAGTGCCGCCAGTTCCCGCTTCGCTTCTTGCGCGGGAATGAAGTTAGCATCCGCGTTTTTCCAAATGTCCAGCAATTGCTGGTAGGTCTTGGTTGCGGCGGTCTTGTCGAGATGCGATTGGGCTCGAGCAGTGCCGAGCAGGCAAAGAGTGTAGGGTGGCGCTTGGCCGTTCCCAATCGTCGCTTCCTCCAAAGCCAGACCGTGATAACGCAACCCGGGAGCAAAATCATTGACCGCCTGTTCCCACTCGCTTCGAGCGAGTGAAGCAGTGCCCAGAAGCAGTGGCGCTTTCGAAACCAATGGGTACGGAGTGGTCGCCGTCAGCAGGTCCGCAACGGACTCAGGATGGTGCTGAAATATGGCTGTTGCTGCTTTAACTTCAGGCAAGTAAATCTCGGTCGCAAGCGTGTTGTTCGGACTTGCTGCCACGAGGCGTTGCATTTCCTGTGACGGAGCCCCGGTTTCCCCGCAGAGTGCCAATGCCAACCCCGCATTGGGCACGGTGGCTATCGAATGATCAAGCGCCAGTGCGCGGTGGGCCGACTCGCGGGCGAGAGCGCAGTCGGAAACCAGAGCATTGTTCACCGCCATTATGGCGAACAGGCCTCCAGCGGTGTCAGGCAGCTTTCCCTGTGCGGCCCGCTGGGCCGCGCGCGTCCACCCGTGATTGGCGGCTTCCATTTTCCCTAAATAAAAGTTGATATTGGCTGCGGTACCCTCAACGGTGAAACCGCTGGGGTGCGCCGATGCCCACTGCTCGTGCTTTTCCCAGTCCGGCACGCCTGCCATGAAATCGCGAATCAGCAACACTGTGTTGTAGGTAACATCGTCTCCACCGCCCTGCTCCAGAGCTTCTTTTAAGTATTCATCCGCGTCTTTTACTCGATCCAACTGAAGCATGGTTCCGGCAGTATTAGTAGCGGCGATGTTGTCCCACTTGGCTTCCTGCCAGGCTTTTTTGAATCCCTCGGCCGCTTGGTCAAGATCTCCGATGGTCGAATAAACCGACGCCAGATTGTTCAAAGCAGCGGCATCGCGGGGATAGGTGGAGGCGTAAAGTTTGTACGCCTCCAGACTCTTGGGTAGATCAAATTGCTGTAACGCGTACTGCGCCTCGATGTACATGCGCTCGCGTTCAGTTACCCGCTCCCGCACGTCATACGCCTTCTTTAGATCCCCAATCGCTTTAGCTACGGCGCCTTGATTGCTGTAAGCAACGCCGAGTCTCGCCCATCCCATGGCGAAGGCGGGATCAAGCTGGACCGCTTGCTCATAGAACGAGATGGCTTCGGGAAAATCGCGACCCATGCGGTGTTCGTTCTCCCCCAGCGAAAAAGCATGGAAGGCCTGCAAGGAGGCGGTGGTTACGCTGCTCAAGTACGGCGTCGAAAGTCTTTGAATCGAGGACAGCGATTCGCCTAGACGCGCGCGCATTTTCGTGGCGATGGTTGAGACCGCACCCAGCACAGCGGATTTGTCCTGCGCCGTGATCTGCTCGCGGCCAAATACGTCCCCGGTAGCGCAATTAACTGCATTGATAGATATTACGTAGGACGAACCGAGCGGCTCGATGACGCCGGCAAGATAGGCTTTGACTGCCAAGCGCTGGCCAATCTGCTGCGCCAATTCCGGAGTAATACGTTGATTTTTTGGCTGGCCTAGATATTGCAAACTGTTGTGCAGTTCCGCATCGCTGACCAATTGGATGAGCGGCGACTGCTCGAGCTGAATGGCGAGAGCCTCTTTCAGCGTGGAATCAAAAACCGGATCGCCTGTCTTGTTATCAAAGTCGGCAAGGATGAGTTCATCCTTGTCAGTGAGCAGAGGGGCGGTGGACTTATGGAAGTAAAAATAGCCGCCGAGCGCCAATCCCGCGATCACAATCAGAGCACCCACCAAAATCGGCCAGCGCTTCCAGAAGGGGACGAAAGACGCTGGAGGTTCCGCAGAATGTTGGCCGGAAGCGGGTCTGCCCTCAGCAGAAAATGGCGGACTGCTTGCTTCAGCGATCAAAGCAGCTGCAGGGGCGGACTTGCCGGAGTCGGACTTCAGCTGGCCTAACGGCGCGTACACTCTTGTTCGGGCATCTTCGTCCGAAGAGGTCGCAGTTGGCAATTCCTCCCGCACGCTCGTTTTCTTGCTATCCAGGTCGCGTTTCAACCGCAACAACTCTGACTTGATGTCGGAAGCGTGCTGATAGCGAAGGTCTGTGTCCTTTTCCAAGGCGCGATTGATGATGTCCTCGAGTTTGGGCGGCAGATTGGGATTCAAGCGGACCGGAGCCAACGGCGCCCGGTTCATAATCCCGTCGAAAATCACGCCCGAAGTTTCGCCGCGGAATGGCAGTGCCCCAGTTGCCATTTCGTAAAGCACCACTCCAAAGGAAAAAAGGTCAGTGCGAGCGTCGAGCGGCTTGCCGCGTACCTGTTCCGGGGACATGTACGCCACGGTGCCAAGCGCCGATCCGGGACTGGTAAGGTGTTCGTCGTTTACTCCGACGGTGGCTTCGTCGGCTCCGACCAAAGCCTTACTTCCCTGTGCCACCTTGGCCAACCCGAAATCGAGAATCTTTGCGTGTCCTCGAGCCGTAACGAAAATGTTTGCCGGCTTGATGTCGCGGTGCACGATGCCGCGGGAGTGAGCTGCGTCAAGCGCATCGGCGATCTCGACACCAAGAGTCATTAACAGATCGAGGTCCAGCGGGCGGTCCCCGATCAGGTGCTTTAATGTCTCGCCGTCGAGATATTCCATGACGATGAAAGCGCGGCCGTCCTGCTCGCCAATGTCATAGATGGTGCAGATATTGGGATGATTGAGACTGGAAGCGGCCTGGGCTTCGCGTCGGAAACGCGTAAGCAGATGCTCGTCGGCGGTTACGTTGTCGGGAAGAAACTTGAGCGCGACGAAGCGTCCGAGGCGCGTGTCTTCGGCTTTAAACACCACTCCCATTCCGCCACCGCCGAGCTTTTCAGTGACTTTGTAATGGGAGACGGTTTGGCCGATCATGATTTCTTTGAGCAGGTCAACGCGACAAATGGCCGTGCGCAGCAATCTTAGGGAGTGCAGCAGTGTATGTCAATGAATGCATAGTGGCGGCTGGTGGCGGGTTTGCCTGAACGTAGAAGAGCGTGCAGAATGGCTCAACCATGCTGGTCACTTTTCGTGGTGCCCTCGCCGCAATTTCTGCCAGCGCAACAGTGGCAAGCGTCGGCTACTGCCTTTTGTGTTGCTGGGCGGGAATAAGCTTTGTGCGGCAGAGGAGGCGGACAACTCCTGATCGAAGTGATCTTCCACCGGTCTCCATCCTAAAGCCGCTGAAGGGCGTCGATCCCAATATGTACGAAGCTTTGCGGTCACACTGCGTCCAGGACTGTCCGGAGTACGAAATTCTGTTCGGGGTTTCCAGCATGGAAGATCCGGCAGCGCGAGCTGTTGAACAACTAGGCCGCGAATTCCCGGATCGCAAGATTCGTCTGATGGTTTGCAAGGAACGTCTGGGAGCAAACGGAAAGGTCAGCACGCTGGTTCAACTTCTGCCTCATGCGTCGCACGAATTTCTTTTGGTCAATGACAGCGACATACGAGTGCATACCGATTATCTGCGGTCGCTAATCGGCGAACTTGCGGCACCAGGAATTGGCCTGGTGACCTGTCTTTATCGGGGAGTTCCCGGCCGTTCAATCTCCTCGAAGCTGGAGGCGCTGGGCATCAATACCGACTTCATGGCGGGAGTTCTGGCGGCGCGAATGATGGAGCGAGGGCTGCATTTTGGCTTGGGATCAACCCTCGCGTTCCGCCGAAGCTCGCTGGCGAAGATCGGCGGATTCGAAGCGATCATTGACTACCTCGCCGACGACTATGAGTTGGGGCGCAGGATTTTCCAGACGGGTGAACGCATCGTACTGTCGCACTCGGTAGTCCAAACGAATTTGCCGGGGTACAATTTCGCGGGATTTTGGGCACACCAGTTGCGCTGGGCGAGAACAATTCGCGCATCGCGTCCGAGTGGTTATGCGGGATTACTTCTGACATTCACGTTGCCATGGGCTGTGGCCGCATTCTGTTTGCTGCCGGCCTCGTGGACGGGATGGTTGCTGGCAGCCGCGTTATTGGCACGTGCCGGCATGGCCGTCGTGAGTGCGTCGCTGGTGTTACAGGAGCCCAAAAGCTGGCGTTATCTGTGGCTACTGCCGGTGCGGGATTTCGTTGCGGTCATGGTTTGGCTGGGAGGATTATTCGGCAAAAAGATCATTTGGCGCGGTGAAGTGTTTAGGCTGGAGAGCGGCAAGTTGAAGCCGCAATAATTTGGACGATCAAAGCGGCACCGCGACCGATTCAGACTTTCTGCTTTGAGCAATAATTTTGCCGTCGTCGGTGAAGCGATAGATCTCGCCGCGCCAATAGAAATTGTGGCTGGTGAAACTCGCCGCCCATACCAGAAATCCTTGCAGGTCTCGCAGCGGATAGAGCCAGCACAGCCGCAAGGCGCGTGGATCTTTGAGCAGTCCCCAACCGACGGCCACGGCCTGGATCACCCGATTCAAGAATGCAGCAGCAAATAGCGCAATGCCGGCGTTTAGGTGTCCGAGCGCTCCTGCGGATATCAAAGCAAGTATTCCAAACGGCATCGCAAACGTCAGCCCCGAGCCGATATGCCCCCAGGGTCGTGAATGGCGCGTGCTTTTCATCCAGCGCAACTGATCGCCGAGGGTTCTGATTAGCGGGCGCGGCGTCAGTACGTGATGAATGATGTAGTGGGAAAAAATGACTTTGTATCCCGCTGCCCAGATCTTGTTGCCGAGGACATAGTCGTCGGAATAATAATCGGCGGTGGATGCAATGCCACCGATCGCATCCAGCGCGTCGCGGCGGAAGGCAACGGCGGGGCCCAGCGCAAAGCGAATTCCTTCAAGCATATCGGCAACGACCACGCCCGACGGCATCTCCACCGACATGCCGATGGCTTCGAGGATCGACCAGAAGTCACCCGCGGGATCGCCGCGATAGAGGCAGCTGACCAGGCCGAGCTTGTGGTCAAAAAGCGGAGGGATCACGTTGCGCAGGAAGTCGGGCCCGACGCGCACGTCACTATCGCTGATGACGAAATAATCGTTGCGCGAAAGCGCGATCATTCTGTCGAGCGTATAAACCTTGGCATTCGGCCATAGCGGAGGCCCGGAGGTAACGATGCGACTCTTAACCTGCGGATAGCGTTGCAGCAATTTTTCCGCAAGAACGATGGCGGG
>DATJHT010000173.1:0-7758 GCA_035493765.1 Terriglobales bacterium
CTTGTAGTGAAGGTGTCGAACAGCGGGACGAAAAAAGCCACGCGCGGTTTTCGCTGCGTACTTTGCGCACTCTGCGGTTAAAAAAGGGTTTGATTTGGTTTAGATCCACCGCGCATGCAACCTTCACTGTGAGTTCGACTGCGAAGTCGCCGCCGCAGCTACAGCCGCGGGTGCCGGATAGGGGATATTCACCGACCCGAGCCGTCCGCTGGAATTGTCTTTAACCAAAACCCGGATCATCGCCGCATTCGATCCCGGGGAGATGATGAAGGTATGCGGTACAAAATGCTGTGCCAAAAGCGTCTTGTATTCGTGATCGGTCAGTTTTCGCTCAATCGGTTCTTTCATGAGCTGTAGCGGCTTTCCAGACTTGTCAAAGGTGCAAGCAGCAACCATTAAGTTCAGACCACGAGCGTTTTCTCCGGCGTCGGGAAAGCTGATCGTATCCGGATCTACCACCACCCAATACTTCACCTTTTCAGGCGAGTCCGGCTGAAGGATTCGAACTGCCAACGTCAGGGATGTTGCAGTTAAGAAGTCATCACACGCTGCCTGCTGCAGTTGTGCATTAGCGATCTTGGGATCAGAACTGTCGCCCCCATCACGGCGTGCGAAATAACCTTGGCGGTAAGCAAGGTGAAGGCCGGACTGCTTGGTTTTGAGAATGATCTTGTGGAACTCTCCGTGCCATTCCGCAGCATCGGGATAGTAGGCAATCTCGTAGAACGCACTGCTGTCATTGACCGCCCTCTTTACGCAATAACTCAGATCATTGTTATCGGTGCAGATTTGGCCGCCAGTGTCACCGGCCAGAATTTCCATGGTGGCTTGAGAGTTGACGCGCATCTGCGACTCACGGCTGATGGCATCGGCGGAGCCTCCGCCAAATCCTGCTCGAGTGCGCCGGCTTGCCTGTAAGGACGAAAATGTCTGAAGGCCTCCGGGATCGATGGGATACACGGCAATCTTCGATTCTCCCAGCGTGTTGGCCAGGTCTTCCATTTGCGAGCCGTAATCGCGGAAAGTATTGAAGCTGTCTATCTCCGGATTGATCGCAATAGGAAACGACGATGAAATCCAAAGCAGGTTCTTCCGCCCCGGATATCCGGCTACATGGAGCGCAATTGAGCGCAATGCTTCAATTGTTTCGCGGACGCGAATGTCCATGGCAAAAACGTAAGTTTCTTGTTCGAAGCGTTGCAGCGTACTCGTTGCACTTGCATTATTCCCCGCCGGCCCCGGCGAGTTTGCAGCGGTTTCCTCCTGGAAAGCAGAAAGCGAATCAGGATCATCGCGCGGATCAAGTTGCCTTAACCCGTTGGTTTCGACCGTGGACGCTTTTTGCAGCGCCGCCTTCAGCAACTTGGGATCCGTGGTGAAACTTTGAAGCATACGCAAGCGGCGTCCGAGTAAAAAAATTGCAACCGGTACATCATCCGGCAGCGAGTTGAGCATACGGACCATTTGCGCATGCACCTGCATTTGAGCGGTAATGTCGGTATTGAGGCCATCAACCAGAATCATGGTCGGAGGCACGGGATTCTTTTGCATTGTCACCAGATTGGTATACACACCCGGCGGGACCTGCAGGGCGTCGCCATTCCTCGAAGCGAAATCCATGATTCCCATCGCCCGAAATGCGGCGATTTTCTGTTGCCGTTTTTCTTTATGGAAACCCGAAACCTGATCGAATACCTCGAAATCGCTGGCCGTGAGCCCGGTCGCGGGGCGGCCCTTGTGGTCGCGGGCAACCACCTCGACAGTGACCATACGGGTCGCAACGTGAAGCGTGAGTGAGGGGGCGCTAGGGTCCAGCGTCGGAGTGGGCGCCGGAGTCTGGGCGGCTGCAGCAGGCACAAAAAGAAAGATGAGAGCGCAGACAGCTAGGTATCGGCGCAAGTCGGCCTCCAACGGGGAAGGACGCAATTTTGCAACTTTTTCGAGGCAAGTACAAGTGCCAAAAGTGGAGTCGGGAAGGTGACTTAGGGGGCGAGGGTCACTTGCGATTTGGCGAGCACGGTTGCGCTGGCCTGAGGTGCGGAATCGTAGTATTCGACAATGCGTTTGGTCTCGGGCGAGTCGTAAGATGCGAGGTTATGGGCCCAGCGAAAGCCAATCGGCTGATACCAGAGTTCGGCGTCGATCTGAAACGGTCCAGGTGAATCGGCTAAATTCACAGAGTAGTGCACTAGGCTTCCTGAGCCGGTGAAGTTGGGATCGTCAGCTGCCTCGCCGATTACAGCGATGTCTTTGTCGGCCGATTGTTTCTGGAAGCCGGCAGGCAAGAGGCGATTGTCTTTCAAGTAACCAACCGCAGCGGCCAGGCCGGTGGTCACCTGGCCGTCGGAGTCCTTGAGAATCGGCTCGTAGATTTCAACCTCATCGGGATTCGTGATCTCGCGATGGTGCGATTCGAAGCGGGAGGGATCGGAGTCATTCACATTGCCGCTAATAGACCCATCGGGATTCAGTGCGCCCGACTCGAATACTTTCTTGCCATCGCGATCGCGAACGATGAAATGAATCCATGCACGACGCGACGGAAATGCCGTAGGCAGCTTGTGCCCGGTGAGGTTCTCGACCAGAACATCGGCGTTGAGTCTGCCGGAAACTGCGCTGACGTTACGAAGCGTAACCCGCGCGGCTTGCGTTTGCAGAAAATCAAGAGTGCGATCGGCTTCGGCGCTGAGTTCGGCGGGCAATGCAGAGACGCTCAATTCGTCACGATGCAGGTTCAGCATTCTCAAAATGAAGAAGTTTCCACCAGTGAAAGTGTGCTGATGCATTCCGATACGCGGCTCGCCCATGACCGTCGCGATCTGCGTCGCCTGCTCAACCTCAGGCATGTGACATGCCTGACAAGTTTTCTTCTGCGGATAATCGCTATGCTGCCATTCCTGAAAGGGCATCTGCTCGGGGAAGTAGCCGAGAAATTTCCCGTCGGGGCCAAGTGACTTCGTATAAAGGGTGTGGCAGGTTGCGCATAACGCAGCGTCGCGAATGTGCGCCGCGGCAGTCGGTCGAAAGCCGCCGGTTGAGGTCTGCATGATTCGGGTCTGACCGCCGGCAATTGCGAATGGGCCGAACTCAGGATGGTCACCTGGCGAGGGCGGAGATTCAACCTCAAAGCCGCCGTTGAAGCTTTCGCGCTTGCCGAGATTGCTTTTCGAGATCTGATGGCACACAGAGCAAGTCACGCCATCTTCGGCGTCGGCGTTCTTCTTGGGATCAGCTTCGAAAGGCAGGTGGGCAAAAACTTCGCCCAGTTTGCCATTCAACTTCGCCTTGTATCGCGCCATTGGCATGTGGCAATCGGCGCATCCGTCTTCGATTTCCGCCTTTGCTTCCGGATGATCAATGTCCTCGCGGCGCACGCTGGCCTGCCAATAAGGATCACGGGCGGAATTCGCCATAATGCTGGCACGCCAGTTGAAGCCGATGGAAACATCTTTACCTTCCGGCGTGGTGAGGCCGTTGTGACAGGCCAGGCAGCGATCGGAAGTGTGGAACTCGGGCTTGAGGTCGGCGTTCTTGTCGGCGGACTGGGCGAGTAAGGGCAGAAATACCAACGTCGCGAAAAAGAATGCCGCGCGCATCACCAGCCCTCCGTCAGCTTGCCGTCCTGCCAGTCCCAGAGAAAGTACAGTTGCAGTTGCACTGGTCGGCCAAGAGTGTTCGTCACGGGAACGCGGACGCCGACGTCCCCACGAATATGCTGGCGACGGCTGAGCGTCACCTGCAGTTGCGGCAGTACGTCCCAATCAGTTTTCGCGCCGTCCATCAAGTCGCGTTGTCCAAGAAACTCGAACATGGGAGACCATGCACGACCGAGCCCATGATCTGCGCCGATAGTCTGCCCGACAGCGGCATTGAAGAAGATGGATTGCGGAGCGATGTCAGTGTGGCGGGGAAGATCAGCACCAAACTGAGTCTGGAAGAACGTATTCGTCTTGAATAGCTGGTCGTAGGCGGCGAAAGTTTCAAAGGTGGTTGTGCCACTGCCGAAGCCGCGCGTGCGGCTGCCGCTCGGGACGAGCACGCTGCCTTGCAGCGCGAAGATTGATCCCCTACGCAGACTCGAGAAGAAGACACGCTTCACCCCAACCGTCGCGTCTCCGATGCCGCCATACCAGGTGCGGTTCTGGTCCTGAAAAAGAACCGGAACGTCAACTTCGATCTGGTTATGTACGCCGAAGCGCTGCTCGTGGATGATATGGGTCTCGTTTCCTGGTCCGCCGCGAGCATTTACGGCGGTAGAAATGACCTCTTCATCTTCGGGATAAGCCTTTTCAGTGACGATGGCGCGCGGCAGATTCAGTTCCCCGCGCGGCCAGCCCGTTTCGCGGCAGAAATGACGCAGGTATCCGATTACTTTGCTGATCTGCTCATCGGTAAGTGCCTCGCTGAACGAGGGCATAATTTGTGAGAAGCCACGGTAGCGGCCGCCATGGACGATGACCGCGCGATAGTCATTATCGAGTTCCGCAGTGGTCTGATCACAGCGGGTGAAATCGGGGAACGAATTGGGCGGCTCGAATCCTGCGATGGTTTTCGGAGTGCCTTTGCCGTCAGGACCGTGACAGGCAACGCATGCGGTTTTGTAAATGTGCTCGCCGGTATCCAGACGAAGAGATCCGCTTTCGGCGCACAGTACGCTGGCAGTTACGCCAACTAGCGCAGTCAAGAACACTGCTGGAACAAGTGCGTGGCGTTTCCTTCGCATGTCCTATTTGGAATCTCTGGATGTCGTGGAGCTTACAGCAATTTTCTTGGATGAGCGAAATAGCGTGAAGTGCACGAGAATTTTTCAGAGCCTGAGCCGAATATCGGAAGCCGGAGCGGCGACGCCCGCTTCCGAGCAGGCGTGTCTCAGTCCCGCAGGCTGACCCAGCTTAGCCCGGCGCGGAAGCTCTGGGGAGACTGTGACCAACAGTAGAGTCCCGGAGGGACGGCAGAAAAAGTTCCCAGAACCCGACCCGATCGTCACTTGAAACCGATGTTTTCACTGGTTCACGTTGGCGTTTGTCGCACCGGGAACGGGCATTAACGTGGTATAATGAATCAGCTCCGAATCAGACGCTAAGCCCATTATTTTGCAATTGTTTACGGATTATCCGCAGGCGCAGAATCAGTCCAGTTTGACGGTTCAGCTAGCAGCTAAGAACCAATAGCTAAAGCTTCTTACTTATGGCAGACGATCAGAATCCACAACTTCCGCTGACTCCTCCCCCAGGCGACGGTGGCCCGGGCGCGGCGAATATCCAGCCAGTCAACATTGAAGAGGAGATGAAGCGGTCGTATCTCGACTATTCACTCTCGGTCATCATTGGGCGCGCGCTGCCTGATGTACGTGATGGCCTCAAGCCCGTGCATCGCCGGATTCTTTACACCATGCAGCAGATGGGCCTCCAGCCGAATCGCGCCACCCGCAAATGTGCCCGCATCGTCGGCGACACCATGGGTAAGTACCACCCGCACGGAAACTTGGCAGTGTATGACGCATTAGTGCGCATGGCGCAGCCCTTTGCCATGCGTTATCCATTGGTTGATGGACAGGGAAACTTCGGGTCCGTTGATGGCGACCCGCCAGCTGCTGATCGATATACCGAAGCGCGTCTCGCTCGTGTCGCGACCGCTCTGCTCGAAGACCTCGACAAAGACACCGTAGATTTTCGCGAGAACTACGACGGCAGCGAACATGAGCCCGATGTTCTGCCCGCGCGCGTCCCCAATTTGCTGATCAACGGGTCCGACGGAATCGCGGTCGGCATGGCGACGAAAATTCCGCCACACAATTTGACCGAGATCGTGGATGCGGCGATTACGCTGGTGAACAATCCCGCGACCACACTGCCTGAAATTCTGAAGATCGTTAAAGGCCCGGATTTCCCGACCGCTGGAATCATTCACGGCAAGGCGGGAATTCTCGATGCCTACAAGCATGGACGGGGACGCTTCACTATGCGTGCCCGTGCAGCCATTGAAACTTTTTCGAAAGACCGTGAAGCCATCATTGTTACTGAGATTCCGTACCAGGTGAACAAGCGTTACCTGATCGAGCGGATGGCGGAGTTGGTCAATAACAAAACCATTGAAGACATCTCCGATATTCGCGATGAGAGCGATCGCGATGGTATGCGCATCGTGATTGAACTCAAGCGCGGCGCCGAACCGCAGATCGTGCTCAACAAGCTTTTCAAGCACACCCAGATGCAGGAAAACTTCAGCATGATCCTGCTGGCGGTCGTCCATAATCAGCCGAAAGAGATGGGGCTGATTCAGGCGATTCAGCATTTCATCGATCATCGCGTGGATGTGGTCCGCCGCCGCACAGCCTATCTGCTGCAGAAAGCTAAAGACCGCGAGCACATCCTCGAAGGCTATCTCAAGGCGCTCGATCATCTCGATAATGTGATCGCCATCATTCGCGGCAGCGCCAACCGGGGCGAAGCCCGCGAAAATTTGGTGATGTACTTCGGCGGCAAAAAAATCGAAATCAATACCACCGGGCGAGCGCCGAAAATTGATCCCGAAAAGCCGTTTACGGCAATTCAGGCCGACGCGATCCTCGAGCTGCAATTGCACCGTTTGACGCGACTCTCGATTGACGAGATCAACAAAGAGCTGGGCGTCACGCGCGACAATATCGCTGAATACGAATCCATTCTCGGCTCGGAGAAGAAGCTGCGCAAAGTGATCGTCACAGAGCTCGAAGAGATCAAGAAGCTCTACGGAGACGAGCGCCGCACGGTTATCGAAGACGAAGCCGCCGAAATCCAGCTCGAAGATCTGATTGCCGATGAGCAGGTTGCGGTAACCGTCAGCCATGGCGGATACCTCAAGCGCACCCCGATCTCCACTTATCGCCAGCAACGGCGTGGTGGCCAGGGCCGCACCGGCATGAAGACCCGCGACGAAGACTTCGTCGAGCATCTTTTCATCGCTTCGACGCACGCCTACATTCTCATATTTACGAATACGGGGCGCGTGTACTGGCTAAAAGTGTATGAAATCCCCGATGTCGGGGCCGCAGGCAAAGGCAAACATGTTTCGAATCTGGTGGCGCTGCAACCGGGCGAGACTGTGCGCAACATGCTCGCCGTGCGCAATCTCGAAGAAGAAGGTCGGTATGTTTTCTTCGCCACGCGCAACGGTACAGTGAAGAAGACGCCATTGAAAGACTTCTGCAATGTGATGTCGCGCGGTATCATCGCCATCGGCATCGACAAGGGCGACGAACTCGTCGGCACTACGCTGACCGACGGCAATCAGATCATTTTCCTGGCTTCGCACGATGGCCAGGCGATTCGCTTCGACGAGGGCAATGTGCGCGACATGGGCCGGCCGGCCTACGGCGTTCGTGGCATGAAGCTCGACGAGAAAGATTACATCGTCGGCATGGCGACTACGCCGAAAGATCCGAAGAAAGCCGAAGCTGAACTGGAAAAAGCCAAAGCTGAAGCCGGCGTGCCGGAGGCCACAGCCACCGACGCGACCATTCCGATCAAAGGCTCGTTGATTCTTTCGATCACCGAAAATGGCTACGGCAAGCGCACGCCCGCCGACGAGTATCGCCTTCAGGGTCGCGGCGGCTCCGGCGTGATCAACGTCAAGACCACCGAGCGCAACGGCAAAGTGGTGGGCATTGCGCAGGTGACGGAGAAATCTGAACTGATGCTGATCAGCCAGTACGGCAAAATCATTCGCATGGATTCCGGCACCATCCGCGAATCCGGGCGCAGCGCGCAGGGCGTCCGC
>DATJHT010000174.1:0-30215 GCA_035493765.1 Terriglobales bacterium
GTGTCTGACGGATTGACTGCGACGCAACGTTGCGCGTGCAGGATTGCATGCTCGCGGTTGCGGCCCACGGGCGTATCGGCGTAACAGATGTTTCCGCCGGCGCGATAACACGGCCATCCCGCCCGGTAATACCAGCAGCGCGCATCCTGCGAAACGTTGCCGCCCAGCGTGCCCTGATTGCGAATCTGCGGCGACGCGACCAGGCCAGCCGCTTCACTCAACAATCCATACCGCTGTTTGATGATGGGATTGTTGGCCACTTCGGTGAGGGTGGTCATCGCACCGATCTCAATTGCATCGCCGTTGCTGCGGATGCCCCGCAGTTCTTCGATCCCGCTCAGATCAACTACGGCTTTCGGCTTTTTGATGCGGTCCTTGAGCCAGTCCATGCTGTCCATGCCGCCGGCCAGCACCCAGCCTTCATTGCCATGCTCCTGCAGCAACTTCTGCGCATCTGTGACCGAAGTCGGCTGGAACAATTGAAACGCCGGCATTACGTCACGAATTACCGCCATAGCTCACTCCGTGTGATTCAATTTCAATCGCGCTAAATATGCGCGGTCAATGGGTCCTGCATCGGGCGCCCAGCTTCGAGCGATGTAAGAATCGTGTCCAGATTTACCGGGGCGCGGCGATAAACTTCATCGCCCAACGCGTCTGAAAGGGCATTCAAAATTGCACCGCATCCGCCGCCCACCGGGGGCTCACCGATCCCGCGCGCGCCAATAGGGGTCTCGGGATCCGGGATGTCGAGCGCCGCCCATTGCATGTTTACTGGCACGTCGAGGATGGTTGGCGGCTTGGTCTGATAGAAGCGTCGCGAAATAAAATGGCCGTACTCGGGATCGAATACCCACTTCTGTCCGATGGCATGGCCAATGCCGAGGATCGAGCGCCCAATCACCTGACCACCGAGTGACTTGGGATGGATGACCGAGCCGACGTCGGCGACCGCGAGAAAATCTGTTATGTGGTACTTCCCGGTTTCGGAATCGACTTCAACTTCGGCAAAGCTTGCGACGTAAGAGAAGCTTTGACCGTCGTGAGGAAATTTGTCTTTCGCCGCTGCCACCAATCCTTGCCCGGCCAATGCCGCAATCGAGGCTTTGGTGTATTTGTTCACGTCGGCAGGGGTCTCGTGTCCGTCATAAAGTCCGCCAAGCTTAATGGCATGCTGCGCCGCCTGCGCCAGAGTCATGCCGGCCCCCCCACCCTTGCGGAAGACCCGTTCGTTAGCAACATCATATTGTTCGGGCTTGCCGCCGTAAGTCTTGGCGGCGATCTCCTGCAGTTTCTGCTTTGCATCAAGCGCGGCAGCATATGCAGCGCGGCTCATGGCGTGCGTGGTCTGGCTGCCGCCAGAGACGCAGGTCCAAGGCAAATTTTTCGAAGTGTTGCCCCAGGTCACATCGCACTTTTCCCATGGCACGCCGAGCACTTCGGCGACGACGCGGTGAACGTCGCTGATGGATTCTGTACCCAGATTGCCGATGCCGGATTGGATGGCGACGCGGCCATCGGGACGGATGACGAACAAGCCGTCATAGCCGACTGAACCAGCGAAGAAGCAACTGGACGAAACGCCCACTCCACGCACTTTGTTTCCGCTGCGTTTGGGCTGCGCAGTACGTTCTTTCCAGCGAAACTGCTCGGCGCCGCGATCAAACGCTTCTTTGAGAAATGCGCTGGTCGAGTGCGAGCGCTGGCCATTTCTTTCTGGACCCCATAGCGCTTTGCCTTCGGGACAATTAATCTTGCGGATCTCGACTTGATCGAGCCCAAGCTTTCGGGCCGCTTTGGCGACAACCGGCTCCATCATGATGATTCCCTGCATTCCGCCGGGCGCGCTTTGCGGACCGCGGGGCGGCGTGTTGGTCAGCACAGTCGCACCGCGCCAGCGCATGGCTGGCGGCTGGTAGAGCAGCGAAACAATGGCTCCCGAAGCGCCGGCGTCGCCCACCGAATCGTATGGACCGTTATTGCAGACGGCATACATGTCCACAGCAGTGATTCGTCCATCTTTGGCGAAGCCGACCTTGATGCGGCCCTGAAAACCAGGCCGCGCACGTCCGATGAAATTTTCCTCCTCACGGCTGATGCGCATCATTACCGGTGCATTGGCTTTTTTGGCCAGCAGCGCTGGAATAATCGCGAAGATATAGCCAGTGGCTTTACTGCCGAACCCTCCCCCGGTGTATTCGCTGATGAGCACAATCTGGCTGGGATCCATATTCAGCCAGCGGCCAAGACTAGCCAGTGTCTGCACCGTGCTCTGCGTGCCCATGTGGACAAACACTTTTCCGTTCTGCCAATAAGCCAGCGTGCTGCGCGGCTCGAGTGTCTGATGGCTGCTGTCCGGGGTCACAAACGTTTCGTCGAGTACCAGAGCGGCGTTGCGAAAACCTGCGTCCAGGTCACCGTAGCTCCATTCATCCTGCGGCTTGCCCATCGGCAAACGGCCTTGTCTGGCTTCGGCAAAATCGGCGTCGGCCCACTTGAGTTCTCCCACTTTCGGGAGCGGCGGGCTGGGCGGCTTCTCGCCCGGCTTGGCAGCGGGCACGGGTGGCTTTATCCAGATGTTGCCTTCGACGCGCGGATTGGGGCCGCCGGGCCGTAACGTGTCCAGGGGATCGATCGCAAATGGAAGATGTTCAAACTCGATATCAATCGCTTCGATGGCCTCGGCCGCCGTGAACTCATCTATGGCCGCGACTGCCAGCACCGGTTCTCCCTGATAGAGAGGTTCATTGGTGAGCGCCTTTTCACCCTGCGGGTTGGCCTTGATAACAACCCCGAGATCGGTGACGCTGTCGGCGGGTGCGGGCAGATCGTTCTGGGTGAGGATGGCCTTCACTCCCGGCATAGCCATGGCCTTGCTCACGTCGAGGTGCTTCACGCGGCCATGCGGCACGGGGCTGAGCAACAATTTGCAAAACAGCATTCCATCCACGCGGAAATCTTCCGCATACTTCGCCTGCCCAGTCACTTTTGCATATAGATCGGGCGTGGTGTAGTCCTTGCCCAGCACTTTGTATTTAGCGCCAAATTTCTGCTGATTTGATTTCCACTGGGAATCAGGCATGGCTCACCTTCCGCATGTTTTCGGCCCCGCGCATCATCGAAGTGAGAATTTTGTCGTAGTCCTGACAACGGCACAGGTTTCCAGAAATGCCGTGCGCCATTTCAGCTCGGGTCGGATTGGGATTGTTCTTGAGATAACCGACTGCGGACATGATGAATCCGGACATGCAGAAGGCACATTGAAATCCCTGTTCATCGATCACGCCTTGCTGTACCGGATGCAGCTTGCCGTCGGGGCTTGCTAGTCCCTCAATGGATACAACCTTCCTGTCGCGGACGGTGTGGGTAAGTATCGAGCATGAGTAATGCGGGACGTCGTCGATAAGTACGGTGCAGGCGCCGCACTCGGCGCGATCACAGCCAAGTTTGGTGCCGGTGAGTCCCAGCTTATAGCGAAGGGTCCAGGCCAGAGTCTCCTGCTTCATGACGTCAACCCGGCGCTGTTGACCGTTGACGTTGAGCGTCAGCAATCTGTCAGCTGATCCGCCCTGACCGAGAAGGCCTGACGCCCGGAAAAGGTAGCTCGCCGAGGAAGCGGCAACTCCGCCGCCGATAACGCCTTTAATAAAGTTGCGGCGCGTCAACCTTCGGGCAGCCGCTTCGTTTGCCTTTATGGTTTGAATGTCGTCAGCCATACTGCTCCTATCGGCACTTCCACGATGCACCGCGACAGACCCAGCACCGATGTCAAACAGGAAATTCCAGGAGATTTGTCAGCAACACCTCATGATCAAATCGGCGACGAAGTGGCTTACGGTTCGTAATTCTACGCCAATTTTCCGTCAAAAAAAACGGACAGCGAGAGATAAAACCCTGGTTCCTGCCGGTAAAGCCGCGCTCAGTGGCCAGGCTTCAAGATCAGCTTCTGCACTCGCCAGTTCAACAATTCACCAACATAAAGTTCGTTTTCTGATGGACACGCGATCTCGTGAACCCAGCCAAATTGCTTGAGCTGCTTGCCCGAGGAACCGAGTACGCCCACGACTTTCCCGTCCAAACTCAATTTGTAAATGCGTCCGGGATAAGCATCCGAGCTGTAGAGTACCTGGTGTGGCGGCGGCGTAATGCAAATTGCCCACGGCGCACCGGGCGCCATCAATTGATTTCCGGAGACCGGTATCGGTGATTGTGGCTTATTGCCGATCGCCGGCCTGGCGTTGGGATCAAAGGGTACATCGATCGTAATCTGGCGAAGAAATTTGCCGTCGGTATCGAAGACTTGAATCCGCCGGTTGCCGCGGTCGGCGACGTAAATGTGGTCCTCTGCATCCACGGCTATGCTGTGCGGAGTCTTGAACTGACCCGGTCCATTGCCCGGCTCTCCCCACGACTTGATCCAATTGCCGTTCTTATCGACTTTGGCGACACGAGAATTGATGTAGCCATCGCTGATATAAGTGTTGCCCGCCGAATCCCACGCCATATCGGTAACCTGGCGGAACATTCCGTCCACTGCGGGCAGCGGAGGATTGGGATGCTTCAAGGGGGCGGTATCTTCGTCAGAGGCCTCCTGTTTTCTGCCGAAGACCATTGCCACCCGGCCTTCAGGGGTGAACTTGATCACCAGATCGGAGCCTTTGTCAGCAACCCAGATGTTGTCATCCCGATCGACTTTTACGGCGTGCGCATAAGACCATCCGTAGAGATGGTGGCCAATTTCTCGAAGGAATTTGCCGTTGGAATCAAACTCAAGTAGCTGCGCTGCGGCTGCGGCGTATGCGGGCCCGGCGGTATTGCCACGCGAAAAAACAAAGACATGACCCTTGGAGTTCAAGGCTACGCCTGCAACCTCACCGAAATAGAGGTCCACGGGGAGCTTAAGGAAATCAGGAACCGAGTCGAAAGGAATCTCCGGGGGTTGTTGCCCAGACAAGGATGACGCAACACACAGAAGAAAAAGAAGTGATAGGCGCTTCATAGGATTTTCGGGACGGCGGACGTGATCTGGCGACACAGACAATAACAGAAACCTGGACGAGTGCGCGGCCCTTACGCACAATTTCGCATATCGTGTCTCCATAATTTGCACACTCTTTACAGCGTTTTACTCAGCTTGACTACACTTTACCCGGCTCTCAGCAACTTACGATTTCATCGAGCGCATCTGTCCACGTAAAGCACAGCTTAAATCCACAATCATTTCAAGGAGCGAAGAATGCATCGTCGCTGGGCGCTGGTCGTGTGTCTACTCACTGCTGTTATTCTCGCCGCTGGATGTAGTTCTTCAGGCAACGCCAACATCCGACTGGTCAACGCACTTTCATCGCAGTCCAGCCTCGATATGTTAGTCGATAGCAAGAGCACGGCTAGTTCTATTGGGTATGGCGCCGGGTCGGGATACAGTTCGGTCACCTCCGATTCGCACGATATTCAGGCGGAAGCTTCAGGAACGACTAACATCGTGGCCGATCAAACGGCAAGCCTGGGATCGAAAACTTACAACACTGTGCTGGTTACCAGCGGCGCCACGCAGATCATTGCGGACAACCACGCTGCGCCCAGTTCAGGAAATATCAGCATCCGGGTGGTGAATGCCTCTTCGATCCTGGGGACGGTGGACGTTTATGTAGTCAGCTCGGGGACAAACATTGCATCCGTGAATCCAACTTTCTCAGGCTTGGCATTCCCTTCGGCGTCTGCCTACACATCACTTGCACCTGGCAGTTACCAGGTGATCTTCACTCCAGCCGGACAGAAGTTCGCGGAGCTGTCGAGCAGTTCGCTATCGTTCAGTTCAGGCCAGGTTCGAACGGTGCTGGGGCTGGATATTTTCGGGGGCGGCGGCGTCACCACGTCGGTGGTTTCCGATCTGAACTGAGGGTTCATCGGTGACCTTCAATCAGGTTGCGACACGGGAAATATCACGGATATATTTGTTCCATGGCATCCCTATTTGTTCCCCGAGCTATTGGTCATGTGAGAAGCCCTTATACCAGGACTTCTGATATCCCGAAAGGACTCGAGACGAAACACGATGCTGAGGGAACGATTGAAATATTACCGGAGTTTGCTGCTGGCTTAGCTGATGTGGAGGGCTTCTCGCATCTTTTTATTCTATGGGTGTTCGATCGCTCCACAGACTTCGACCTTATTGCCACGCCTCCTGCGGACGATGGACGCCCGCATGGAGTATTCGCGACACGCTCGCCGCGAAGGCCAAACCCGATTGGACTGACGGTCGTCGAATTGTTGCAGCGCGATGGCGCTCAATTACGTGTACGTGGTGTGGACATGCTGGATGGCACGCCGATTCTTGATATCAAACCTTATCTGTCGAGCATTTCTGAAAGCATGATTCGACGCGGCTGGCTTGCTGACGCAGAAAAACGCAAGAAATCGATGGCAACGTAATAAACACTTAGCTCTTCTCTAGGACACTCCGAACCCGTTATACCCGATTTCCTTTCCGTGCATCGTCGCACTGCGGGCCATCCCGCGCAACTGCCTTCACATCCGAAGTAGCCGGCCCGAAGTTGTGCAGTACACATTCCACTCGGAGGGATCGTATGAAGATTTTTGCAACATTGACAGCGGCATTGTTGTTTACTTTTATGCTGGCGTCAGCGCCCGGGTTTTCACAGGAGGGCGGTGACAGGCCACAGGCGCAGGACGAGAAGGCAAAGGACAAAGACAAAAATGCACCTCGGCCAGAGGACAAAGGCGCAAGGCGGGATGACAAGCGCACCAGACCGGATGACCGGGCCATGAAGCAGGATGACGGGAAACGCGACGAGTCTCGTCCCGATGCTCACCAAAATAATGAACACCCCGCTGCCGCAAGGCCGCAGGAGAACAATCGACAGGAACAGCGTCCAGGAGAACAGGCGGATCGCGATCGCGACCACGACCGGCAGCAGCATCCGGTACAGGCGCAGCGCGGGAAGCGAATTCCTGACGATCGGTTCCGTTCAAATTTCGGGCGTGAGCATCATTTCCATGTGGATCGCACGCGGGTTGTGAATGTTTCACAACCGGTAGTGGTTTACGGCGGTTACTCATTCCAATTGGTCGATGTGTGGCCGGCGGAATGGTCTTATGATGACGACTGCTATATCGACTACGTGGATGATGGCTATTACTTGTTTGACGCTGAGCATCCCGGTATCCGAATTGCAGTTTTCGTTGTGGAGTAGTCACGCGTTATCTGGCGGCTGAATACGACAACAGCGCGGATCGATAAATTGAAATATTTATCCGCGCTGTTTTTTACATCTTCGCGATATCGAGTTGGCTCACGATTGACGGTTCCTGCTGTATGCCTCAATCCAAGAAAAAATCGAACAGACGACCGTCGGAACGCTGGGTCGCGAAAGTTACGACTGACTCCACGCATCCCGCAAAAGCCTTGTTTACGAAAGACGCTGCCACCATCGCCCGATCATTAGCGTCAAAAAAAGTCTCACCCAAAGGTCCGGGTTCCGGCATGAGGATGCTGACCTACTTCATCAATCGCGGAGGACGCAACTTGACCGCTTCGCGTCGGCGGGAACTGGAAAAAGCCAAGAGGTTGCTGTCGGATCGGATTCAGAAGCAGAAAAGCAAGAAAGCCGCGTAAACTCCAATGGCTTCTCACGAGCTTCGAGCTCACAGAGCGCCCGTGAGACACGTTATAATCTGACGCCGAAAGCCATGAAAACTGTCCCCCTCTTACTGCTGTTCTTCGGCGTGGCGTGCGCTCTCGGCCAAAATACTTTTACCAATCCGCTGTTGCCTTCAGGGCCAGATCCGTGGGTGGAGTATCACGACGGCACGTACTACTACATGAATACCACGACCAAAAATCTGACGCTATGGAAGACGCGTAACATGGCGGACCTGAAGTCTGCGCCAAAAAAGGTGGTGTGGACGCCGCCGGCGACTGGGCCTTACTCGCACGACATCTGGGCGCCGGAAATCCATTTTCTTGATGGCAAGTGGTACATCTATTTCGCCGCCGACGCAGAAAACAATCAGACGCACCGGATATGGGTGATCGAAAACGCATCTGCCGACCCATTCCAAGGCGAATGGACCTTTAGGGGCAAACTTACCGACGCCAGAGACAAGTGGGCGATTGATGCTTCCGTCTTCGAAGACAGGGGCAAGCTGTACTACATCTGGTCGGGATGGGAAGGAGATGTGAATGGCACCCAGAGTATTTACATCGCGCGGCTGAAGAACCCGTGGACGGTGGAGAGCGCGCGTACCCGGATTTCAACGCCGGAATATCCGTGGGAGAAAGTCGGCGATATGCCTCCGGAATTGAGGCGAGACAATCCGCCGCACATTGATGTGAATGAAGGACCGGAGGCGCTGCAGCACGATGGGAAAATCTTTCTGGTGTATTCCGCAAGCGCATGCTGGACGGACAACTATGCGCTGGGAATGCTGACGGCCGACTCCGGAGCCGACTTGCTCGATCCTGGCGTATGGAAAAAGTCGCCGACGCCGGTATTTCAGCAGTCGCCGCAGGCACAGGTCTACGCCACCGGCCACAACTCTTTTTTCAAATCAAGCGACAGCAAACAGGATTGGATTCTTTACCACGCCAATTCAAAACCCGGCCAGGGCTGCGGGTGGCATCGCGCCCCCCGAGCCCAGCCATTCACGTGGAATTCAGACGGAACTCCAAACTTCGGAACCCCGGTCCCAACCGATAAGCCTCTGCCGAGACCGTAGCCCGATTTTTTTGGCCCAGATTTCTAATGTCTGTCGTGATCATGATCATGGTCGCGGTCGTGGTCGCGATCATGGTCGTGATGGTGTCGCCAGTCCCAATAACGCCTTTGGTCCTCTTTGGAGAGATGACGATAGTCCCGGTGCGGGTCGCCGTGGATTTCGATTACCCATTGATTGTAGTAACCATTTTCGCGGTCGTCCCAGCGATGGCGATCATGATAATAAGGGTCTCTGGCGGTGTAGTAATGGTGCTCGCACCCGGTGGTTGCAAGCGGCAACATCAGCGCGGTCCCCAGAAGAAGCGAAGCTGCATAGCCGAATTTACGCTGCATGAATATCCTTTCTCTGCCTAGATTCTGGCTGTGTTGGTTGCGGAGTTGCAGTTCCGAGTTGCTCGGCTGATTTAACTGCAGTCGGGCCGTTGTTTACAAAGCGTCTTATGAGGCGATCAAAGGGACTGAGGCAAGGGCTGCAAGGATGCCGACAGTTTTCCACCGGGTGAAACGTTCCGCGAGAAAAATTCTGGCCAGAAGAACTGTGATAGCCGGGTAGAGAGAGCTGAGAACTACGGCGGTATCGAGACGGCCGGTCTGACTGGCGCGCACGAAGAATACGGTTCCGGTTACGTCCACGCAGCCAGCGATCAAGCCGAGTGCAAAGCCGGCACGATAGGTCGGAGAAAATTTCCGTCCGGCAATAACGGCGGTTCCGGTGACCAGCAGTGATGCCGAGCGCGCAGCCGCGGCCAGCCAGAGCGCGCCACCGCTGCCGGCTTCCCGCATGAATATAAAAAAAAGAGCAAAGCCGAGGCCGGAAACAATGGCCAGGCCGAGACCGCGCGGGCGAATCCCGTTCTCGGGCCGCGAAACCAGCCAGATTCCGGTCATGGCAAGAACAAAACCGGCGATGGCCTTCATGCCGGGAAGGCCTTCATACATCATTCCAAATACCGTCGGAATACCTGCGCTTAGAACCGCCGCGACAGGCGCGGCAATACCCATATTGCCTTGTGAAAGGGCGCGATAGAAAAGCGCCAGCGAAATGCCCCCGGCCGCTCCGGCGGCGCAGGCCCATCGCAAATGAGAAACAGGCGGAAAGGCCTCATGCGTGGATAACGCGAGAATCGTCACCATAACGGTGCCGCTCAAGTGCCCGATGGCGGCAAGTAAGAACGACTGGAAGCGGCGGGCGGTGAAACCCCCGATGAAGTCGCTGACGCCCCAGGTACAGAAGGCTCCGAGGGCGAACATGGCGGACGCGAATTGGGGAGAGAGCGGCACGATATCTCGAGAGTGAAAGAGATGTCATTCTACAAAATCAATGACTCACTGATTGCAGCTGACAGGCCGTTAGCCGACAAACTCCGGCGTGGCTTCGAGCAGAGCTTTGGTGTAACGGTGCTGTGGATTTTCGGTGATCTGCTCGGCAGTGTTGAGCTCGAGAATTTTCCCGCCGTGCATTACCGCAATCCGCGCAGAAAGATAGCGCACGATCGGCATCGAGTGGGAGACAAATAGATAGGTCAGGCCGAATTCACGTTGCAGTTGCGCAAGCAGATTGACGATTTGCGCTCCTACGCTGACGTCGAGAGCGGAAACGGGTTCGTCGCAAACGATGAACTTCGGCCGGAGGGCAAGAGCCCGGGCAATCACAATGCGCTGGCGTTGGCCTCCGCTGAATTCGTGCGGATAGCGGCGCAAAGCGGAAGCATCAAGCCCCACAGCCCGCAAAAGTTCGGCAACCTTGGCGCCGGTTCCGCCTGAGCCTCCCCCTTCGCCATGAATGATCATCGGCTCTGCGATCAAGTCCTGGACCCTCATTCGGGGATCGAGCGAGCTGAAAGGATCCTGAAAGATGATCTGCATCTCACGGCGCAGCCGCCGTAGTTCCCTGCCGCTCGTGGCCAGCAGGTCGCGTCCATCAAAACGGATGCTGCCGGAGGTGGGCTCCAGCAGGCGCAGAATGAGCCGACCCAGAGTGCTTTTGCCGGAGCCTGATTCCCCGACCACCCCCAGCGTCTCCCCGGCACGGATCTCGAAGGAGACATCGTCCACGGCGCGAAGGTCGTGCTTGGGATCTCGGCCGAACCCGGATGTGGTGCGGACGAAAACTTTCGTGAGATTTTTAACTTCGAGCAGGGGCACGAGTGGATGGTAGCAGAAGTCTGATTCTGGCCAGCCTGAGCAATTTCTAATTTCTTCTGGCACAGCTCCTGCACGCTTCATCGCAGACCGGAGTTCCAGAAACACAGAGGTGAGACATGGACAGCGGATATTACGCGGCTTGCAGCGCGCTGAAGACGCAAACTAGTGCCCTCGACATCGTGGCCAACAATGTTGCCAACGTGAGCACGGCGGGATATCGCGGACAGATACCTTCGTTCGAATCTCTGATCGCGCAGGGTAGAAACCGGCAAAGCGGCTGGGAGCGGTTGACTAACGAGTTCTCGGTATTGAACGGCACCCGGATCGATCTGGCAGAAGGAAACCTGGAGCATACCGGGAATCCGCTCGATCTGGCGATCGAAGGGCCAGGTTTTTTTGCGGTGCAGAGCAAAGCCGGAACGCTCTACACCCGCAACGGCGGTTTTCGGATTTCAGCGGCGGGGCAACTGGTTACCTCCGCTGGAGATCCGGTGATGGGAGTGGCGGGGCCAATCACGGTTCCTGAGGGTGAGATTGCGATCAGCCTGGACGGCACGCTGTCGGTAAATGGAGCCGTTGCCGGCAAGCTACTGATCAGCGAGTTCGCCGCAGACACAAAACTCGAGCCCGTCGGCGAGTCGTACTATTCGGCTCCGGACAAGAGGGCGAAGACGGCGCTGGCAAGCTCGGTGCGATCGGGAACGATCGAGTCTTCGAACGTCGGCCCGGTGGCGGCCATGGTGGCGCTGATTTCGGCGCAACGCCAGGCGGAGATGATGGAACGGGCTATGGGGGCGTTCTATTCCGACTTCAACCGCATTGCGGCGGATGATTTGCCGCGAATCTAGGAATATTTTCAGGGAGGATTCATGCTGCGAGCTTTGTATACCGGCGCCAGCGGGATGAGCGCTCAGGAAATGAACCTCGACAATGTGGCCAACAATCTGGCCAACTCCAGCACCGCGGGATTTCGCAAGCGGCGGCTGCAATTCGAAGACCTGCTCTATCAAAACGTGATCATGCCGGGCGCAGCTTCGACCCAGCAAACTACCGTGGCCGCGGGTCTGCAGATTGGTCTGGGATCGCGCTCGGCGGCGTCTGAGATCGTGCAGAGCCAGGGCGACTTCAGCCAGACGGGAAACTCTCTCGACTTGGCGATCCAGGGACAAGGGTTCTTTCAGGTGACGATGCCGTCGGGCGAAACCGCCTACACCCGCAGCGGCGCGTTTCATCTGGACGCGCAAGGAAATGTGGTGACTGCGTCGGGGAATGCGATGGATCCCGCCATTACCATTCCCCCGAACGCGACGTCAGTGACGATTGGATCGGATGGGACGGTCAGCGTGACCACGCCGGGACAGGCGGCGGCGCAGCAAGTGGGAACCGTCCAGCTAGCCATTTTTCAAAATCCTGGCGGACTCAATAGCGTTGGCAACAACCTTTTTTTAGCAACTGCGGCTTCGGGCGATCCGATTGTCGGAACTCCTGGCGGAAGCGAAGGTTTGGGCACGATTCAGCAAGGGTATCTGGAGCAGTCGAATGTGGACGTGGTCGAAGAATTCATTCAGATGATCGTGGCCCAGCGGTCCTATGAAGCCAGTTCGCGGGTAGTGCAGGCGGCGGACGAAATGTTTCAGGGTGTGAACAATCTGGGCAAGTAATACGGCGGCAGCAACTCCCATGAAACATCTGGTAATTCTCGCATGGCTGTGGTCGGCAAGCTCTGCAATCGCAGAGCAACCGCAGCTGCGACTGTTGGAGGATGTCACAGTTCAAGGCGCGACTGTCCGGCTGTCGGACCTGCTCCCGCCTGCAATGCCGGCAGATTTAACGAATGGAATCGGAAACACTGTTGTGGGACGCTCACCCGAACCTGGCAGCGTTCGCGTGCTCTCGGGCGCCACCATCAGGGCCAGCCTGGCTGCGAAATCACCCTTTGAAGTACCCGCGGTGGTGGTTGTGCACCGGCAAGAGTTTCCCATTGAGCTAGAAGCGGTGGTGGAGGCGTTGAAAGATTCAAGCGCGGGAAAGCGAATTGATTTTTCGCGGGCCCGTATCCGGATACCCGGCGGTTTTGCGGCGAGAGTTCCAAAGCCACAGCTCGAACTTCTTAGCCTTATGCCAGGCTTCGATCGGGCTACCCTGATCGCCAGCCTGCGCTGCCGCGAACGCAGGGCATGCGGCAGATTTGTCGCTGAAATCACAGTGCCTGATGTCTCGGCTGACGATGATTCGCTGATGGCCGCGCATTCGTATATCGCGGTGGGCGTAAGCAGGCTCTCTGCTGCGTATTCGACTGGGCCATTCCTGGTGCAACCGGGCACTCCGGCCTGGCTGGTAATAGAAGACAGCGGGATGAAAATCATGGAAAAAGTAATGCCTCTCAGGAAGGGGCGCGCGGGAGAAACGGTGCGGGTGCGTGATGTGACGGCGCACCGGATATTAGTCGGTCAAGTCATCGGAGAGAAGCTGCTTCGTCCGGTAATCGGCGGGGCCGAAACCAGGCCTGAAAGGACGAGATGAAGAAAACCCTCGCGATCTTGCTGCTCGCGATAAGCGGGTGCGCTGCCGTGTCCGTCAAAGCGGCCAAAGAAAAGGACAAGGGGAATTCGGGTGTGATACAGCGGGAGTCTCTGGACGAGTATCTGCGACGCATGCAGCAGACCTCATCAGCTGCGGCAGCGCTTTCGACGGGAAGCCTGTGGGTAACTGGCAGTCCGCTCACCGATATATCGTCGGACTATAAGGCGCGTCACGTCGGCGATCTGATCACGATCATTGTGGTCCAGGACATCACTGCTACCAACGCGGGCAGTGTTTCTTCGGCGCGCAATCTCAGCGCGAGTTCGGGAATTTCAGCTTTGCCGGCACAACTCAAGACCACGAACCTGGCCAGCCTGTTCTCGCCGACCTCGGCTTATTCGCTTTCAGGGAAAGGCCAGGCGGCAACGACGTCGAGCCTGCGAACGAGCCTGGCCGGCCGGGTGGTGGCGGTTTTGCCGGGAGGAAGCCTGGTCATTGAGGCCGAGCGCCAGTTGACCATGAATAATGAGCGCCAAACCGTGCTGTTGCGCGGCCTGGTCCGGCCGGGCGATGTGGGACCGAGCGGCGCGGTCGCCTCGAACTCCATCGCCAACCTTGAACTCGAGTTGAAGGGCAGAGGGGTGATCAGTGAAGGCAACCGTCCACCCAATGCAATCGTGCGCATGATTCTGAAAGTTGTGGGCTTCTAGAGCAGCAAATGAATTTTCTCAAGCTCAGCTGCGCGGTCAGTTTGCTCATGGCCTCTTCGGTGGCGGTGGCGGAAGACAGCGTCCATAGTGCATTGCTGCGCGACATAGCGAGTGTCGAAGGCGTCCGCGAAAATCCGATCCTCGGTTACGGGATTGTAGTGGGGCTGAAAGGAACCGGGGACCGCCAGCAAACCGTTTTCACTATACAAACCCTGGCCAATGTGCTCGAGAGAATGGGAGTGCAAATTCCAGCAGGTTCGGTGGTGGTGAAAAATGTGGCTGCGGTTTTCGTAACCGCAACCCTCCCGCCCTTCGCCACCTCGGGATCGAAACTCGATGTGACCGTGTCTTCGGCTGGGGATGCCGGGAGTCTTGAGGGCGGCACACTATTAATGACGCCGCTTTACGCCGCAGATGGGCAGGTGTATGCCGCGGCCCAAGGTCCGTTGACGCTGGGCGGATACAGCGCCGGAGGCGCTGCCAATTCCAAGCAGGTGAACCATCCGACCGTAGGACGAATTCCCGGCGGCGCCGTCATTGAACGCGACAGCGCCGTCAACCTTGAGGAGATGAACGTGCTTAACATACTTCTGTCCGAACCGAACTTTTCAACCGCTGAACAAGTGGCCGGCGCTATCAACCGCGAGGTAAGCGGGGTCCTGGCCCGGGTCCGCGACAGCCGGCGTATTGAAGTGGTGCGCGGGACCGGAGCGCAGGACGTTCCGGCGCTGCTGGCCAAGATCGAAAGCTTGAGCGTCGCCGTCCACCGCCGGGCGCGGGTGGTGGTAAGTGAGCGCACCGGCACGGTGGTGATGGGGCGGGATGTGCGGCTGGGCGCAGTTTCGATTCTGCACGGCAGCTTCTCGATTGAGGTGGCCACGCAGTTTGCCGTTTCGCAACCCGACGCCCTGTCCAAAGGTGAAACCAGAATTGTCCCCGAGACCACTCTCAAGGCCGAAGAGGGCGCGTCGCGAAGAATTGAACTGAACGAAGGAGAAAGCGTCGACCAACTGGTGAACGGACTGCAAAAAATCGGAGCGACGGCGCGCGATGTGATCGCCATATTGCAGGCGATTGAGGCAGCCGGAGCCCTGGACGCGGACCTGGAAGTGATCTGATGATCAGACCCACAAACATCAATTCGGCAAGAAGCGCAGAGCCCATGCAGCCGCGGGCGCTTAAGGCTGGTGCGGAATTCGAGGCGGTGCTGCTGAATACAATCTTCGGGGAGCTGGAACGTTCATTTTCGCAACTTCCCGGATCAAAGGTAGAGCATGCCACTGAAGCCTATGGCGGCCTGGGCATGCAGGCGCTTTCTTCGGGGCTGGCGCGGAGCGGAGGAATTGGACTGAGCCGAATGATCAGCCAGGCATTGGTCAACACCGAAGTTCGCACCAAAGTCAGGCAGACAGAAAAGCAAGATTACTAAAGAACTTCTAATGATTCGCCGATAGCCTAACTGCAAGGGGAAAGAACAGGGAGCAACACCCGATGAGAGTTGACTTAAATAGTGGCGGCGCCATTGCCGAAAGCGCGGGACCAAAGAGCGCGCAATCACGTTCGCATGCAGCCGGGGGTCCGGCCAGTGATAATTCAGAGTTTTCGGCAAATGAGGCGAGCGTGACCTCTCTGGCGGCGGCCGCTTTGCACGCGCCCGAGGTGCGGACCGCCAAAGTGGAAGCGTTGAGGACGGCGATCGCGACGGGAACCTACCATGTCTCCCCACATCAGATTGCGGCGTCGATTGTGGAACAGTTGCGGACCAGGAAGCCGACCGGAGGATAATCGGTGGCGGATGGCTTGTTGAACACCGATTTGGAGAGTGTATCTGGACCGGGCAGCGCCATTGGAGTTGCACGCGAGCCCACGCCGGATGCGCGCAACCGTAATCAGAGGGCTGGAAAACGGCGGCCCGGTGCGAAACATTCAGTGCCCAAAGCGCCCGAGCAGGAGCCGCCATCGGAGTTGGATTCGCCTGAGCACGAAATCGACAGCTTCGCCTAAGGCGTTTGGGCAGATCAAGTAATGCGACAAATTCACCATGATCCATGTTCCCCTGGTCGAACCCTCGCAGCCCTTGCGGCGAGTATTGCCGAAACGCAAGCTGCTGTACTCGCCCATCGTCTGCCTGATTTCGAGTCCGGAATGGCGCGCCAGAGGTTGTTGTACCAGGAACTGCGGCACCAGAAGCCAGCAGTCGTATTTAGGGACGCCATTTTAAGGTCGGACGCGGCGCGCGTGCTGGTAAAGGCACGTCTGCTGGCTGCGGTGTTGCGGAGGGTGCGGCAGAATCTGTTGGCGGTGCAAAATGCGCTGCACGGGCCTGCTCTCACTTATCCGCCGGCAGCGGCCACGATGCACCGGAGAAATTGATGTCCAATCTACTGGCAACCATGTCGCTGGCCACCGGAGCGCTCGCCGCTGAACAGAGTGCGCTGACTGAGACCGCGAACAATGTGGCCAATGTGAACACTCCCGGCTATTCGCGCAAACAGCCTCAGTTCGGGGAAAATCCGCCGATCGTATTGGGCCAGTTGACTTTCGGAACGGGAGTTTCCCTGGAAAATGCTGCCAGCATTCGGGATCCTATTCTCCAGATTCGCATCCAGCAGGAAACTGGCACCCAAGGTGAACTGAGCGCATTTGTGAATGCGATGCAGCAGGTGCAGACGCAATTCAACAATCAGGGCAACGATATCGGCACCCAGCTTTCGGCTCTATTCGCGAGTATCTCCCAGCTTTCGACCAGCCCCGCGAGCATTGCGCTGCGCCAGGGAGTTCTGACTGCTGCTTCCAATCTCGCCTCGAGCATCAGCACCACAGCGAACAATCTGGAGTCACAACAGGCAAATCTGGATCTCAGCGTCACCCAGTCCGTCGATCAGGTCAACACGCTGACGCAGCAGATTGCGAAGGTGAATGGACAGATCGCCGCGCTCGAAAACCTGCATCAGGATGCCAGCGCATTTATTGACCAGCGCGACGTGCTGGTGGGTCAGTTGTCCAATCTGATCGACGTTTCGCAAATCAAGACGGAATCGCAGATAAGCCTGACCACCTCGAACGGAACTGCATTGGTGGCAGGAACGCAGGCGTTCACACTCACCACGCAACCCGACCCTTCAGGTCTGGAACACATTTTTTCCCAGGGCAATGACGTAACTTCGCAGCTGAACTCCGGACAATTGGGCGGACTGTTGCAGGTCCGTGACCACAAGATTCCTTCGCTTTTAGTGTCCCTGAACACGCTAGCCGCCGGGATTTCGAATTCATTTAACGCGGCGAACGCCTCGGGATTTGACTTGAACGGACATCAGGGAGCAGATATTTTCGTTCCGCCAGCGGCCTCCGGTGCAGGCGCCGCAGCGGGAATGGCCGTTGCTATTACAGATCCCGCTCTTATTGCAGCCAGCTCCGACGGCAGCGCGGGCAGCAACGGTAACCTGGCAAATTTCTCAGCCATTCACGATCAGACTACTTTCAATGGCGAGACGCCGTCCGATTTCTACGGCAGCTTGATATTTAGCATCGGTAATGACGTCAGTAGCGGCTCAATCGAACAGCAGGCATCACAACTGGTGCTGCAGCAGCTTCAAGACCAGCGCGGGAGCATCTCGGGTGTGTCGCTGGACGAAGAAGCCGGGAACCTGGTGCAGTATCAGCGCGCCTACGACGCGGCGGCGCGCGTGGTAGACACGGTCAACCAGATGCTGGAAACATTGATCAATATGGGGACGACATGAGTTCGATCCGGGTGAATCCCAATGTATTGCCCGACCTGCTTTCGGCATTGGCGCAAACGCGCCAGCAGGAGAGCACCGCCACGCTGGAGCTAGCCACCGGCAGCCGAATCAATCAGCCGTCGGACGACCCCGCAGGAGCGGCGCAGATAGTTTCGAATCGCGACCTCGGAAGCCAAGCCGATAGCTTTCTGCGAAGCATTACCAACGTGAACGGGCTCTTGCAGACCGCCGACTCGACTCTGAGTTCCGTAGTGACGGCTTTGCAGCGCGCGATCTCACTGGGGGTGCAGGGGGCCAATGGAACGCTATCGAGTTCGGACCGCGCAGACGTGGCCGGCGAACTCAGCGGAATTCAACAACAGCTGATCAGCCTGGCGAATACGTCCTACCAGGGCGAATTCATTTTCGCGGGAACGGCGACCACGCAACCGTTTGTTTCCAGCTCGACCAGCTCATCAGGCATTTCATATCAGGGCAACGCGGGGACTAATTCGGTGCAGGTGGGAAGCAACTACTCGCTTCAGATAAACCAGGCAGGGTCGCAAATTTTTTCCGCTGCCGGGGGAGATGTGTTTCAATCCGTCGCCGATCTGATCACTGCGCTGCAAACCAATTCAGGAATCGGCAACGCGGTCACTGCAGTCCGCGGAGCCTTCGATCACGTAACCAGTCAGCGGGTGTTCTATGGGAACGCGGTCAACCAGCTTAATGCGCAGCAGAACTATCTGAACTCCGAAAAAGTAGATCTGAGCAACGCGGCTAATTCCATTGCGGGAGCGGACATCGCAAAAACGGCCGCCACGTTGAATCAGGCCGAGGTGGCGCTGAACGCCGAGCTCGCAGCCATGGGCAAGATTTCGCAGAACAGCCTGTTTGATTATTTAAAATGAGCAGTCAGTGCCCGGAAACGAGCACATAAAGTTCTTGAGGCAAATTCCGCATCTTTTAAGCGCTGATTTTCTCGTATTCCGCCTCCGCATGCGCGGGCAAGAGCACCCATAAGGTATACACACCCAAAGCGGTGCCGAAAGGAATGTGGATAAATAAGGAAACGATGCCCATCGCTATGGCGAGGGGGCGTGCCCAGGATTGGCGAGTCAGCAATCCCCAGCCAGCAAGGAATCCTGCCGCCGCTTTGACCAAAGAGAAAATTGCGAAGCCACGAATGAGTGGCTGAAGAAATAAGGGGATCCCCTGGATTCCCCAATCGTGGGAAAAGATGGAATTGGCGAGGACAATGCCGACGATCCCGGTCATCACATCGAATGCGGAAAGAGCCAGCCAAAGAATTCCCAACAGCCGGATGTGCGCCTGAACGCGTCCAGGGCGGGGCGCCGCGATGGCAATCGGCCCCTTTACCTCTTTACCGCAACGGCTGCAAAAGCTTTGATTTGCTTCCAGCTGTGTTCCGCATTGATCGCAAAACATCTTCTTGCCCTCCCGAACGCCTATTCGGAATACGATTCCGCCGATGCTTTCGTTCCCTACTCAAACGAAAAGGCCACCCGGCAACAGGGCGGCCTCTTCTTTTTAAGGGAGAATAGTTCCAACGGAGATTTAAACCGTCAAAACTTTCTGGCGAAATCTTATGAGCCACAAACTGGGGTGTCAAGCAACTTTTTAGGAAATAACGTCTTTGTTTTCAAAGGGTTGTACATCGATTATCAGACTCTCGGAAGTGCATCATTTTGAGACAAACTGGCGGTTGGGAGCAGCCAAGAGGATTCAATTGAAGAGCTTACGCCGAATCTGTAGGTTTTCCACCTTGGTCGGAGAGGTGTAAAGCGATAATTTCCATCTGTTCAGGGCGGTCGAACACCTTATTCGGAAAAACCCGCTTAATAGCCACACGAAAGCCTCCAAAAGCCAGGCCAGCCACGATGGACATCCCGCCAATAATTCCTGCAAGTATGATCACGCCGACAATTAAATTGGCAACATTGTCACGGCGCGTGAAATAGGTGTTCTGGTTCCAGGTGACGTCTGCGTCGTAGTTGACGGAAGCGAGCAGCGACTTGGCGTCTCCGGCGGAGAGCGAACCGCTTACGAGCACCAGGATCGGTCCAGTACGGCGCGAAAAAAATTGGGTATCCCCGAGTTGGCGGGCCTGTTGCGCGGACTCGATCTGCTTGAGTTGCGCAGCTGCAATCTGCGGCGTGGGGTAGCTGATCAGCATCATGGTGGCGGTAGCGCCGGAAACGTTGTAGTTCCCCAGCACTACTTCAGCGCCCTTATTAAAATTCACATATTGCGACGGCAGAGGCGCTCCGAGTTTTTCGAGCGCAGCCGGACCGACGATGTAGCGGGAAGTGTTTTGACGGTAAGATTCTTTGGGCAAGTAGGCCGGGAGTCCCGGAAGATTGTTCCCGGAGCCGGCAGGGAGCGGAAGATCATCAGCCAGTTCGCGCAACTCGGCGGCGGACATTGCCGAAAGCTGCTGAAAAACGGCGTCCACGAGTACGTTGCCGCGATAGAAAAGCACGCGCTCATTAAGCGAATACCCCTGGTCACCGATTTTTTCATTCAGCATCGCCGGTGTTTTGTAAAAGGAGAAGGCGCCGTAAGCGCCGCTGGCATCGGCGAAACGCGCAGCCTTGACCGTCAGTTTCCGCCCGTCGTCGCGGGTGTAGGTTGCGCCTTCGAAATCTGTGAAACCGTATTCATGAAGAACGTTCGCATTGGTGGCATCGGCGGCAGATGCGCTCTTGCTGAATTGCGGCTTTTCTATTTGCCAGCCTGCAAAGCTGGAGGGCAGAATTTCGGGGGTGGCTGCGGGCTTCGGAGCCGGGTCATCGGCAAAGGCCGTGGCTATCAAGATAAAAGGGAGGACAAAACGCAGAATTCTCATCGAGTGGAGCGAAGGCTCTACTGATTAGAGTACAGAGTGGTTGGGAAAGTTTCCAGCGGGCGAGTCAGGGATTGGAACGCCACCTCCTACCCACAGGAACAAAGAGTCACCGAGAAATCAGAAGGCAAGGATCTGTGGAATACACCGGATGATAGAAGACCAGATGCTTTGAACCATTTTCTGTGACTCTGAGTCGAGTCCCGGTGGTGAACCTAATCAGTATCAGTTGGCCGAGGACTTTTCGAGGCGGCTGGCCATATTCACGCCGCCGAGGCCGTTCACATAGCGGGCAATTCCGCGGTAGAGCGATTCGGCAATGCGTTGCCTGTAATCGGAGCTTTTGAGCCGCTTCTCGTCAACAGGATTGCTGATGAAGGAAATCTCCGCGAGGATGGAGGGCATATTAGCGCCAATGAGAACCACAAAGGGTGCCTTCTTCACGCCCCGGTCGCGAATGGCAGCGCTCTTGGCGGCCAGTCCGCTGTGCAGCGACTGCTGCACATCGGAGGCGAATTCCTTGGATTCTTCAATCTTTTCCTTCAAGGCAATCTTCTTCACCAGGTCTTGTAGTTCATGGATCGATTTATCCGCCTCGGCGTTTTCCCGGGCTGCGACTTCGAGGGCCTCAGGAGATGAAGTGAAATTCAAGTAGTAAGTCTCGACGCCGCGCGCATCGCGATCGCGGCTTGAATTCGCGTGCACTGAAACGAAGAGGTCAGCTTCCTCCTGGTTCGCGATCGAGGTGCGGGTCTCGAGCGGAATGAACGTGTCATCCCGACGGGTGAAGACGACGTCAGCTCCCAGCCGTCCTTCCAGCAATTTACCAAGCCGCTTGCTGACGTCGAGCACAAGATCCTTTTCCAGCAAACCATTCGGTCCAATGGTGCCAGTGTCATGGCCGCCGTGTCCGGGATCGATGACGATCTTTCCGATTCTCAAGCCCAGGGTTCTGATTAATGAGCGGTCGCCTCCGGCCATGGGCTCGGGCTCACGTGCCTTTGCTGAAGCGCTTCGTGTCCCTGAGCGACGTGGAGATCTGAGACTTGCCCTGGTGCCGGGCTTCAGAGAACTATCGGTTCTCTCGGGTTGTTGACTGTCATCGGCTTCGACCACGACCTTCTTCACGCCAGCCACGGTGGTCACGGTAACAGGAGGCTTTTGTGAAGTGTCGTCCTGGTCATCATCAACAGTCGCAGTTGTGGACTCTTCGGCATTAGAGCGGGCGTTCACGGCCGCTTTGGGCAGTGGTCCGGTATCGCCTTTAAGAGGGGCATCTTTTGCGACCTTTGAAACGTTCGCTCTTGAGGCGATTCCTGATTGGCGGCCTTGATCATCTTCGCCATGCACGTCGATCACAATACGCGGGGGGTTTAACACCAGGGACGCGTTATAACCTGCGCGCCCGACTGTTTCAAGCACGATTCGCGCTCTGCCGGGTTTGTACTGGGCCACCCGGATTTTTTTGACCAGACCGTCGTCTACATCGTAGCTTTCTCCCGCCAGGACAGACGCAAGCTGCGCGTTTTTCAGATCAAAAAAGATGCGATCAGGATCGGGGATCCGTTGCGACTCGAATTGAACATCCTGCTCCAGACTGACGGTGATTCGAGTGTAGTCCGGCCCAGACCAATATTGGACGTCGGTGACGCGAACCGCGCGAGCGAGGTCGGACTGATTTGAATCGGAGAGCGCGGTCGGCTTTGGATAATTGTCGTTGTCGTTTTTTACCGCGCCAGCTTTGGCGGTTATGACGTGAGTATTCTTCTCACGATTCCGCTCCTCATTATCTGGCGATGGGTCGGAGACTGAAGGATGGCTGGCGAGAGTCGCGCTGTGTGCGCCTAACTCTGCCCGCGCTTCCTTCACAAGTTCGCTATGCGGGTAACGGCGTACCAACTCTTCGAAGGCCGGCCGGCTGTCGGACTCATCACCGAGATCATTCTTATAGATTTCGCCAATGGCCAGGAGCGCTTCAATGCGGTGCTTGCTACCGGGATATTCACGACGCAGGTATTTGTATTCCCGGACAGCCGAATACAGGGCCATGTCATCTTTGAAGTGACGACCCATTTCGGCCGTCAACTCCGCGACGGCGAATGCACTCCCCTCCGCTTTACTGGAGGTGGGGGCTTCCAGAACAATGCGCCGGTACGAGGCGATGACGATTTCGTATTCGCGGCGGCTGCGGGCCTGTTCCGCCCGGCCATTCAGAGTCTGGCGTTGAGCTTCGGCTTTGTCGAATTGGTTTTCAGCCCAGGATTGAGAGCGGTGGACTCGCGCCTGGACGAGGGCAGCAGAAAAGAGGATACATGCCAATGCAAGAGCTGAGCGCAGTAGTATGCTTCCGCCCGGAAAAACGGGGAACTGCACGCTTCGGTTGGAAGCAATGCTTTTCAATGTCGAACGCACCTGAGAGAAAGTTATTGCTTTACCGCAAAATCTTTTTCAGAACCTGCGCACTATCTGGACCTATATCCTTCACTGCACTCAGGATTCAGCCCGTGGCCTCAACTAAGATGCCCTAGTCCGTGTTGCTGATGTAAAGCACACCCCGAGCGTCCCGTTCAACCTTTACCGGCTCCCGCGAAGCGCTTGAAAAATAACTGCTTCCTTCGGCTCCCCCGTAAAGACGGGTAATCCGGCGGACATAGTTCTGAGTTTCGGCGAATCTGGGAATTCCGGAACTCCGAGCCACCGCACCCTGCCCGGCGTTGTAGGCAGCCAGGCTCAGTTGTACGTTTCCGCCGTAACTTTCAAGCAGATGCTTCAGGTGGCGCACCCCAGCGTCAATGTTTTCTTCCGGGTTGAACGGATTGGTCACGTTCAGACTCCGCGCGGTCTGAGGCATGAGCTGCATCAATCCCATGGCACCTTTACGCGAGACCGCGTTAGGGTTGAAATTTGACTCCACCTTAACCAGCGCCCGAACCAAGTTCGCGTCCACATTGTGACGCGCAGCGGCCGCATTGATGGCGGCGTCAATTTCCTGCTGATTAAACCCTTTTCGAGCTGTCGAGTTTTGCTCGGCAGGCGATTTTTTCAGGTACTCACTTACTTCCGCCGCGGCCGAGGTTGCCGCCTGGACATTCTGGTGCGGGACCGCCTTCCAGCGATGCTCGGTGGTGCTCCAGAAAACCAGTTTGTTCTGCCGCGAACGGAATGGCTGCCGTGGTGCAGGAGCAGGTGCATCATTTACATAGACTTTATGGCCGGTATCGTCCACGGTTGAGGTAATTGGTGGAGCACCCGTGCCCGCCTGCAAGGCGGACGTGAGAGAAAGGGATGTCGCGATAGCCGAAGCTGCCATCAGGGCGATTTTCAGGCGTTTGCGCATACCGGGATCAATCGTCACAGAAGTGAAATTTAGCTCGCCGGCAGGTTTTAACCTCAGCCGAGCCGCTACACACCTCTGCCCTACCTTCCCGGAACCTGACGGAGAACCCTTACCAGAGTGAGCCAATTATAGGCTGCGCGTGGGAGCCGGACAATCACCCAAAGGGGAATAGAACCACGGTGGTAATGCGAAGTAAGTTACTTAAATTGTATGAGTTACACAGGTCACCGGTTAATGCCTGCTTTGGGTTGATCAGGTGATATCCGCGTAGGGTGATGAGAAGAAATCCCCGGCGACAAAACGCTCATAACATTCCTGGCATACCCAGGCGAGGCCATTGGTGTAACCAACGCCGTGGCTGATGTCGTCGGTGTCGAAGAGTTCCCAGGTGCAGATCGAACACAGGTCTCTTTTCCATCCCCCTTTGACCAACAGAAATCTGTCTGCGTCTTGCGCCAGGCCGATGTCGAAAGAGAACCGCTTCCCGTTCTTTTCATAAACGACATCCCGCGGGCGCCACTGCCTTCTTTCCCAATAGAACGGAAGTTGTTTGAGGAGCAGGGCTGTGATTTGGATTGCATCCACTATCACCTTTTTCCCGTGGATCTCAACAATACTTGGCCGTTTGACAGGAGCATGCGAATAACGCGCGATGCTCTCCTGAGCTGCGAATCGGTCGCTCATTTTCGCAACTCTCGCTTGCAGAGATTCAAAATCTGCGCCGAGTCTTGCCAATACCTTTGCCGAAGAGAAGTCGGCCTCTTGTAGCATGCCGAGCAACAGATGCTCGGTTCCGATGTGTCGCATATTCAGGCGGTCAGCCTCTTCCATGGCGAACTTGAGCACGAGCTTGGCGTCATCGGCCAGAGGTAAATCAACATTGAGCGGAAGCTTAAGAGCGCTTGGTTGAACTCGGGCGACGACATCGTTGCGCACCGTTTCATACTCAATATTCAATTGCAAATGGCGAAGGACAGCTTTATCGTCCCTGAGCAATCCAAGAAGAAGATGTTCGCTGGTGATCTCGGGGGAGCCGAGTTGACTAGCTTCATAACGGGCAAAAAACACCGTTCGACGGGCCTTTTCTGTAAAGCGTTCAAACATTGGTCCACATCGGCGGATCGGGCGAGAGTGAATCGTAACTTAGCTCACGAACAAAACCAATTTTTTAAAAATATATTTTTGATTTTCAACTGAACGATTCATATCCGGCTGTTGCCGCATTCGCAAAGCGAATGCCCCCGATTTGAATTTCGTTTCCCGATGAGAGTTCACCCTGGTGATCTCGCCTTTGTTTTCAACGAGCAGAAACATTGCTTATCCCGCCAATAGATTTCCTTTTTCAAAATTTCTCTAATCGCTGCAAAAAAAACAATCAATTGGACACCCTTTGCTGAACGCAATACTTTTTCAGCCACAAGCCACGACACATATTGGGGCCGGGGCGGAGATCAAGTCGTCAGGAATGTGCACGCTGACGATCTATTTGGGTCCATGAACTGATCAAAGCTTTCGAAAAGGAGATTTAATTTGCGCACACGATTTCTGAATTTGCTTCCGTTGTTGCTTCTGGGGTCACTTTCATGCTTTGGGCAGACTACCCCTGTAGATCCCCAGGCAGCACCGAGTTCCGCTCCTTCCGACAGTACTGCCGCGCAGACGAAGCCTGCGGACCCGGCGCCTCTGCCAATGCCCTCGATGTCTGGGCCGCTGCAGACGGCGGTACCTCACGAAGTTGAAGGCGGAAAACTGGCCGTGACAGGCATTCTGACAGGCATCGGCTGGACCGAAGGAAATCACATTGCGGGGGACAATGCGACGCATTACGACATCAGCAATGCGCAGTTGTTCGTGCAGAAGACCAGTGGCTGGTGGCAGTTTTATCTTCAAGGCGGCGCCTACAACCTGCCTGCCATCGGGGTGCCGTTCCTCTCCACCTCCGACACCATAAAGAACATCTACGGCCCCTTCCCGCAGGGCTATGCCAAATTTGTCAAAGGAAATTTCAACGTGGAGGTCGGCGCATTGCCGACGCTGATCGGCGCGGAATACACGTTCAGTTTTGAGAACATGAACGTCGAGCGCGGTCTTCTCTGGGGCCAGGAAAATGCGGTCAACCGTGGCATCCAACTAAACGAGGCGTATAAGAAGTGGAGTTTAGCGTTTAGCTGGAACGATGGCTTTTACTCTAACCGCTACACCTGGCTGACCGGTTCGGTAGCCTACGCCTTCAATTCCTCGAACAGCATCGCATTCGTGGGCGGCGGAAATGCTGGTTCATATGCGAAAAACACACTGGCTACGCCTCTCGCTTTGAATAACTCACGAATTTTCAATCTGATTTACACCTACACAAAAGGAAATTTGGTGGTGCAGCCGTACTTCCAAATCAACGATGTCCCGACCAATACAAAGATCGGAATAACGCAGGGCGCGGGTACACGTGGCGGGGCGTTACTGGTGACGTACAACTTTAAACGTGGATTCTCTTTGGCTCCCAGGGTTGAATACATTGCGAGCACGGGAAGCGTCAGCAATGGCGCCATCAACCTGCTTTACGGTCCAGGCAGCGGCGCGTTCTCATTCACGGTGACACCTACATATCGAAAGGACGCGTTTTTCCTTCGTGGGGACTTGGCGGTTGTTCATACGACGAGCATGACCCCAGGCTTCGGGTTTGGCACGACGGGTCAGAGCGCGAATCAACCGCGCGGAGTTGTCGAAGCAGGCTTCATGTTCTGATGGCGACGCCGTCTTCACTTTTACGGTGGGCGGAGTTCAGGTTTCGTGGGCAGCCCTCAACAGGCTGAAAAATGCGCGGACTGGCTTGGAGCGCGCAACCTCCTGCCATGACCACGATGGTTTTCGAGTCAGTCCGCACCAAAGTTAGAGATGGTCCCCGGCGGCCGGTAAATGTTGGGCTCAAAGCTGGACCCGACGACAAACGCGGCGCGATCTTTTAAGCGGGAGAATTCAGAACTGCACGAAGTGGAACCTTCGGCCTCACAGTTTTAGCCAGCAAGGTTGCTCCTGAACATGTTAGAAGGATATAGAAGCGGCGAAAGCACCCCTGGCCAGCAAACCTTTCCCGGAAGCGCCATGCTAGAACTCGATTTTGCCGCACTTTCCGATGTCGGAAAGCTTCGCGAACACAACGAGGATTGTCTCGGTCACGTTGTGCCTGGTTCCAACGGCAAGGCGCGGGAACGCGGCTGGCTTTTCGCACTCGCGGACGGGGTCGGGGGCCAGGATCGAGGTGAAGTCGCTTCCCGGATCGCCATCGAAACCTTGCAATCCGGGTTTCAGGATTACCGCGCTAATGAATCTCCGGCAGGCTGTCTACAACGTCTCATTCAGGCGGCCAATACGCAAATCTATGAAACTGCGGCTGCAACCGGCCCCGATGCCAGTTCCATGTGCACCACTATTGTTGCCTGCCTGTTTCGGTTTGATCGGGTGACCGTCGCCAATGTGGGGGACTCGCGCTGCTATCTGATCCGCGGCGGCCGGGCCGAGCAACTCACCCATGATCACAGCCTAGTTGAAGAACAGGTACGCATGGGAATACTGACGCCCGACGAGGCCGCCGAATCCGATCGGCGACATCTGCTCAGCCGTTCACTGGGCGTCAATGGGATTGTGAATGTTGACCTGAACGAACATCAGGTGCTGCCCGGAGATATACTCCTACTTTCGAGCGATGGTTTTCACGGTTCGCTAACTGCGGCGGAAATTGCTATAGCCGTCTGCCAGCTTGAAGATCTGAACCAGTGCGTCCGTCGTCTGATCGCACTTGCACTTGAAAGAGACGGTAGCGATAACATCAGTGTGCAACTGATCCGAATCAAGCAGGTGGAGCGGATGGGAATGTACCGAGGCCGGCCCTATAAGCTGAGCTAGAACGGAAACTGTAGCTTTACGCACCCCCTATGGCTAATCTGGCATCATCAAGCGCTGCCCAATCCATGAGCTCTCTCCACGCCGGCGACAAACTCGACCATTATGTGATTGAAAAGCTGGTTGCCCGCAGCGGCATGGCGTCCATTTTTCGCGCCACTGACGAGAACACCGGTCAGACTGTGGCGATAAAAGTCCCACATCCTGAAATTGAAGCCGATCCGGTGTTCTATGACCGCTTCCGGCGTGAACAAGAAATTGGCGAGAAGCTCGATCACCCCGGCGTAATGAAGATCTATCCCAACCACCATCACAGCCGGTTCTATATCGCTATGCAATGGGTGGATGGACGCCTGTTACGAGAGGTTCTGAATGAACAGAAAACAATTCCCGCGGAGCGCGCGGTCAAAATTGCATCTCAAATTGCGTCCGCGCTGGAATACATTCACGGACACGGCGTCGTCCATCGCGATCTAAAGCCGGAAAACATCATGATTGACGCGAACGATCACATCAAGCTGATTGATTTCGGCATTGCCGCAAGCGTCGGAGCGCGACGCCTGACGTTCGCCAAATTTTCACAGACAATGGGCACTCCGGATTACATATCCCCCGAACAGGTAAAAGGCAAGCGCGGTGACGCGCGCAGCGATATTTATGCTTTGGGAGTGATGTTGTACGAAATGCTGACCGGCAAAGTCCCGTTCACCGGTCCCAATGCGTTCATCATTATGAATGACCGTCTTTTGAACAATCCCGTGCCACCGCGCGAGATTGATCCGTCGATTTCAGGGCAGTTGCAGGAGATTATTTATCGCGCCCTCGAACGCGATCCCGCCAGGCGCTACCGCTCAGCCCACGAGTTGGCGCACGATCTCGAGCATCCAGAGACCGTTGGAGTTGAGGACCGGGAAGAGCTGACTAACTGGAAAGTCCGCAAGCAGCCCCGCTCCAGGCAGGTGCTTGTTTATCTCGGAATGGCCATGCTGCCGATTATCATCTTTGCGATTCTGCTGTGGGTGGCTAAGCACACGTAGAGTATTGGGCTTTGCTTTGGGTTCGACTCTTGCGTTTCCTTCCTCCCACACCCAAAGCCCCACCCTGAAGCAGATCTAGAGGAGCAGTGCATAAAGCGTGAAGGCTCGCGCCTGTTAGAATCGCCCCATGCCCGACGCCAAGTCTCGTGCCCGGAAGATCAAACTTCTTCTGTTCGATGTGGATGGCGTTTTAACCGACGGCAAGCTCTTTTTCTTTCCCAAGCCTGAAGGCGCAGAACTGAGCACGCACTCGCATGCGGCCAAACATGGCGGGCAAGGCGGCTTTGGACTAGCCAGCACCACTATGGTGGAAGCCAAGGGTTTTCACGCGCACGACGGCACCGCAATTTCTCTCGCCCGACTGGCTGGGATCAAAACGGGTCTGATCACTAAACGAATCTCGGAGACGGTTGCTCTCCGCGCCCGGGATCTCAAGCTCGATCACATATATCAAGGCATCCAGGACAAGCTGGGATCGTTCAAGGAAATTCTTCAGAAAGAAAAAATGGCAGCCGCCGAGGCTTGTTTCGTCGGCGACGATGTCATTGACCTTCCGGTTATGTGGAACTGCGGACTGGCCATTGCGGTGGCAAACGCCCGCGACGAGGTCAAAAAGGACGCCCACTACGTGACCAAACACAGAGGTGGCGACGGCGCGCTACGCGACTCGCTTGAGTTCATCTTGCGTGCGCAAGGCAAGTGGAAGCAGGTTGTCACCCAATACATCGGCGAACGCAGCTCAGACAGCCAGTAAGGCTGGTATCTGGCACGTGCGGCAGCTCTTAGGAACAATGTACAGGTTTATTCAACGGTAATACGGAATGTAATGTATCGAACATAACGGGAACCATCCCATACTATGAATGCGGTTTGGAAAACTGCCTCAGGTTACCGCTTCCCGGTCCCCAATAGTGAAACCGATTCCCAAGCGCCTCTTGTTTGTAGATGACGAACCCAATATTCGTGCCACCTTACCGGTTATTTTGCGGCGATACGGCTTCATGGTCACTGTGGCGGGCACCGTCAGCCAGGCGCTTAAACATATACGAGAGAACCGCTTCGACCTGCTGCTTTGCGATCTAAATATCGAGCATGAAAGCGACGGTCTCGAAGTGATTCGGGCCATGGGAGAAGCCAATCCCAGCTGCGTAAAAATAATTCTCACCGCCTATCCAGCCTTCGAGAGCGCAGTTGAAGGGATTCATCTAGGCATTGACGATTACATCACTAAGCCTACGAA
>DATJHT010000175.1:0-6507 GCA_035493765.1 Terriglobales bacterium
TAGATAAGAGCGCCGATCCGTGTACGGATTTCTATGCCTATTCATGCGGGAACTGGATGAAGACCAACACGATCCCGCCAGACCAGGCTTCATGGCTCAGTTTTCGCGAACTCGACGACCGTAACGAGGCGATTCTGCGCCAGATCCTGGAGAAGGCTGAGCTTAACGACTCGCACCGCAACGCTATCGATCAGAAAATCGGCGACTATTACGAGTCCTGCATGGACGAATCTGCCGCTAACTCCAAGGGACTGGACCCGCTTAAGCCGGAGCTGGCGCGGATCGCGGCGGTCAAAGACAAGGCGTCTCTGATTGATGCGATTGCGCGGGTGCACTTGATAGGGCCGAACCCGTTGTTCAATTTCTACAGTTCGTCCGACCTGCACGATGCCAACATGGTGATCGCCTACATCGATCAGGGAGGGCTCACCCTTCCCGACCGCGACTACTACATAAAAGACGATACGCACATGGTCGAAATGCGGCAGCATTTTACAGACTATGCAACGCAAGTATTCACTTTGGCCGGACAGTCTCCTGAGCAGGCCAAAGCTTCGGCAGAAACTGTGCTGCGCATTGAGACTGAGCTCGCCAAGGCAGCCATGGACCGTACGGCACGACGCGATCCTAAAACCCGCGATCACAAAATGTCGCGCGACGAAGCGGCAAGACTGGCGCCGAACTTCCATCTCGCGCAATATTTCACGGATATGAAGACTCCGGCGATCTCCGAGCTGAACGTCAGCAATCCTGATTTTTTCAAGCAAGTAAATGCTCTACTTGAATCCGAGTCGCTCGACGCGTGGAAAACGTATGTCAGCTGGCACCTGCTGGATGGTACGGCGCCCTGGCTCTCACAATCATTCGTGGACGCAAATTTCAAGATGGAGCAGGCGCTAAGCGGGCAAAAGGAGATCAAGCCGCGCTGGAAACGTTGCGTGGATTCGGTGGACAATGAAATCGGGGAAGCGCTGGGACAGCGCTATGTGGAGCAGACTTTTGGGGCCGAGGGCAAACAGCGCATGCTCAAGATGGTGGATGCGCTGGAAAAGGCGCTTTCCGAGGACATCAGCAATCTCTCGTGGATGTCGGAGGACACCAAGAAGCAGGCGCATGTAAAGCTCGAAGCCATTCGCAACAAGATCGGATATCCCGATGTGTGGCGCGACTACAGTTCGCTAAAGATTGAGCGGGGCGATCTGGTGGGAAATTTTCTTCGGGCGAACGAATTCGAGGCACGGCGTAATATCAACAAAATCGGCAAGCCACTCGATCGCAACGAGTGGGGGATGACTCCGCCGACGGTGAATGCTTACTATTCGCCGCCGCGGAATGAGATCGTATTCCCTGCCGGAATCCTGCAGCCACCGTTCTTTGATAAGAATGCCGACGACGCCACCAATTTCGGTGCAATCGGCCTGGTGATCGGTCACGAGCTTACGCACGGCTTCGACGATCAGGGCCGTAAGTTTGATCCTCAGGGAAATCTGCGCGACTGGTGGACCGCCGAGGACGGCAAACGATTTGAAGAGCGCGCCAGCTGCGTAGCCAACGAATACAGCAGTTTCACCGCAGTTGACGACCTCAAGCTAAACGGACGTCTTACCCTTGGCGAGAACACCGCCGACAATGGCGGTGCACGCATCGCGCTGATGGCCCTGCACCACTTTATTGCTGACGACAAGAGCGGAAAAGCCGGACAGACCATCGATGGCTACACGCCGGACCAGCGCTTTTTCCTGGGCTTCGGCCGGGTGTGGTGCGAGCTTCGCAGGCCAGAATACGCGCGAGCGCACGTGACTACCGACCCGCACTCTCCGGGCAAATGGCGCGTGGACGGCGTAGTCCAGAACATGCCGGAGTTCGACGAGGCCTTCAGTTGCAAGAAGGGTCAGCCGATGGTGAGCGAGAACGCCTGCCACGTCTGGTGAGAAAACAGTTGTCAGTAGTCAGTTATTGTCTTAAGCGCGGATAGCGCAGTGGGGCTGCCTGCGTTTAGGGAGCTGTTGAAACGCCGGCTCATCTGTGTCCATTGGTTCTGTTCTATTGACAACTGGACAACTAGCTACTAACCCTAGCCGCTGCCATTTGCTAACATCCTTGATTCGTCCCTCTCATGAAAAATATTGGCGAGGATGTAGTCAGGGTTGAAGCGCAGGCCTTGCGGGAACTTGCCGACCGGCTTGCGGGTCCGATGGCGGCGGCCTTCGAGCAGGCGATCGACCTGCTCTTCTGCTGCGCCGGACGGGTTGTCGTTACCGGAATGGGCAAGAGTGGCCTGATTGCGCGCAAGATTGCTGCGACCTTAAGTTCAACCGGGACTCCGGCTGTATTCATGCATCCGGTCGAAGCATTACACGGTGATCTGGGAATGCTGGCGAAGGGGGACGTAGTGATTGCGCTCTCGGCCAGCGGTGAGACTGAAGAAATTCTGCAACTGCTCGCCACCATTAAACGGCTTCGACTTCCACTCATTGCTATTACCTGCGACGAGGAGCCGCGAGCAAAGACACCCTCCACTCTTGCGTCCGCTGCGGACGTTTTTCTGAGTTGTGCCGTCGCGGAGGAAGCCTGCACACTTGGGCTCGCTCCAACTGCGTCCACGACTGCGATGCTCGCACTGGGCGATGCTCTCGCCGTCTCGCTGTCTCACAAAAAAGGATTCAAAGAGGAGGACTTTGCCAATCTGCATCCAGGTGGCAAGCTTGGCAAGCGGCTCGCCCGGGTCGAAACTCTCATGCACTCCGGGGACTCAATTCCGCGTGTCGCGGCAGACACACGCATGCCAGAAGTGATTTATGAAATGTCGCGAAAGAAATTAGGAGTGACTACTGTAGCCGATGGCGACAAACTTCTGGGCGTCGTCAGCGACGGCGATCTGCGGCGATTGCTTGAGCGCCGGGGAAAGGATGCGCTCGATCTCAGCGCAGGCGAATGCATGACGCGCGATCCGAAAACAATTTCGAGCCAGGAATTTGCCGCCACAGCTTTGGCAATCATGGAAGAGAAGAAGATCACGTCTCTGGTCGTGATTGACGAGGGAAAGCTTCGCGGAATCGTTCACTTGCATGATTTGTGGGGAACGGAAATGGTGTGAGGCTGGTTTGGGTTTAGCGGAACAATACTACATTCCCTGCGCGCCAGTTTGTGCCTGGGACATATTGTTAGCCGGTTGGGAGCCGTTCTGCTGCGGCGCATATTTTGATGCGCACTTGGCCTGGATTTCCTTCGCGTGGAAGACACCATCACGCCCATAGTTACCTGCCGCAAGCGCTTGCGCGTTGTCCTTGAAGGTGTCGGGCGGAGGCTCGGTTCCGTTATAAACCACGTTCAGCAGCTGATCATTTTCGACCAGCGTGAAGTTCATGTTGGTGCCGCTGCGCTTGATTGATCCCGGCTGAACGTTCCCCGCCACGCGCAGCCGTTTTGTGTACGCGCCATCACCCATGCCCCGCAGTTCCTTGATGGTGACGTAATAGCTCTTGCTCTCCTGCACGCCGGTGTACGCGAGATAGCCGAGCGCGAGCAGAATGACGACGAGAGCGCTGCCGAATTTAACGATCTTGCCCGATTGCGAAGACATAGACATTACTTACTTCAAACTCTACTCGCGGCAGAAAAGCCGGTCAAGCAATGGATTGGAAATGGCCCTTCAGGAGTGAAGTTACCCCGCCCAAGTCCCGAACATCGTGTGTCATATTGCCCGATTTCAGCAACTATTCAGGTTCGTGCCTTAACCTGGGTTTGGCGACAGAAATAACCGATTCTTAAGCTACAGAAAGCAGCTGCAGAAAGCGCACAGTTCTTGATATGACGATCGGTACGAAGACCGATCACCGAAAATTACTCATCAGGATGACATCGCTGCTTTCGCTTCCCCGAGTGAACGCCTGTTGCCTGCCATTACGCGACCATTCAAAGTCGAAAATCTCACCTGAGTCAAAGTGTGTCACCTGCCTGGGTGGTCCGCCGGTGAGACGCTGTTGCCAGATGTTGGAAACGCCATTGCGGGTCAGTATGTAGTCAATGGCGTCACCCCGTGGCGCCCAGCGGGGCCGCCATGCTGAAGCAGGCCAATCAAACTGATGCAAAAGGGTCCCGCCATCGAAGGCAATTACCTTCAGCTGATTTGGTTGCGATCCAGAGGGCGAACTAGGATTGACAACAGGAGTCTCCGGCGCGGCGACATATGCGATCCGCTTGCCTTCTGGCGAGAACGCGAGAACGTCTAACTCCCAAGCCGCTGGGCTGCGGGTAATTGTTTCCGGAGGCTTCTCGCCCGTGATCGTCACACGCATTACAGTCAAGGAAGGAACCTGGACATAGATTACCCACTTTCCATCGGGCGAACATTGCGGTGACATAGCGCCGGTCTCGTCCGCAATGCGGGTGGGGTTTGAACCGTCTGCGTCCATCCGCCAGATTCCAACTTTGTGTTCCCGATAGGTGGAGTAGACAATATAGCGCCCGTCGCCACAAGCCGACGGATATCCGATTGCGTGGTCATTGGGCGTCAGCTGGGTACTCACACTCCTGTCGGAATTTAGAACTGAAACATTGCCATCGCCGCTGGCAAAAAGGATTCGGCCATCGGAGGTCCACGAGAACCCTCCAATGGACGTCCATTGGAATCCTCCAACCGCGCGGTCATTTCGTGTGACCTGCTTGGCTTTGGTGATATCACCAGCCGGCGCGATCCACAGATCGGACACTCTTGTCACCGCAGTGTCGACTAGAGTCGTGCCGTCCAGGGTAAGGCCCAAGGAATCGGGTTGATAATCCATCAAATCGTTCGTAAGACGCCTTGCTTGTCCCTTGGGAAAGGAAATAAACCAGAGTTGCCCACCAAGGGACTGATAGATGTTGCCTATCGACGCCAAAAGGCCACTTCCATCCGGCAGCCAGCAAGGACGGCCGATCTGGTTGGGTGACGAATAGATTTCTCGGACAGATCCATCGCCGAGCGAGACTGCCCAAAGTACCGAACGAATGCTTTCCTTCGATTCCACCGTTGAGAAAGCAATCGTCTTGCCGTCAGGGGACCATGCCGTGCCATAACTAAAGAAATCAAGGTAAGGACGCGTCGCGAGCACGCGTTCATTGCTCCCATCAGCATCAGCGACTAAGAGGTCAACTTGCTGACCACCGTTTACCCGTAAGAACGCGAACTGAGCACCGTCGGGAGAATAGCTGGTTGAAAAGTCCATTCCCTTCTGCATCACCAGATGAGAGCTTCCTCCCAGCGTGGGAATTCGATAGAGAAAAGTGTTAACGGGGTTGTTCTTCTCAGATCGGACGAAATCAATGTAGTTGGCGTCGGGCGAAAAGGTCAGGCCGTAAATTAAAACTTCATCCGGCGGTAGAATCTGCACGTCGCTACCGGTCGCTACTTGACGAACATTCAGGCCCTGCTTTTCCCCTTCACGCAAAGCATAGACCACGTAGTGTCCGTCGGGCGAAATCGCCGCATTGATAGCATTCCCGCTCTGCGTCACTCGGCTGAGCTTCATAGCCTGGAGGTCCCATTCATTGCGGCGTCGATTCGGCTTGGACAATACGGCCACGGCAACAAGAGCCAAGATTGCCAATATGGATAGTCCGCTGAGTAATACCTTGAAGCGGCGAGAAACGGGCCTTCGCTCCCGGGCTGAGACAGGCAAAGCACCCGGAGTTACCACTGTCTGCGCAGGGCTGATGGTTGATTCTGCAGCGGGCAACGTTGCTCTTGCTGGCCTGGAATCAACTAGCGGCGCTATGAAACGGTAGCCACGCCGCGGCAGAGTTTCGACAAAGCGCGGATTCTCGGCCGAATCCCCCAGAGCTTCCCGCACTCGGTTGATCGCGGCATTGAGACCGCGATCGAAGTCCACAAAGGTCTCGGATGGCCACAGCCGGCGCTGTAACTGCTCGCGAGTAACCAGATCGCCGGGATGCTCCAGTAAGATGATCAGAATTTGGAATGGCTGGCCCGTCAGTTTGAGTCTTATCCCGTTCTTGCGCAGTTCCCCGAGGCGCAAGTCCGCTTCAAACGTGCCAAACCGCACCACTTGAGGATTGGGAACTTCTTCCAGCACAGGTGAACCACAACGAATGTTGACAGTCTAGCATCGAAGTGCAACTTCCGAAGCCCTGTTCCAGCCTGTAACATCTTGATTCAACCCCCATTATTGCAGGAGCTTGACCATCGATCTTCCTGCAACATTCCTTTAATAATCAATTAAGTCTCCATCCATTGAGGTAGCGGGATTCTCGGCACAGGTTGTCTCCCAGCGCGGCATTCCGCGATGAGAGGGACAACGTGACCAGAGCAAACGAAAATGGCGAAACGTGCGCCGCCCGCGAATCAAGTTTTGCAGGTTGCCGATCGGCACCGACTCTGCTGATGGGCATACTGCTATTAATGTCCTTCGTATTGTCCGCATATGGGCAAACGGAGCCGAATAGTACTTCCGCAACCCAGCCGCAAGCCGCCAAACAGCACTTTGCCTGCAATGTTGGCTACACGCT
>DATJHT010000176.1:0-10014 GCA_035493765.1 Terriglobales bacterium
GACGGAATCCTCAAGGCCAAGGACCCCAAGGCCTAAGAGCACGGTTCCCGCTGTTATAATCATCTCTTGCTCTCATGCCTCAGAAGCGTCTGATTCGCTCCACTACAGTCTTATGCGTTCGCCGGGACGGCAAAGTTGTCATGGCCGGGGACGGCCAGGTCACGCTCGGCGAAAGCGTGATCAAGCACTCGGCCAAAAAAATCCGCAGGCTATATCAGGACAAGATTCTTGCCGGATTCGCCGGCTCAACCGCCGACGCTTTTTCGTTGTTCAGCCGCTTCGAAGCCAAGCTCGAGCAGTACCACGGCAACGTCGGCCGGAGCGCCGTCGAACTGGCGAAAGACTGGCGTACCGACAAATATTTGCGCCATCTGCAAGCGTTGCTGCTGGTTTCCGATAAAGAACAGACATTCATGCTCAGCGGCCAGGGCGACGTCATCGAGCCTGACACCGGCATCGCAGCCATCGGCAGCGGCGGGCCTTACGCGCAGTCGGCGGCCCAGGCCCTCGCCGACCATACGCAGCTTTCCGCGCGCCAGATTGCCGAAGAAGCAATGAAGATTGCCAGCAAAATCTGCATCTATACCAATGAGAAGGTTACGATAGAAGAACTTTGAAGGGGTCGTGGGTCCTGGGTCGTTGGCCAAGAACCCATTCGCTGGATTGACGACCAACAGCCAACGACGATTGTTATGGCCATTTATCTCCCTGCTACCGCTGAAGAAGAACATCTGGCGCTGGATGAACTCACTCCACGCGAGATTGTCACCGAGCTCGACAAGCATGTTGTCGGGCAGAAGGACGCCAAGCGCGCCGTCGCTATAGCCTTGCGTAATCGTATGCGCCGCCAGAAGTTGCCGCCGGACATGGCGGACGAAGTCATTCCCAAGAACATCATCATGATTGGGCCGACGGGGGTAGGGAAGACGGAAATTGCGCGCCGGCTTGCGAAACTTGCGAACTCACCGTTTTTGAAAGTGGAAGCGTCGAAGTTCACTGAAGTCGGTTATGTCGGCCGCGATGTCGAATCCATGATTCGCGATCTGGTTGAGATTGCCATCGACAATATTCGTGCTGAGAAGCTCGAAGACGTTGCCGACAAAGCCGAACTGAACGCTGAAGAGCGACTGCTCGATATCCTGCTGCCCCCTGCGGCACCATCGCATCCCGAACCGGCAGGCTTTGCGCTCGAAGCTTCCACCGGCGATTCTTACCCGCGCACCCGCGAAAAATTGCGCCAACAACTGCGCGAAGGCAAGCTTGACGATCGGACAGTTGAAATCGATGTGCGTGAACGCAATTTTCCTTCGTTTGAAATCATCTCCAACCAGGGCGTTGAGGAGATGGACGTCAACATCAAAGACATGCTGCCCAACATCTTCGGACAGCGCACCAAGAAACGGAAGATGAAGGTAAACGAGGCATTTGAATATCTGATTCAGGAAGAAGAGCAGCGCCTGGTGGACATGGACCAGGTCACGCGGATGGCGATTGATCGCGTGGAAGATGCTGGAATTATTTTTCTCGATGAAATTGACAAGATCGCCGGCCGCGAAGGCGGCCACGGGCCTGACGTTTCACGCGAAGGCGTGCAGCGCGACATTCTGCCTATCGTCGAAGGCACGACTGTGAATACGCGCTACGGCATGGTCAAAACTGACCATATTCTTTTCATCGCTGCTGGCGCGTTTCACGTTTCGAAGCCCAGCGACTTGATTCCCGAGTTGCAGGGCCGGTTTCCGATCAGGGTCGAATTGCAGTCGCTCACCATGGATGACTTCATCCGCATTCTTACCGAGCCGAAGTCTTCGCTGGTCAAACAATATATCGCGCTGCTGGAAACGGAAGGCGTGAAGCTGGATTTCACCAAGGACGCGCTGGAAGAAATTGCGCGCTTTGCTTTTCGTGTAAACGAGGGCACGGAGAACATTGGAGCACGGCGGTTGCACACGATCATGGAGCGCGTTCTGGACGAGATCAGCTTTTCGGCTCCGGACAAAAAGGGCGAGCAGGTTTCCGTGGACGCTGCTTACGTCGGCAAGATGCTGTCGGATATCGTGAAAGACCAGGATCTGAGCCGCTATATTTTGTAGCGGTTCATTTTGTTGGCTTCTTAGATTTCCGATTCCTTGCCCCACCACTCTTTCATTTGTTTCTGTATCTCGTCTTTGTGGCGGAGCATGTCTTTCTGCATGCTTTCCATCTGCTTTTTCAACTCGCCTTGCTGGCTCTGCATTTTCTGGCGATATTCTTTTTGCAGTTTTTCCAGTTCGGGTTTCAGGCGCAGCATCTGGGCGTCAACGTTGCTCTTGTTCAGGACTGCCAGTTGTGCTTTCAGCGCAGAAAGTTCGGTACCTGGCCCGATCAGATCGGCGCAGTCGTCGGCCTCAAAGTCATTGCCCGGCGCGATCACCGCTCCACTGTGCTTAATCTCTGGCAGAGTCAGCGTCAGGTTCTGTTCACGCTTTTCACGCATTACCGTGACCGCTGCCTTGTTGTCGGCGCCTTTTCGCAGCAAGCGGGTGAAGTCGCTGCAATCGTTCACCGCAGAACCATTGATTTTCACGATCACATCGCCGGCATGAAATCCGGCGTTTTCGCCACGGCTGCCGCGCTCTACTGAGCGGACCAGCACGCCGTTGCCGCTTTTGACGCCAAAAAACTCGCCCAGTTGTGGAGTGAGGTTCTCAATCATCAAACCGCTGCGAACCGGCGAATGGATGACGACCACATTGGCAACGTCCATTTCCGGCATGTTGATGGGAGGGATGTGAATCGCTGGAATGTTGATCGGAGGTACGACGAAGTTATAAGCATGTTCCATGTTTCCCATCTTGCTGCGTTCAGCCAGTTGCGCTTTCAGCGTCATAGGCTGGCCATTGCGGCTGATTCCGACCGAAATGGTGCGTCCAGCTGGAATCTCGCGTATTAGCCGGCGCAGTTGTTCCACACTCTCTACCGGCTGATCGTTGATGCTGAGAATTACATCGTGCTCTTTCAGGCCGGCCTTGGCGGCAGGCGCGTCCTGGTCAACCATGGTCACTTCGACCCCGCGCTCTTCTTTCAAGTGAAGCGCGCTCATGCGGTCAGAGGTAATGTCATCGGTGTCTACGCCGAGATACGAACCTCCCCAGGGCTCTTCGCTGTAGAAAATATTCGGCTGCGTTCCGGGCTGGGCGATCAAGTGCGCCGGAATTACGAGCGACGCAGCCGCGATCGCCAAAATTCCGCATATTAGTATTCGTCGATTCATAAGACCCCCCTATTGCGCGCGGCGAAAGTAGATGTTGCCCATAGTGGTACGAACTTTCAGCACCGGGCCGCCGCCATTCAAGCTGCCTTCCGCTGAAACCAGTTTCGGCCCCCACTGTCCGCCGCCTTCCGACGCGATCTTAATTTCCGGAAAATCAGAAACAATCTGCTGCCCATTCGCAGCCTCGATACTGGCGCGGATAGTGAGATTGACGTTCGAAACCAGATAGACGGTAATATCGCCAACTCCGGTTTCCAGTTCAGAATTGCTGGTGCCATTTCCACCGCGGATGAATTTCGCAGTAATGGCTCCTGAGCCGGTCTCAACGTGCGCAGAAGGCACGCCCCACAACTCAATGTTCCCACTGCCGGTCTCGCCCTTGATGGGTCCGCTGGCTGACGAAACCTTCAGTGTCCCGCCGCCGGTTTCCATGCTGACGCTGCCCCCGATGTCACCCAGATCAATGCTGCCGCCGCCGGTTTCAGCTTTAACCTCACCGGTGCACTTGTTCACGTGAATGCTGCCGCCACCGGTTTGCAATGAAGCGCCGGCCGATCCTGAAACCAACACCAGGTTTCCGCCACCGCTTTCGGCTACAACCTTGCCTTTGGCTGAGCCGATATGGATTGGACCGCCGCCGGTGCGGACGGTCAGATCTGAACCTACGTTGCCTACGTCGATGGAACCGCCTCCGGTTTCGGCACTGATGGCGCCGCCGATATCGTCTAGATGAACCATGCCGCCGCCGCTCTCGGCTTCCAGGCGGCCGGAAATCCCCGTGGTCGAAATTTCTCCGCCATCGGTTTCGATCTTCACCAGCTCAAGGTCGCGGGGAACGTTGACGGTAATCTCGGAATTGAATTTGTGCGGGCTCCCGTTTTCCCACTCGCCGGTGATGAACGCCGTGTCGCCGCGAACGTTGGCGCTGATTTTATACCCCTCAAATTGTTTGCGCGCCCGGTCCTCCGATCCTTCATAAGACCGGTTACGGATTACATAATTGATGCCCTGCGTTGACCCGCCCTGAACGTGTACCGTGCCAATTTCAACCTGAATATGCAGGTTGCGGGCGCCCGCCAGTGAACCGGTCACCACGCTGACCCAGTTGCTGCCTTCTTTTTGAATCGAAGTCTGCTGCGCTCCGCACAGAGTCGTGATCAGTATGGCCAGCAGCCCGAATTTAGTTATGGTTTTTTGCATTTCAGTTTATGTTTGCCTCTCCCCTTAATACCTTTCGGTTTAATTCATTTCCGGCAATTGCCCCACCATCGAGCGTGCCTGCGCCCGGATGTAACGGTTTTCGTCTTTTGCCGCCAAGCGCTGTAGAACGATGCGCACGCTGCTGTCGGCCGCGCAAGGTTGCAGCAATCGAAGAGCCTCGACTCTCACTCCCGGATTCGAATCTGACATCAGCGACTCCAGCATGGCGTCGCGTACTTGAACATCGTTCTTTACGTAAGGTCCGACTGCATCCAGCGCCTTGAGCCGGACGCCGGTGTTTGAGTCATAGCGCAGCGCGTAAAGCAGCGCCTCGCGCACGTGCGGATTATTGGGTTGCTGCGTCAACAGATCCACTGAATTTATACGCACGCCGGCATTGAAGTTGTTGCGCGCCGCGTACAGCAGAAGCTGCTGGATATCTGGGTCGCCAAGCGAACCTGTGCGCTCTTGTGGAGACAGGGTGTCATATTTAACTGTGACCTGGTTGGACCCCGGCTGCTGCTGAATGGAACTGATGGTCCCGATCGAAGCCAGATTGGCGATTGCCGGGCCGTTCTTATTTCCCTGATCGGATGTCCCGCGATTTACCAGTTTGTACGTCGCTCCAATGCCGCCCGCGAATCCGACGATGAAAATTGCCGCCGCCAGCGCCGGCGCGAAGCGAACCTGATTCAGCCACTGCACCGGGTCGAAAACCAAACGATGAAACCAGCCGCCCTGCTCCGCCGATTCGAGCGCTTCCTGCAGCTTCATTCGCGAAGCCGCCAGTACGCTCGGGTTCGGCTCCTGCACCGGAAATTGCGCAAACTCACCGCGAAAAGTCTTCGCCGATTCGAGTTCAGCCGCGCACTCTTTGCACCGCGCAGTGTGTTGTTCCAGTTCATGACGGGCGTCATCCGCCAGTTCGTCATAAACGTAGAAGACAATGTTCTGTTGTACCCATTCGCACTTCATAGTTTCCTCTTAAACACTCTGAGGGTGCCCCATCCTTCCCTGGTTTTGGGAAATGTGGGATTTGCTCTCATCGCATCTCCGCCAGCGCTCCTCGCAATTTCTGCGTGGCGCGAAACAACGTGTTCTTGGCGGTCTCTTCGGTGGTGTTCAACATCTCCCCGACGGTCCTCAGCTTCAATCCCTGATAATGCTTCAGTTCAAAAACCATGCGCTCGCGTGGAGTCAGCTTATCGAGCGCTTTCTTGATCCTGCCGCCCAGTTCGCGCCGCATCAGGTCGCGCTCTGGATTTGCTCCCGCCCGAATGTCCGCAACCTGCGCCAGCACATCGTACTGCTCGCCTTGCGAATCCGTGGCGACTGGAGCGTCTTCTTTCCTCACCTGTCTCTTGCGGATGCTGTCCAGGCACAGGTTCGTGACGATCCGGTAAATCCACGTGTAGAAGGAACATTCAAAACGGAAGCGGCCGATGTTCTTGTAGGCCTTTAGAAAGGCTTCCTGATAAATGTCCTGCGCCTCGTGGTCTGACCCGGTCAGGTGCATGGCCAGGCGCAAAACTGCCTGATCGTAATGGCGCACCAGTTCTTCAAAGGCAGCGCGGTCTCCGCGCTGGGCCTCGCGTACCAAAAGCGTGTCGTCTATACGGCTCTGACTCAACATGTGGTTCCGAGGCCGCAATCCGGTTTCCGTTTCGACGGAAGAGGATTGTGACTGGGGAGTCCTCGCCCCACCACTCGTTTCCATTCGGCTTCTCGCAGCCGGATGAGAACACTTGCCAACCGGAAATTGTACTGCCCACGCGTCGGCCGGCATCGCTATAGTCCTCGTTTTGCTGAGCTGTCTTCATTTGAGCGGCGGGGACTTCGACCTCTGACTCCACTTCCCGCTTGGCTCCGGCTGGATGTGCCTTTACCATCCAGCTTCAAGAAGATAGACGAGGGTCAGAGCGGTTGGTTAGCAGAAAACTGACCAGTTTCGGACAGGAATATTCAATTCCGGACAGTCCCTCTCGCCCGGCGGCGTTGAGGGGGCGTTCAGCCGGATGGGGATCCCTAGGGCTGCGGTGCGAGCGTCGGCAACACTGCTGTATTTACGGTGGCTGGGTCGTCTCGCAGCTTGATATATAAGGTCTTGTTCCTGGGAAGAGGCACACTCAAAGCTGCGTCGATGAAGCCATCAGGCACTGTGACCGCGTTGGTGAAGTCGGGGTCGGCGCTGACTGCATCGATCAAAAACAGCTTATCTCCGCTCAGCGTGCAGTCTTTTTCGGGGGATTTTTCGGCGCTCTTTTCCTCAGCCGTAGTCTTTTCCGCCGCGTTGCTCTCCGCGGTGCAGCGAATCCCCTTCAACTCCGGGATACGAACCAGGTTCACCAAAGGCTGCCAGTCTCCTTCTGCGCCTTCCGCTGCCATGGCACGGAACTTCAACGGCCCGAACGCCGAGGGTCCAAGCAGCTTCATGGGATCGAGCACGGCATAAACAGTTTTTGCGTCCTGCAGCGTCAGATTGCCGTCTTTGACACTTAGGAGAACGTGGAATGATTCGTCCGCGGTTGCAACCTCAACTCTTTCCCCCGGCGCAAATGATTCCGGAACTTGGGTCTTAAGAAAGAAATTCAGGCGACCGTCCTGCGGCAGTTCGTCGGCGCTACCCAGCTTGAATGCTTGCGTCTCGTTGTCATCGAGCTGCACGCTCTTGCTTAAAAGACTGAGTTTCGGTCGCGGAGGCGCGACCGTCGAATTGAGCTCGAGCGTCCGGCCGTCTTTAAGGCTCGCCCGAACGACGATAGCGGCTCCTGTCTGAAGTTTCGCAGCCCCAGAGCTGTCGCTAGTGCTCAGGTTGAGTTCGTCATGCTGATTAGCGCGAAACACGTTACCCGGTTCGAACAAGATGCCGTTAACATCGATCTTCGCAACCTGGTCGAGCCGCGTCCCGCGAAGCACACCCTCTACGTCGCCAGCGTTAATGCTGAAGGAATCAAGCCTTCCGGCTTCGTAATAGGTGTGCAAAAGAATTTCGTCCGAATCGCGCAGGCCAAATTTTTTCACCATCAATTTAAGCGGCCCCGAAGCGGCTCTTTGCAGAGGAACTTTCACTTCCAGTTCGTCCGGCTTTTCGGTTTTCGAAGCCTTCCAGTCGAGCGGGACCGTTTTCCCGTTTTCATCCCGGACCAGAACCTCGCTGACGCAACATGTTTCCGCCGATTGAAGATGCAACGTGTCTTCACGCCCAACGATTAGCGCACTGGCGTCTTTTGAGGCCACAATCCACCGCGCCGGCTGCGATGCGCGCAAGCGGAAATGCGGACCTTCAAAGGAATGGAATCCCCATATGCCGCGAATGGTACCGACAAATTCGCCTTGCCAGGCGTGCGCCTCTGCGCTTTCGGTATCAACGACAAAGCCGCCGCGCGAGGGGTCCGGCCTCGCAGGAAGATCGGTCGCGCCCGACTTGGTTTCGAGATGAAGCACAAAGTTATGGGCCAGCTCGGTGGCAAACACCAGTGGCGCACCTTCCACCGGCAGCACCAGATCGGGCTTGTTAGCGCAGAAAACCTGGGTCACATCCAAGGCGCGCAGTGGAGGCGCAACCGCGGCCCGCACTGGCGGCAGCGCGACCACTATCACCGACTTCGGATTACGAAATGATGGCGGGTTATTCAGCCGCAGATTCAGTGCGTCTTTTTTCGGAAGCGCCAGGGCCGGAATGTACTGATACTGTGCCGAGTGGGTCGTGCCCAGAATCCGAACCACATCCACGACCGCGCCAATGTAGGGACTGTAGTATCCGCCTCGGGCAGTCGGCGTGGAACTGATTTGTGACAAAAGGTCTGTGGGCGCTCCCGTGGTGAGGCTGGCCACCATGTTCTGGCTATGAGCGTCATCGAGAACCAGCGCTTCATTATTTTGTGTCAGGCAGGGAACCTGCTCCGCGGTCGGCTTATCGAAACACTGCTTGTCGAGTTTGATGTTCAAGCTCCGCGCCAGCATGGCAGTGCTTACCTGCAGGTCAGCGGGATCGATCACGGACGTCACTTTCACGGCTTCGAGATAAGCGTCGAGGCGCGAGCGGTCCAGGCTGGCCTGCTCCAGATCCTGTGCCGCGCGAACGAACGCGCCCGGCTTTCCGCGCACGGCATTGCGCAAGGTGGAGAATGCTCCGCCGGTCTCTGGCGCCAGAAAGACGAGGGCTTCTTCAGCCTCCGGAGGCACGGTGACAAAGATTCCCTCTTCATGAACCGGCTTGTTCCAGGTCTCGGCGCGGGTGAACCAGTTGTCGGGCGGCGGGTTGGTAGCGCCCCTCAGAAATGCCACCACCATTAAATAATGAACGGACTGGCTGTCGGGCAGATCCGGGTGAATCCATAGGCGATCACCCGCCTGAAGATTCGGCACTTCCGCGATTGGCCGGGTAGCTCCCGCGCGTTCCACGCGAATGTCAATCTTCGGCCCTACCAGATCGAAGGCAGCATTTTCCGCAAACACCGATCCCGGCGAGAAAAGAAATGCAAGCCCGAGCAGGAAGCTAATCTTGGAATACGAAAGACGGAACAGCGGACACTCCCACAACTGGACTATATAGCTGAATTACATGCTAACCAGTCTCACAGGCAGGAGCAACCCTGGTTGTGCACTCGTAAGTAACGTTTGTAGAACAAAAAAGAAGCCCCACGTCCCCTTCCCCCGAGAGTAACGGGCCTAAAACGGCAGCACGTCCCGAACTGGCTTGCGACTAACGAAGAGTGAGGAGTTGAGCGCGATCAGGACGATTGCTGAGAAGGCCTAAGTAGAACGCGAGAAATTTTGTCTGACAATCTAGGGCGCGATCAGTTCGATGCGATTGCCGAAGCAGTCGTTGATGTGACAGCGGCGTATGCCTGGAACATCGTTGGGTTCCCTTATGTGAATGCCGGCGGTAATCAATCGCGAAAGCAGGGCGTCATATTTTGCGCAGCAAAATGCCGGGTGCGCCTTTTTGGCCGGACGAAAATCCGTCTCAATGCCTAAATGAATCTGAACACCGCCACTTTCAAACCAGCATCCGCCGCGTGCAGCGAGTTCTGTCGGCTTGGGGATCTCGCGCATTCCCAAAAGCTCGACATAAAATCGACGCGCAGCTTGTTCCTGCCCGGAAGGCATGGCAAGCTGCACGTGATCAATCGCGGTGAATGGCCAGGCTGGGGGATTCGCGATGCTCATCCTTATGGTTTCTTTTTCTCCGGCTGCGCAGTTGGCGGCAGAAGTCCATTCTGGCGAAGATACATGGCGGCCATTCCGTAATGGTCGGCCCAACTCGCTGCCAGGCCCAAAAATGCCCAGGCCCGCGGGCGGGGCTTGCCGTCAAACCATTTGATGTCTTCGCCCATCTTTGAGTCATCCGCGGAAGCCAGCGCCTTGTGGCAAAACTCGAATGACGCCTTCACTGCTGCTGTCAATTTCTCTTTACCCTCGGTGCCTTTCAGTTCATCCACCTTGGGCTGAGGCACCCCTCCAGTATTGGCACAGAAATAATAGTTGCCCTCGGCGATGTGGGCGGCCAGATGGCCGAAGCTCATCTGCTCGGGCGTAGGCTTGTAATCGAACTTGTC
>DATJHT010000177.1:0-42865 GCA_035493765.1 Terriglobales bacterium
GCGTTTAGCGATCTATACTCGGGCTCCGGGCTCACCGCCAACCGGATAAATCAGTTCAACGCCTCGGGACTCTATCCTGCCTTTAACTGGGTCTCTTGTTCTCCTCGACCAGCGCTTTGCTATAGAGCCTTACTAGCCCTCCCTCAGTCATCTTGCCTAGAGTCGGCCCACTTGTAACTGTCGGTTGCCCAACTGTTTCTTATGAACGCTCTTGGCACGCTGCTTAGGGTGACTTCGCTTGACCCCCGGACGCCGCACCAACCGGAAAAACTTCAGAAACTGTCAAAGAACAATTGTGTTTTACACCTTGTATTTTTTTGGTCAATCGAAAAAATGAATTTGTAAGCTGTGTGTTTTCAATCGAGTGCAGCTCATTCACAGGGGTGTGCTCCACTGGTTGTGCAAATACCAGAGCCTCTTTCCAAAAATCGGCCATTTTTCGGAGTTCCTGGCGGAATTCGAGGAGCGCGAAGCCGCAACTGCTGTTATTTCGTTTTGTGAAAAACACGGACAAGCCTTGATGGACGCGGGTTCCACGAATCTAATGTCGCTCATCGCCAGAGCGTGTCGTATCCGAGAGCGTGCAGTATCTGATTTTCGAACTCATATTGCACCAGGGTGTCGAAATTACTCCCAGAGGATTCCCAGGATGCGGCGTAGCGAGTCGAGGGCTGTGCGTATAGAGAATATGCCGGCGCGTAGTGCACATTGCAGGGTTGCGGGCAGGCGATCAGTCCTGTCGGATCGGGGCGGATCATTCCGGTTGCCGCCAGCAGGGTCGGCGAAGAAACGTCCGCCTGCGATGCGACTACCAGCTGGCGTAGCGAAACGTTCCAGACTCGCGCATCTCCCGGAGCGATGTTCGGCGCTGAGTTGTAAAGCTCGCGCTGCAGTGGATTCAGATCAATCTGCTGACTAAGGTCCTGCTGCGCGGCCTTCCACAGGGCCTGCAGTTGCGCATCAGAATGGCGGGTATGGTTGACGAAACTGGTATTCGGGTTGAAATCAGCGGGCTGGCCTCCACAGGAGGTCATCGCCAACATGATCAACAACAACCCCGGGGCCTTTTTTGCCATGATTCGAATGGCCTCTCAAGGGAATTATCGGCAGCGTGACGACGCTCCGATATAGCCAGAAGTGTTCCGCGTGATGCGCAGGCGGACAGATTCCGATCTGCACTGTCGATCGGTTTCTGCTAGAACATCAACGTGGAGCGTCCCGCAGGTGTGATCGGTATTGCGGCATTGTTCTTTGCCATAGCAGGCTATCTGGCCGCTGTCGGAATTCTTAAGCTGGTATGGCCGGAGATGATTTCATTGTCACTCGGAGCCCAGTTCCTGCATGGGCTCGAACTCTGGGGACCTTACATGTTTCTGATAGCCGCTGCTGCAGGCGTAGCCATTGGGATCGGCTTGCTGCGACTGAGCAATATTGCGCGTCGAGTGGCGATCGTAGTTACGGCTGCGGGAATGGTCTTACTTATTCCCAAAGTCTCAGCCGAGGCTACGGACTTCTCGTGGCGGTTTGTGTTCGCAGCAACCGCGATAATTTTGCGAGTAATGATCGTCTGGTATTTGTGGCAAGGTTGGACCGCGGAGAAGTTCATCAGGAATTGAATGCAGTTGCTTGACCGAAAGGTCTTAGCGGAGTAGTGTTTCGTCCAATTTGATGACTTCACGAGGTGCAAAACTTGATCTGCCCCAAATGCGGCGCGGCTGTAGCCGATAATAGCCAGTTCTGTTCCAACTGCGGGAACGCATTCATGCAGGCCCAGCCCTCGGCACAGTCACTCGCTCCATCGCCTACTCTGTCTGGACCTCCTCAAACCAGCGGCAAAGCCATCGCCAGCCTGGTGTGCGGCGTTATCAACATTTTTCCATTCTTCATTGTGGCCATCGTTCTCGGCCACATATCACGGTCTGAGATCAGGAAAAGCGCGGGAAGGTTAAAAGGTGAAGGCATCGCTCTGGCTGGACTGATTTTGGGATATCTCGGAATTATCTTCATTCCGATTGTCCTCATCGTAGCTGCGATCGCCATTCCAAATTTGCTGCGCGCAAGAATCGCCGCCAATGAAGCCTCCGCCGTCGCCTCGGTGCGAGAATTAGTGAGCGCCGAGATCAGCTATCACGCCACACACCAGGATGCGGGCTTTACCTGCAGCTTTTCCGATCTTTCTGGACAACTCGATTCCCACGTCGCAGCCGGCTTTAAGCATGGATATACGTTCTTCTTGCAAAGCTGCACCGCGGAAAAGGAAGGGGGGCCGATTTCGAAATTCCAAATAACCGCCATTCCGAAAGTGCCGAACACATCGGGCAGGCGGGCGTTCTGCAGCGATGAATCAGCCGTTATTCGAGTTGATTCGGACGGCTCAGGCGAGGGCTGCCTCGACCACGGCTCGCAGCTTGAATAATCTGAATGCGGAAACAATGGATTCTCACGTGGATAACTCAGATCGCACTAAGGCGGCACCTATCGCGTGAAGCTCACCGCCGCATGGATCGGTAAGACGAAGAACCCCGCCATCCAGTCCTTGACCGACGAATATCTGAAACGGCTGCGGCAATACGCAGAGACGGACGGCCTCCCTGTTAAAGACGAAGCCGCCCTGCTCAAACTGTATGGTCGTCATGGTCGCGGGAACCGCGGTCGTTTGGTGCTGCTCGATTCTAGAGGCAAGCAGCTTTCCTCGGAAGAACTGGCTCAATTTTTACAAGAACACCAGGACCGCAACCCCTTGCCTCTGGTCTTTGGGGTGGGAGGAGCAGATGGTTTTACCGCCGAGGCTCTCGCTCAAGCCGATTTCACGCTCTCCCTCGGCAAAATGACTGTGGCTCATGAGCTTGCACGGGTCGTGCTGCTCGAGCAGTTGTATCGGGCGTTCACTATCCTCAAGGGACATCCGTACCACCTGGGGCACTGAATCTGGGATTCCGGCCTTGTACTCCGGTGACGTTTCCCCGACTAACATGTGCCCTTAAAGTTCTTGCAGTCCCCGAGGAGCGCCATGAAGGACCCGGTCGAAGTACTGCGCCGTAAAGAAGCTGAACTCGAACGGCTGCAAGAGGAAGTGGAAGCGTTGCGTCTGGTCGGCAAGTTGCTCAAACAAAAGACTCCTGCCGGTGAAGACCCTGAGGTTCGCGGCAAGATCATTGAAATGCCCATCCACCTCGCGTGAGGTAGTTAAGGTTCGCTTCCATCCTCACTCGGAATTTATATTCCACGCACCGTCACGGTACACTCGTCGAAGTGTCCTTTGCCGATCAGCTCGGATTCACCTTCAAAGCTCCAGACCGCCGGGTTTGGGCAGTGCGGGACCTGGTGGCGGCAGTTCGCACTCAATTGGAGCGCGAATACAGCGACGTCTGGGTTGAAGGCGAGATTTCGAACTTTCGAGCCCACGATTCCGGCCATCTCTATTTCACGCTGAAGGACAGAGAATCCCAGATTCGCGCCGTAATGTTTCGATCGGCGGCGCGGCTGTTGCGTTTTCGCCCTGAAAACGGGATGCAGATTACGCTGCGCGGGCGTGTGACGGTTTTCGAGAAGGGCGGCGATCTCCAGCTTTCCGCTGAGTATCTGGAACCGAAAGGCGCCGGCGCACTTCAGGTCGCATTTGAGCAACTCAAAGCCAAGCTTCAGGCTGAAGGCCTTTTCGAGGCGGCCCGTAAAAAGGCTCTGCCACCATTACCGCGTTGTATTGGCATTGTGACCTCACCGCAAGCAGCGGCACTGCGAGACATTCTGAATATCTTGCGTCGCCGCCATCACAGCGCCAGCATCTTGATTTATCCCGCCCAGGTCCAAGGAACCATCGCTGCGCAGGAAGTGACAGCGGGAGTGAAGTATTTCAATCGCGCAAAGAAAGTTGATGTGATCATCCTGGCGCGCGGCGGCGGATCAGCGGAAGATCTGGCGGCGTTCAATCATGAAGGGCTGGCGCGGGCGGTCGCTGCGTCAGAGATTCCGATCGTTTCTGCGATCGGGCATGAAACCGATTTCACCATTGTTGATTTCGTGGCTGACCTGCGGGCGCCGACCCCGTCGGCAGCGGCAGAACTGGTGATCCGTTCGCGGCAGGAGATTGAAGAACAGGCCGAGTCGTTGCGCCTGAGGTTGGCTCGTGCCATGCGTTACCGGCTGCTGATGGCCAGGCAGACGCTTACCGAAGCCGCGCAGCACGGTGCGTTTGCCCGGATGATGGACGGCATCAATCAGCGCCAGCAAAGATTGGATGACCTGCTTTTTCGGCTTGAAAAATCCGAAGGCAAGCTAATTGAGCAAAATCGTCGGAGATGGGAACGCGTGTCCGCTGCGGTTCGCCACTACGATGCGCGACGCGTGCTCAGCGGAATTCGCCGCGACCTCGCTTCACGCAGTGCGGCCATGGCTGTGGCCATGCGGACTGCGCTGCGGCGCCAGCGAGGACGAATCGAGCAGATCGAAGGCCAGTTGAAGGAGCTCTCACCAATGGCGATTCTGGAACGCGGATACGCTCTGGTATTCGATTCGTCCGGAAAACTGGTGAAGAGTTCTGAGCAAGTTGAGAAGGGCGACGAAATTTCGGCGCGCCTCGCGCGGGGATCATTGACTGCGAGAATAGAAAAGAAAACGTAGTTTGCAATAGCCAGTGGCCTGATCACCGGTCACGGGCAACTGCTTTACAATGGCTGCGTGCCGCCTGTAGGAGAAGCCGGATTGATTCTCGCCGCTGGAAGCTGGCCCCATCTAACGGTGATTTCGGTTATCGATATTCTGTTTGTGGCGGTCATCATCTATGAGTTTCTGGCGCTGATTCGCGGTACGCGAGCGGCCCTAAGCCTGGTCGGAGTTTCGATTGTCATCCTGGCCTTCTATTTTTCCCGAGTTGGCCAGTTGGTTACACTCAATTGGCTGATATCCCGCGTGCTTCCCTACGCGGTATTTGCGCTGATCGTCATCTTTGCTCCCGAAATTCGGCAAGCGCTGGCGCGAATGGGGCGCCGCCTGACGTTCGCTCGTAATTCCGGCGACCAGGCAGACATCTATGACGATATCGTCATGGCGGCGAATCTTTTCTCTCAGAACCAGACCGGGGCTTTGATGGTCATTGAACGCGAAATCGGGCTCCGAACTTATGTTGAAAGCGGAGTCGCGATTGATGCGCAGCTATCGTACGACCTGCTGGCCACGATTTTTCGTCCCAGCGCTCCCTTGCACGACGGCGCAGTGATCATTCGCGGAGATCGCATTTCCGCGGCCGCATGCTTCCTCCCTTTATCGATGAATCCTGTGCTCTCGACGCAACTCGGCACCCGTCACCGAGCAGGCATTGGTATCACTGAAGAAACGGATGCGATTGCAATCATTGTGTCTGAAGAGACTGGCAGTATCAGCCTTGCTGTGGGGGGCGCTATTGAACGCGACTTGACTGTGGAGCGGCTACGAGAACGCATGGGAGTTCTGCTACGGAGATATGTTCCGCCAACACCGCTTCCGACCTCAATGACCGATGGTGCCGGAATGCTGGAAGATACTGACGATATTCCGGTGCGGACATCGGATTCTCGTTCTAAGCCTGGCGGCGGCTTATGAGCGCGGGCGATTTTGTCCGGCGGCACGTTTTTCATAATCTGACGTTGAAGATTACGTCGCTAGCGCTCGCTGTAGGGCTGTGGGTGGCGGTTGCAAGCAGCCCGCCGTCTGAGGTCGCGATAAGCGCACCGATAATTTTTCGCAATATGTCTTCTGATCTGGAAATCAGTACGCAGCATATTCCGACACTTGAAATCCGCGTGCGCGGGCCGGAAAGAATAGTCCGTCGTTTGCAAGGATCCGATGTTCGTGCGGAAGTCGATCTGAGCGGGATGAAATCCGGTGAACATACCTTTGATTTGACCAAAGCCGTTACCGTGCCCGACAAACTCGAGGTGGCGCAGGTTGTGCCCAGTGAGATCCATGTGGAATTCGACGCGCGCGGCACCCGTTGGATTCCGGTGGAAGCTCGCGTGGTGGGGACCTTTCCGGCGGGATATCATCTTGCCAGTGCGCGGACTGAGCCGGACAGAGTTGAGATCATTGGACCAAAAAAAGAAATTGATGCGGTGGACCGTGCCATCACCGATCCCATCGATGTAACCGGCGTGCTCGACACAATTACCGTCATGCGACCCGCGTACGTTTCCGACCCCCTCATCCAAGTGACCGATCCGCATCCGGTGCGAGTCACGATTACCGTAGAAAAGGACCAATCGTCCTCAAAGACCAAATCCGAATGACATCTGAAATCCGACAATTGTTCGGGACCGACGGTATCCGAGGGGTCGCGGGCGAGTTTCCGCTCACCGGCGAGAGCACATTTTGTATTGGCCGGGCGCTTGGCCATAATCTGCTGCGTGCGAACCCAAAGCCGCGGGTTGTGACTGGCCAGGACACGCGCGAGTCCAGCCGATGGATCGCCGACAGCATTGCCGCGGGCCTGCATTCGTGCGGGGCCGAGGTGCACAGCGCCGGTGTAATCACGACGCCAGGAGTGGCATATCTGGCGCGTTCTCGCAAGTTCGACGCTGGAGTGGTGGTTTCGGCTTCGCACAATCCGTGGATGGACAACGGCATCAAAGTCTTTTCTGGCGATGGATTCAAATTGCCTGACGCGCGGGAATTGGCGATAGAGAAAGAGATTTTCTTACTGCTGCAAACCCCGACCGGACCAAGGCAGGAAGCCACTGGTATTTCATCGGTTCCTGGCGAACACGGCTTGCGATCGGCCTATATCGAGTGGCTCTCGAGTCAGATCAAGACTGACTTGAGCGGCCTGCGCGTACTGGTTGACTGCGCAAATGGAGCGGCCACCGCCGAGGCGCCGGAACTGTTTCGAGCCTGCCGCGTGCAGGCAACATTTGTTCATTCATCGCCCGATGGAAAAAATATTAATGAAGGCTGCGGTGCGCTGCATCCTCAGGCAGTCGCACAGAGAATTGCGGAGTCGAACGGTGCGTTCGATCTCGGGATCACATTTGATGGCGATGCCGATCGCGCCCTGTTCAGCGATGCGGGTGGGAATGTAGTCAACGGCGACGCCGTCCTGCTTTTGATCGCGCGGGACATGCATACGCGCGGTCTGCTCGCCGGGGACACGGTAGTCGCGACGACCATGTCGAACATGGGACTCGAGATCGCCCTGAGCCGCTGTGGAATTCGCATGCTGCGCGCCAACGTGGGCGATAAGTATGTTCTTGAACAAATGATAAAGGTACGTGCGACTCTCGGGGGCGAGCAATCCGGCCACGTAATCTTTCGTGATGGCGAAGCCACAACCGGTGACGGCCTGCTCACAGCTCTCCGCGTCATGGACGTTATGGTCAGGAACGGCCAACCGCTGGCTGAGTTGATAGCGGACCTGAAAGTCTTTCCGCAACGAATTCAGAACGTGCGCGTGCGTGAAAAAATTCCGTTGGATCGGGTTCCTGAAGTGAAGAGAGCAATTGACGCAGCGGAGAAAGAGTTGGATGGGAACGGGCGTATTGTCGTCCGCTACTCGGGTACGGAAGCATTAGCGCGTGTCATGGTCGAAGCCGAATCAGAAGAGAAGATGAATACGATCACCGACGGGATTGCGGGAGCGATCAGGATGGCTTTGGGAAACCAAATCCCCTAGCTGTCCAATTGGTAATACATGCGGGCTGGCCGTAGCGGGTTATTTGCTATGAATTACTCTGCAAAGAATCTGCTCTTGGAATTGAAGTCTCGAAAAAAGATTGCGTGTTGTCTCAGTACCACCTTAGGGTTCGCTGGGTCGATTTCATCGATGGCAACGTCGTAGTGAAAAGAAGCGGGAATGTCCTTTCCCTTTCGTACTCCCCATAACTCGAAAGTTGCCACATCGGATTGTTCGGCTTCCAATTCGAATTGCACATCCGTCTTTCCGGCTTGATTCGTGCCAATACCGGTGGCGCTGGTGTCCGGCCCGGAATCTCCTGCTTTGCAGCAGAAGTATGTGCTTCCCGCGTCATCCGTAAGCACACTGGTCTTGGCGTGATAGCCGAGTATTAGCTCGTGAGTAGTCAAATTTTGAAATCGGATGTTCAGTCGGATTTTGCGATAGTTGCCTGCTGCACCATCTGTGAATTGCAGTATGGTTGCCGCGAAAGGGCCCGAGTTGAAGCAAAACCTGCTGATACGGCAGCTGGATCCCTGATCTGGGCACGGTGGAAATCTGATGTCGAGTCCATCCAGTGCAGCGGCCCCAGAAGCGCTAACGCCAGCTGCTTTAGCGCCCGGGTTGTGCTGGTTTTCCTTTGCAAGACCCGCGGTAATGAACATAACCCCAGTTATTAACAACACTGAAACTCGACGCATGCGATTAGTTGGGATCAGCATACCCTTGTTCGCTATGGCCTGACCTGCGAAGCAAAAACAACTTGAAGGATAATGACCCAAGAAGTAGCAGTCCAACAGTGAGTAACAGTATTCGGGCCGAACTCGCGTCTTTATAGGTTGCGCCGGTAGTTACTGTCTTTTCGCGAAAATAGCAAAATTTGCTATTTTCGATTATCATCCTGTGTGAAAATAGCAGCGAATCCTATTTTCGCCCTAAATCACCGTATGCGCAGAATCGTAATCCCCGGAAAAAATGTTGTCCAAGGAAGTTACTCAGCCTTCGTGCCCGCGCCCTTGCCTCCTGAGTTTGACTGGAATGCGACGCTCATTGGTGCGCTGTCGGATGCGGACCGGCTGATTGGTAGGTTGGCGGGTGAGGGCGGACAACTGCCTAACCCTCACCTTCTGATTCGACCATTTGTCCGACGCGAGGCTGTTTTGTCGAGCAAAATCGAGGGCACACAGGCCACGCTGGGTGAACTTTTGGCAGCAGAAGCCGGAGCAGTCATAGATCGAAGTCCTGAGGATCTCCAAGAAGTTGGTAACTACGTCGCGGCTCTTGAGCACGGAATTTCACGTCTCAAGAGACTCCCAATATGCGTAAGACTCACGCGTGAGCTGCATGACAAATTAATGACTGGAGTGAGAGAGCATCATGCGAAACCTGGGCAATTCCGGACTGTACAGAATTGGATTGGGAAGCCGGGAAGCACGGTGGCGACTGCGGCGTACATTCCGCCGCCTCCGGGAGAGGTGGGGCCGTGCGTTGCAGCTTGGGAGAAATTCTTGCATGAATCGAAACTGCCACCCCTCATCACCATTGCTTTGGCCCATTATCAGTTCGAAGCAATTCACCCGTTTCTGGATGGAAATGGCCGGGTCGGACGCTTGCTTATAACCTTGTTTCTGATCGAGCGTAATATCCTCCCGACCCCACTGCTGTATTTGTCGGCATTTTTCGAGGCCTCCCGCCGGGACTATTACGAAGGTCTGCGTGGCATAAGTGAACGCGGGGCCTGGAATGATTGGCTGGAATACTTCTTGCTTGGAGTCGCACGCATGTCTGAGGACGCCCTGAGCCGCGCTACTCGCATCAATCGGCTGCTTGCCGAATGGCAGAAGAAACTCTCCGGAGAATCCACCAAGAAGCCGTTGCGCGTTCTTGAATTGATAGGAGCAAATCCTTTTATCACAACGAAAACTGCAGCTAAGACCTTAGGGGTTGCGTTCACCACAGCTCAGCGAGCTATTGAGCGCTTGCAGCGCGCCGGCATACTAAAACCGGTGAGCGCCGCAAAACGGGACCGAGTATATTGCGCAAATGCGCTGCTCGAGGTCCTCGAAGAACCAGCAGACCTGGGTACCGGCTGGAACGAAGCAAAGATACGGAAACACACCGAGTAAGGAGTGTATGGCAAATGGATGGCTTGCTGTCGACATAACTCTCGACTACTCCAAATCTCTCCAGTTCTTACCCACTCCCATCTCCACCACCAATGGCACAGCGATTGGATGCACGTTCTCCATCTGCTCACGAACCAGGCTGCGCATAACATCGAGTTCAGCTTCGGGAACTTCGAAGACAAGTTCGTCGTGCACCTGAAGGGTCATTCTTGATTTCAGCTCTCGCTCCAGAATTGCTGCATCGATGCGGATCATGGCTAGCTTGATCAGATCGGCGGCGGTGCCCTGCAGCGGCGTGTTCACCGCCGTGCGCTCGGCGAATCCGCGCAAATTATAATTCTTACTGTTGATGTCGGGAATCGGACGAATGCGCCCGAAGAGCGTTTTCACCCGGCCATGACGACGAGTTTCATCGAGGATGCGATCAATGAAAGCGCGCACTCCAGAGTATTTTTCGAAATAAGCGTCGATGAAACGCTTGGCTTCGGACGTCTCGATTCCTAAATTCTGCGACAGCCCGAACGCCGAGAGTCCATACACGATTCCGAAATTTACGACCTTGGCCTGGCGACGATGGTCAGCCGTCACCATGAGCGGGGGCACGCCAAATACCTGCGAAGCGGTGAGGGTGTGAACGTCGTCGCCGCGGCGGAATGCTTCCACGAGCAACGGGTCTTTGGAATAGTGCGCCAGCAGCCGCAATTCGATCTGCGAATAGTCCGCCGCCAGCAGCAGGTTACCCGGTTCGGCGGTGAAAGCCGCGCGAATCTCGCGGCCAAGTTCGGTGCGAATAGGAATATTCTGCAGATTGGGATTCGCCGACGACAGGCGCCCCGTTGCCGTACCAGTCTGATCGAAAGTAGTATGCAGCCGCCCTGTTGTGCGGCTCAGCAGAAGCGGAAGCGCGTCCACGTAAGTGGATTTCAACTTCGAAAGCTGTCGATATTCGAGGACCAGTTTTGGCGCCGCGTGGCTGGCCGCGAGCTCTTCGAGCACATCTACAGCCGTCGAAATCATTTTGCCCTTGCCGTATTTCACCGGCTTGGGAAGATTCAACTGATTGAACAGGACATCACCGAGTTGTTTGGGTGAATTGATGTTGAATTCTGAACCGCAACATTCGTAAATCTCCTTTGCCTTGGCGTCAATTTCCTGCTCCAGGCGCTTCGACATGTTGGCCAACGCCGTCCGGTCTATCGCGACACCGGCCAGCTCCATCCGTGTGAGCACTGGCAGCAGCGGCAGGTCGATTTCCTTATATATTTTCAGGAGTTCCAACTCTTCCAGATCTTTTTGCAGGCTCGTGGCAAGGCGCCCAGTAATGTCTGCCGCTTCGGCGAGCGACCCGCCTAATTTCAGGTTGAACCGGCGCAGCGCCAACTCCGATAAAGAATGAGAAGAGTAGGTCGGATCGAGCAGATAAGAATAAAGACGCGTGTCGTGCTCGACTCCTGCGATGCGATCTGGTTCTAACTCGTGCAAAGCGAGCTTCCAATCGTGAATGGCTTTAGGAATCGAAGCATTGGCCAGAGCGGCGTTCAGGGCCGGAGCTGCAGGCGACTCTGGCGCCACGCTGACGGCGGACCCGGCTTTCACTGACACCGCAACTCTGGGCATCGCGGCTTTCGAGGCAGGATTGTTGTCTGCGGCGGGTTCTCCGGACGTGAGCGGTAGAAATCCGCTCTGGGATTCAGCTTCGGCAGGATCGGCGCCTTCGTTGTCGTCCAAAACCTGTTTCAATTCAGTTCTTGTTTCGATTGCGATTGCAAGAGGCACGTCCGCGGCGCGGCCTTTTAGCGCCGATTCCACATCTGCCGCCGATACCGCTTCGCGGTAATTTCCCTCGGGAGCCTCGACAACGGGCAGCAACTCTTTCAACAGAGACGTAAATTCAAGCTCGGTAAATAGTTCGCGCAGGGCATCAATGTCGGGCTCGCCTGCGTGCATCTTCTCAACATCGAGCGCGATCTCAACATCGCATTTGATCGTGACCAGTTCCTTGCTCATCAAAATCTGCTCGCGATTGTTCTGTAAAGACTCGCGATAGGTCTTCCGCTCAACTTCCGCTGCGTGGTCGAGTGCGCCTTCCAGACTTCCGAAGCGCTGAATGAGTTCGACCGAACCTTTGTCGCCGATTCCCGGCGCGCCGGGAATGTTGTCAATGGAATCGCCGCGAAGCGCCATCACGTCCACCACTCGTGACGGCGGAACGCCTAAGATTTCCTCCACCTTGGCTGCGTCAGCGATCAGATTGTCTTTGGGAGGGTTCAGTACGAGCACGTGCTCGTTGACCAATTGCAGCATGTCTTTGTCACTGGAGACAACGTACACCGTGCGTTGCTGCGCGACCGCTTTCGTCGCCATAGTGCCGATCACATCATCGGCTTCGTAGCCGGGCATTTCGAGGATCGGTATGCGATATGCCTCCAGTGCGCGCCGGATGTAGGGAATCTGCTGTGCCAGATCGCCGGGCATCTCTGAGCGGTTGGCCTTGTACTCCTTGTATTGCTGATCGCGAAAAGTGGGCGCAGCTACGTCGAACACAGCGGCGAGATAATGGGGAGAAAAATCATCGCGTAATTTACGCAGCATGTTCACGAAAACGTAAATCGCCGCCGTGGGCAGGCCTTTGCGCGTGGACATTCCGCGCTGTCGCGCCATGGCGTGATACGCGCGAAAAATAAACGACATCGCATCGATCAGGAAGAGCCGGTCCGGATCGTGGTCAGGGCGGGGCACGATCGCCGGCTTCGGAGCGGAGGATGATGCCCCGCCCGATTCATCATCAACAGGTTTTCGTTTTGGAGGCAAGAAATAAGTCTAACAAGCAATTAACGGTCAGCACTCAGCAATCAGTAGGAAGGGTTTGGCGCGGGTGCTAGTGCTTCGGATCGTGTAGGGGAGAAAATTCCACGTGCCTTTCCAAAAATGCTGTAACACGCCATTGAGGCTCCATACCTTCCTGAACACTGATTGCTGATTGTTGGCTGCTGAGTACCGTCTACGCCGGCTTCCCGAACATGGTCGTGTAGTGCAGCTTGATCACGCCGCAGGTGCTCTGTTCCGGCGAATAGACAACGCATGTGTCAAACGGGCGTGAATAGATGTGCAGGCTGACGGCGCGCTCTCCGAAGCGTTTCGGATTTACCACCCGATGTACGGGATCTGCGGGATCAACGGCGCAGGGATGGGTCGCGTTCATTTCGACCGTATCGGTTGGCGTGAGCTGAGATTTGCCGTGCTCGATGTCCTGGGAAACCAGGTGAAAATTTTCTACCAGCAATCGGCCGATCGGCACCGACATCCAACAGTTCTGATCGCGATGGTTGTGCACCGAACTGATTTGCCCGACTTCCCAGCAGATGGCAATGAGTTCATAAAGCGGCGTCTTGTCGATGAGATTTCGCGTGTAGTGCTGGCGGTCCCAGGTCAGATAAGGTGTCAGCGTTTCGGGCAATACGGAAGTATGCTGCAGAAACGACAACAGTTGCTGAGTTTTATCGAACGCGGGCTGAGGAAACTTGTGGAGCTCTCCCACAAAATCCTGAATGGAAAGCTGTTTAGTGACTACTTGGGTTGACATGGTGCCTCTTTTTTCCCCAGTACTGGAACCGGCAAACCCCTGACTACTCCAGTATAAGCCCCAAGAATTCACCCCACGAACATGCAATCCCCGTAAGAATAGAACCGGTATTTGTGCTCGACTGCATGTCGATAGCTGGCCAGAACCTGCTCTGTCCCTCCGAAGGCGCACACCAGCATCAGCAGAGTGGATTGCGGCAAATGGAAATTGGTCAGCATCGCGCCGACGACTCGAAATTGAAATCCCGGATAGATGAACAGGTCGGCTTCGCCCCGCGCTGCCTTTACCCGCCCCGATTGTCGCGCCGAAAATTCGAGCGTCCTCACAGTTGTTGTCCCGATCGCCACGATTCGTCTCTTTTCATCCAACGCGCGGTTGATTTTCTCAGCGGCTTCAGCGGAAATCTCATAGTCTTCACGATGCAGCCTATGTTCCTCCACTTTTTCAACGCGCACAGGTTGAAAGGTGCCCAAGCCCACGTGCAGTGTGATCTCAGCTATTTGAACGCCACTCTTGTCTATCCTCTCGAGAATCTCGGGCGTGAAATGCAATCCTGCAGTCGGAGCTGCCACCGATCCGCGCTCTCGAGCGTAAACCGTCTGGTACCGGTCGCGGTCTGAGGCACGATCTTCCCGGGTAACGTACGGCGGCAAAGGAACATGCCCAGTCCGTTCGACGCGCTGAAAAAAGTCAGGCACGGGCGAAAAGCGAACACGGCGCTCCCCGAAGGTTCCTCTCGCGATTACTTCAGCCACAAGGCCGTCGGGAGAGTCCTTAGGAACTTGAGAACCTCCACCAAAGAACAGCCGCTCACCAATTCCTATCTTTCTTCCTGGCCGCACCAGGCACTCCCATTCATTCGGTTCCTGGCAAATCTGCCGAGTCAGCAGAACCTCGACCTCACCTTTTAGAAAGTCTCGCGCGGCCGGATTTTGGTCACTTAATGGCCGGGCTTTTAAGCCGCTTCTGCGTCCGAACAGCCGTGCGGGAAAGACGCGTGTGTTGTTGAAGACGACCAGATCTCCGGGTTGCAGTAGAGAGGGGAAGTCCCTGAAGTGCCGATGCTCGATTTTGCCCGTTTGGCGATCCAGCCGGAGCATTCGTGATGCCGCCCGTTCTGCCAACGGCTCCTGTGCGATCAGCTCATCAGGAAGCGAGTAATTGAAGTCGGAAACCAGCACCTTTTGCATTGTAAAATCTTCGTATTAGTTGCGGTAAACCGGTCAAAAACAGGGCTCAAGCGGTAATCTGACCTTGTGGCACTAAATTCCGATTGTTTCCATTTTGAAGCTGCGATACCATTTGCGCCCAGGAGCAGGAGTGACCACGGACCACACATACCGGCGTGAAATCGTCAAAGTGGGCAAGATGTTACATCAGCGGCGTTATATTGCCGCCACCGACGGCAATTTGTCGGTGCGCCTGGACGAAGATCGGGTGCTGGTAACTCCCACCGGAATGTCCAAGGGCGCCATGAAGACCGCTGACATGGTCATCGTGGACATGGACGGACGTCAGATCAAGGGTCGGCGGACGGTCACCAGTGAAATCGGCATGCACCTGCTGATTTACCGCATGCGTCCTGACGTTCGGGCTGTGGTGCACGCGCACCCGCGAACCGCGACCGGTTTTGCCGCAGCTGGAATTGCATTGAATCAACCGTTAGTGTGCGAAGTCGTTATCGGGCTCGGGCAGATTCCTCTCGCTCCTTATGGAACGCCGGGAACACCCGAACTGGCCGAAACTCTACGCCCGCTTATTCCCGACTACGACGCCATTCTTATGGCGAATCATGGGGTCGTGACTTACGGCTCCGATCTTATGTGCGCATATATGAAGATGGAAACCGTCGAGCACTTTGCCGAGATCACGCTGGTCACCCGCATGTTGGGTCAGCAACAGCCGCTCGATTGCACGAACCTGGAAAAATTGGTGGAAGCGCGCAGCCGTTACCTTGGTGTAAATTCCGCTGCGGCGATGCCGGTGTTCTCCGAGAATGCCGAAGTTTCGTCCATGCACATGCAAACTTCCACCCGCAATAAGCCGCAGCGTTCTAATCTCCGCCCACGCGAAACCGCATCCCTGCTCGGAAATTGATTCCCAGCGCCGGGTAACCCGTGACTTCCTGATACGAGCGGTCCAGCAGATTCTCCACGTTCACGTACGCCGTCACCCGTGGATGAATGGCGTACCAACCCCCTGCATTCACCAGCACGTACCCAGGGGTATGGTTCACGTTATAGCCGAAGAAGTCGGAGTCAGCTCGACGCCCGACGAAGCTCCCCGCGAGATCGGCGCCCCAACGATGGCCGAGATAACTGGTGAGCAACGTGGCTGAATGTTTCGGACGCCGAATCAAAGGCTGTCCAGCAGAAAGAATGGGATCGAACGCCAGCGGCTCTTTCAAAACCTGGGTCGATGTATATGTGTAAGCCGCGTTGACAGAAATACGTGATTTAGGACGTGCATTGAACTGGACTTCTGCGCCATGAGCGAGAGCCTCATTGATGTTGATGTATTGGCCGCAGAAAGCGCCGTTGTTGGGACAGTCTGGCGCTATCAAGAAATTGAAGTCGACTTTATTGCGGAACAGATCGTTGAAATACATTGCCGAGAATGCGTAGTTTGCGCGCAAGTTCTGGCTGAAGCCGGCTTCGAAGGCGCGAGTCTCCTCCGGTTTCAAGAGCGGATTGGGCAAGGTGGGGAAGCCGCCTCCATTTCCGAATGACTCAGCAAAAGACGGTTCCTTTATTCCGGTGGCGTACGAAAAAATTAACCGCGTGCCCGAGAAGAATTGCCCGCCCTTGAGCGCGAGCAATGTCAGCGAACCGCGTGGAACGAACTTATTTCCAAAGCTTTCATTGTGCACATACCTACCCCCGGCAATGAAGGCAAGCCTCTGGAAGCTGAAGATCTGCTGACCATAGAGGGCGTGATTTCGGCGCACGCCGTGGCTGGGGAAGGGCAGGTTCCCCGTCGTACCGGTCTCGTCTTCGAATTCGTAACCCACGGTGCTGTTGGCCCAGCTTTCTTCCTGATAGGTCCCTTGGTAGTCGAAGCCGGCACGATTGAATAGATTTACGTTATTGAACTGAAAATCCTGGTCTCCGAAAGGTGTCACGCGGTTTCCCTGGTCTATGCCATCCTGATTTGTGCGGTGCAGCGTGTAATCGTATCCGACAAAGCGATGCTGCCAGCGTGACGGGCCGGTGATCGCCAATTCGAGACTCCCAAGAAAGTTATTCTGACGCGCGCGCTGGTCCAGATCAGGAGGCAGCAGCGGGTCGCCGTTGAAATTCCATTCGTTCTGCACTCCCGTGACGCTGTGGTCGTGACGTGCCCGGAGCCGCAGTGATGCCCAGTCGTTCAATTTGGCGCCGGCATTCACCCCTTCGAGCGAGTTTGAGTAATCGTCGTTCGGACCAGAACCCGAAGCATTGAACTGGCTGCCAAAGACGTTGTAATCAAATCGGCCGGCCGATCCAGACAATGATGCGTAGCCGTTCTCTGTCCCGTAATTACCGGCATCGGCGCCGAAGCGAAGTTCAGGAGTCAGAGAGTTGCCGGTCCGGCTCCAGACCTGGACGACGCTGGTCATGGCATCGGAGCCATAAAGTGTGCTTTGAGTGCCGCGCATAAATTCAACGCGGTCGGCTTCAGTTAAGGGCAGTGTGCCGAAATCAAACGTGCCGCCGGGATCTGTGATGCTGACGCCATCGACGATTACCTTGTTGTAGCGCGAATCGCCGCCGCGGACGAATAGTGACGTGAGGCCGCCGCGTTGGCCGGCAGCATCTACGATTGCGCCTGGCAGGAACCTAAGGGCATCGCTGGCATCGGCGGGCCGCATAACATCCAGTTGAGCTCCACTAAGGGTGTTGATCGCCGCACCGGATTCGTCATTGGGCGTGGGTGTGCCTGTGGCCGTGACCACCACAGTTTCCTGAGCGACTGCCACTTCCAGAGCAACGGTGACGGCTGTACCCGGCTTGACCGAATTGAGGGCTTTCCAGTGTTCCGCAAAACCAGCGGCCAGAATGTGGACACGTAGATCTCCAGAAGACAGGTCGCGGAACGATGCCGTTCCTTGAGCGGATGTCTCTTGAATCGCGACCGGTCGATTAGACTGCCCGGCGAACAATTCAACCCGAGCGCCCGAAACCGCGGCGGATTGGGGATCAACAACTTTGACAGTGAGGTCGGAAGCAAAAGCTGAAAGGGACAGAAAAACCACGGCCATGAGCCGCAAAAAGAACCGCATCACTCCTCCTTTATCTCGCGAAAGGGGTTGGTGTTGTCAGTTCGCGCCGGTCTCCTGGCTCACGAGTAAGGATTATCAGAAATATGTGGGAACGGGCGACCTCGCCCGTTCGATTCTCTGAGAATCCGAATTTGCCTCAGGCCTTCCCGGAGCTAAACTCCAGTGGCCCGCTGCGATGTCCTCGCTTACAGTTGCGCGGCAGCGCGGGATTTTCACCCGCTTCCCAGTTCTCCTCGAGCGAGGAGAACGCGCGACCTGTTTAAAAAGCACAGCGAATGTAATTGTTCTAGGAGTGCGAAGTCAACCGGCAGAAGTCAAGAACTACGCAATGGCGTAAAATACGGCGCATGATTTCTAAGGAACTACTCGACATTCTGGTGTGCCCGGTTTGCAAAAAGCCTCTGGTTCAGAAAGAAACCGGCGAGAGCCTTAAGTGCGGCGAATGCCGTCGGGTTTACCCGGTGCGCGACGGTATCCCCATTTTGCTGGTCGATGAAGCCGTAATCGAAACTACCTGATTTTTCGGACTGGCCGATATGGAAATCGTCTCAAAACAGACAGCCTGACCGTGCCGAAATGACAAATTGTGTCGGTCATGAGACGACCGACCTGCCAGCCCGCATTCAGCCTCTGCCCGTTTTTGCCGATCTATCCAGCAACTTCACTGATCCTCAAGGGTTTAAGCAGTATGTGGTTTCCTTGCCGAATATACGGTAAGACCCTGCGCTTCGGCAGAGAAATTGCATGCAACAAAATGGGTTGCAGCTGAGTCTAATGGTTAGAAGGTCAGGGTCGGAGGTGAACCGATGAGAGAAAGATTTTCTAACACCGAGTTGACGGCTCTGCGGAACGACCTGATGCAAGGGGGGTTGGCTGATTCTCGCGAAGCAGCGGAATTGGTTCAGGTATTTCTGATGGGGCGTGGGTATGGAGTTTCGCCGGAAGCGGCGCGCGATGCTGTAAGCCGAGTTGAAATCGCAGGTTGCGCACTGCCGGTTCTGCAAAAGGAGTTGGAGAACCTCGCCCTGGTGATGTGAGGCGCTTCAACGGCACGCGGTGACAGCGGGTTTTTAGGATCCGCGGGGACAAAGACGTAACCAGTCGCTCCCCACAGATGAATGAACAAGGAAACAGCCGGACCAACCAGTCCGGCGTTCTTGTTTTAGGGGTGTTGGTTCGAAGGGTTAGCGTTCCGTCGCAGGATGACCACTGTGTCAAAAAATCATTCGTAACGTAGACTTTCCACGGGATCGAGCTTCGCGGCCCGGGCCGCGGGCACGGTTCCGAACAAAATGCCGACCAAAGAAGATACAACGATCGCCACAATGGCGGACAGTCCCGAAACCGGAAGCCGATACTCGGTCAGGAAGCGCACTGAGTAGGGGACGGCCAGGCCAATCACTACCCCGATCAACCCTCCCCCGACCGAAATAAGAACGGCTTCCGAGAGAAATTGAAATCGGATTTCGCGGTTCGTAGCGCCCAGCGCTTTGCGGATTCCGATCTCACGGATTCTTGCACTGACCGTTGCCAGCATGATGTTCATGATTCCGATGCCGCTGACCAGCAACACCACTGCTGCCACCGCGAGCAGGACCATAGTCAAGGCGTTGGCTGTCTTCTCGGCCACCGATACCAGTTGCACTAGGTTAGTGACGTTGTAAACGGATTCAGCCCGGTGACGCGACTGGATGACATGCCTGACCTGCTCAGTGGCAGTGGCCACCATTGAAGGGTCTGCCACTGAAAAGTAGATCAGCTTGACCGTCGGCGTATCCGTGAAATACCGCGCCACACTGTAGGGAATGAGAAGGGTGTTGGTGGTCACCTCCGATTGGCCGAAAGTATCCACCCGCTCGTGAAAGGTCCCAATAATGGTGAATGGCAGCCCGCTCAGCTTAATGACTTTGCCAACCGCTCCCTGGGCCGAGCCGTAAATTTCCTGTGCCCACTTTTCGGTGACCAGCCCGGCCTTGGTGTGTGATTGCTCGTCCTGCTGATCGAAAAACCTTCCCGACGCCACTACCAGATTGCGGACGTTCCGATACTGTGGGTACACGCCAAGGATCTGGATGTCGCGTTCCTTACCGTCGCCCACCGCGATACGTTCGCTGAGCGTCACGACCGGGGAAGCGCTCACGATTTCTGAGACCTGCTCGTCGGCCGCCTTCATGTCATCTACAGTCAACGGATCCGGGGCGGTATTGGTAATGCGCTGAGCCCCACCCTCATACTCGGCATAAATAAGGTTGGCTCCAATGCCTTGAATCTGATTTAGCACGTACTGCTTTCCGGTGAGTCCAATGGTGACTACAAGAATCAAGGACGCCGTGCCAATGACCATGCCCAGCGCGGTGAGCATGAACCGGACTTTGTTGCTGCAGAAGGTATCGTAGGCAAAGCTCATGATCTCGCTGAAAGCGAGTTTGGGCGTCAGTTCCGATACCGCAGTAGAAACCTGCATGCAAATTAGATGCTACGCGCAGTCCGCAAGCATCGCAAAGTAAAGTAACGAAGTGGACCAGGGGAGCACTCGCCCGTGCAGCAGGATTCAGGCAGTGCGTGCGGTCGCTTTAGAGGTCAACTGCTGATAGATGTCTTTGACTTGCTTGCGCGTTTCTTCGACCGTGCCGCTGTTATCAATGACAAAATCAGCGGCCTGGATTTTCGCCTCCACCGGCGCCTGCGCCATCATGCGGCGGGTGACTTCCGTCTTCGCCGTTTCCGGATCGAGTTGATGGCGTGCGGCCCAGCGGTCAATGCGCTGCTGTGGCTTGCACGTCACGACGATGATCTGGTCGAAGCGACGGCGCAGGCCGGCTTCGAGTAGCAGCGCAGCTTCGAGTATCACCACCGCGTCCGGTTCACGCTTGCCGATCTCGTCCATCCAGCGTTCGTAACTCTCGATGACTCCGGGATGAATCAGACGATTCAGTTCGTAAATTCGCGGCTTGCGTTTATCGAAGGCTAGCTCAGCAAGCTTGGCGCGGTTGACCGTCTTGTCGGGGTTGAGAATCTCGCTCCCGAAACTCTTGAGTATCTCGTCGTACACCGGTTTTCCCGGTCGCATCAGATCGTGCGCGATTTCATCGGCGTCTATGGTGTGTGCACCGATCTCGGTGAAGGCTTGGCTGACCAGCGACTTTCCGGAAGCGATACCGCCTGTGAGTCCGACTTTAAGCATGGTCCCTCCAGAAAAGCGTTTCACTACGGCAGCCCGATATCATTGCGAAGGCTCGACTTCGTTTCCGCTGATTCACGCAGATCAAAATAGGTCGAACCAATCTAACGTACAGTGTCGTGAAGGCTGCTGATTCGCAAATACGATCTGTGTCCATCGCTTAAAATCCAAAGAGATGAAGTTTCTCGACGCCTCTATCAGGCCCGCATCAACTCCGGAACCCTGCTGCCTCGCCGCATCTTTGCGGCTTTGACCGTATTCGACATCAGCACGGCAATTGTCAGCGGCCCGACGCCGCCCGGCACCGGCGTGATTGCGCCCGCGATCTCTGCGACTTCGGGATGCACATCGCCGACGAGCACCGAACCTTTGGTTCGGAAAGTTTCCTCGCGCTTCGGATTATTCGGAAACAGATGTTTGAATTCAGCCTGATCCGTTATACGGTTCATACCCACGTCAATCACAGTTGCGCCAGCCCGCACGAAGTCACGAGTCACCATGCCTGCGCGCCCGATCGCCGCAACCAGAATATCTGCACGCCGGCATACCTCTGGAAGATCGCGCGTCTTCGAATGACAGACTGTGATGGTCGCGTTCGCGTTCAGCAGCAGCATTGCCATGGGTTTGCCGACGATGTCGCTGCGGCCGATGACAACCGCTTCCTGCCCCGCGACCTTGATCCCGCTACGCTGGAGCATTTCCATGATGCCGGCGGGAGTGCATGGGACCAGCCCTGGGCGCTGCGTCGAAAGAAAGCCGACATTCATCGGATGGAAGCCGTCAACATCTTTGGCGGGATCGACCGCCAGCAAAACCTTCTTCGAATCTACCTGTGACGGGAGCGGAAGCTGAACTAATATTCCGTCAATTTCGTCGCGCCGGTTGAGATCGGCCACCAGCGCCAGCAGTTCTTCAGTCGTGGTGTCCGCCGAAGGCGTGTGCTTCTCGCTGTAGATCCCAGTTTCCTCGCTGGCCTTCACCTTGCCGCGTACATAAACTTCCGAGGCAGGATTGTTGCCTGCAAGCACGACCGCAAGCCCCGGCCGGAGACCCCGGGCGGACATGGCTTTCACCGCCGTAGCGGCTTCGGCGCGGATTTCAGCAGCGATCTTGTTTCCGTCGAGAATGGTGGCTGGCATGAGATGAGGTGTGAAGGGAAATTCTAGCATCCGAGTATGCCCCTGTGTTCCGGCTGCGGAGCTTCGCTTGCCTGGGCGGGCGCGAGCGCCCGTCATTACGCACTTTTCTTCTCCCCGACCGCCAGCTTCACGCAAATCGCCACCCCTTCCGCTGCCTGCTCAACTTCCTTCAGATCGGGGAAAGACGGCGCAATACGAATGGTTCTGTCCTCAGGGTCTTTGCCGTAAGGGTGTGTTGCTCCCGCCGGCGTGAGTTCCAGCCCCGCATCTTTCGCAAGTGCAACCACTCGCTTGGCGCAGCCGGAGGGAACGGTCAGGCTGATAAAGTAGCCGCCCTTTGGCTTCGTCCATGCAACGCCGGCAAGGTTGCCTAGCTCTTCTTCGAACACCTGCAGCACCTTCTCGAATTTGGGCGCAATGACGACACGTTGCCTCTCCATCAGCGCCGTAATCCCGGCCTCGTTTTTTAGGAAACGAACATGACGCAACTGATTTATTTTGTCAGGACCGATGGTCCTCGGTGTCAAGCGCGCCAGCAACCATTGCACGTTATCTCTTGACGCGGCAAACAGCGCCAGCCCCCCTCCCGCGAACGTTATCTTGGAAGTCGAAGCGAACACCAACGCTCGATTCGCATGTCCATGCTGCGTGCACAATTCAAGAATGTTCGCAATCTCGATGCGCTCGTCGGTCAGATGATGCACCGCGTAGGCGTTGTCCCAATAAATGCGAAAATCCGCGGCTGCCGTCTTCATCGCAGCCAGATGCTCGGTGACCTCGTCCGAGTAAACGCAACCGGTGGGATTGCTATATTTCGGCACGCACCAAATTCCTTTGACCGAAGGATCGTTCGCCACGAGTCGTTCGACTTCGTTCATGTCCGGTCCATCGTCATTAATGGGTACGGCGATCATGCGAATACCGTAGTCTTCGCAGATTTTGAAATGCCGGTCGTAGCCAGGGACCGGGCATAGAAATGAAATTTCGCCCTGCTTCGACCAGGGCTGTGTGCTGTCACACGTGCCCTTGAGTAACGAATAGACGATGCAGTCGTGCATCAGCGCCAGACTTGCGTTATTCGAGACGACGATCTGTTCAATCGGCGCTCCCATAATTCCAGAGAACAGACGCCGAGCCTCGATGAGTCCCTGTAATCCGCCGTAATTGCGACAGTCGGTGCCGTCTTCCGCCTTGAAATCGCCTGTTCCGGGAAGCGAGAGCAACTCGGACGACAGATCCAGTTGTGCCGCCGCCGGCTTGCCGCGGGTCAGGTTCAGCTTCAGACTTCGCGCTTTGAAGGCTTCGTATTGTTGTTTGATTTCTGCGAGAGTGATTTCTCGGGATGGGGCGTGGGCAAGTTCAGACATTTAGGAATCCGTTTTCCGTGGTTGCTATTTGATATTAGTGAGCCGAACCGGCGTCCCTCCGGGACTCGCGACCGTTTCAGCGCTTACCAGCGCCTACGGGCTGGGTTATTCAAATTTCCGCCCGCGTTCGCGGGTCAGGTCGTGTTTCGCACAGTGAGCACTGCCCTGGTTCAGTCACTCTACGAGCATTGCTCAGTGTTCATCCTGATTGCTGCTCCCAAATGGGAACTCCGCTGTTCCTGCCTTGCTGATGTTCTCCTCAGCGAAAATCCGCACCCGGTCAAGCGCAGCCTGCAATTCGCTCTGGTACTTCTCTAAGTCGCCATTGGGCGGCACACGAATCGGGCCGCTGATTCTCATGAACGCCCGTGTGAACGGCTTCGGAATCATGCATCTGTCCCAGGTCTTCAGCACCCAGGCGCGCTCGTGAGCGATATGAAAGACCACCATCGGCGCGCCCGTGCTGCGCGACAGACTTACCGGGCCGGGCTTCGCCACGTACCGCGGTCCCTTGGGCCCGTCGATTGTAAATGCCGCCGTCCAGCCTTCTTCCAGAGCGCGCCGCATTCCCAGCAGCGCCCGCACCGCGCCTTTGGAACTCGACCCGCGCACTTTTACGAAGCCAAACTTCTGCATGATGCGCCCGGTGTACTCGCCATCAAAGCTATCGCTGCTCATAACCCGCACCTGTAAGTTGCGGCACCAGTACATGGCCGTAATCATGCAGTTGTGCCAGAACGAATAAACGTACGGCCTCTCGGCCAGACTTTTCGGCGAAGCTTCTTCCCACGAAACCGCCATGCGGATGGTCGGCCCCAGCAGCCGCACCGCTAAATAGCCGGCCCAGGTGATGAGCCACAGCAGGATTCGTTCCCTGAACGAGAACTTCCGCCATGGCCTGTCCACATTTGCCGATACCGGAGCTGCTACCGTGCTCACATTTACATTCTACCGTCTCGGTAGAAGAGGATTCGCAACTCGGTTTGAGAGCAAACAACCCAGTTGACGGACTGGAATCTAAGCCGCGTGCCCAACCACCGTGAGAACCATAGCAACCACCAGGATGAGAGCGTTCCTGAAAGCAAACGTCTTACCGCGCCGCAGATATTCGAAGCCGCAACCGAGAATGCGCGCTCTGAACTCAGCCGCTCGTGGCGCAGTCTCGCCTTCTCTGGACTGGCGGGAGGTATCACCCTTGGCCTGACCGGGATTGGCGTCGCATCAGTACAGGCAATTTTAGGAGAGGGAAACTGGCAGCAACTGGTCTCGTATCTCCTCTATCCATCGGGTTTTATCGCAGTTATCATCGGCCGCTCGCAGTTGTTCACGGAGAACACGCTGTATCCGGTTGTCCTGGTTCTGGATGAACGTGGTCACTTGCTGAATACTCTGCGGCTCTGGGTCGTGGTCTTCACTTCTAACATCCTCGGCGCTGTATGTTTTGCGGCGCTCGCCATACGAACGCAGGCGCTTCGCCCGGAGATTTCTCAGGCCCTGGTCAGAATGGGGCAAGACGCAGCGTTTGGCAGCTTCGGTCATCTGTTTTGGAGCGGCGTGGTGGGCGGTTGGATCATCGCGCTGGTTGCCTGGATGGTGACCGCCAGTCACTGGACCATCGGCCAGGTGGTGATGATCTGGCTGCTCACGTTCATTCTCGGGGTGGGACGGTTTTCACATTGCGTGGTCAGCAGTTGTGAAATCTTGTCCGCAGTAATGGCAGGGACAGTTTCTGCGGGAGCCTATTTTCAGTGGCTGCTGCCTGCGACTGTGGGCAATATCGTCGGCGGCGTTGGGATCGTCAGCGTCCTGAACTATGGGCAGGTACGGCAGGAATGAAGCTGGGTCGTTTTCTCGCGACCACAGCATTTACGTTGTGCACTCTGCCCAAACGCCGTGCATCCGGAGACGATCCACTCCGATGACGGTCAGCTATTGTCGTTGTTGCAGCGCTCGGACCCACGGGGCACAAGGTTTCGCAGGCCCGGGAGGGTTTTCCACAGGATGAACAGCTCACATCATTGAGGTTATATCCAGCCGAACCAAGTCTAACAACACCATTCCTAGTGGTCGCCTAAGCAGTAATCCGCAATTTGTTGGATTTTTGGGAGTGCATGCACTCTCCGGGTCATGACCTGCAACTTTGCTGTTGACAGTCAAGCATTTAGCGATAAGATGTGGTCAAAAGTGGTAGAAAGTGGATTAGGCATAAGCAGTAATGGGAACGAGTGAAGCAAAGCGGAGCGACAGTGGAATTCAAGGCTGAAACCTCCAAAACGAAGCCAAATGAGATCGAAACAACCCAACTCGTCACCGTTTTTGCTTCTCTGGTCGTAGCCAGTCATGTTTCGCGGCAATCACCCAACTCGCGTCGACGAAAAAGGACGGCTCAAAGTCCCCGCGGAATTCAAGCGCGTGATCGACGAGAAGTACGGGCAGCAATTCTATATCACCAGTTTCGATGGGAAGGTTGCACAAGTTTATCCCTTCGAGGAATGGGAGCGGATCGAGCAGAAGCTTGCAGGGCTTTCCACTTTCAATCCCACGAAGAAGAAGTTTCTCGATCGCACCAACTACTGGGGCCAGCAGGTGGAGATGGACGGCCAGGGCCGATTGCTGATGCCACAGTTGCTGCGAGAGTCTGCGCAGATAAAGGGCGAGGTGGCTGTGACCGGGAATTTGAGTTACCTGGTGGTTCGCAACCTGGAGCAGTATCGCCGCGAGATCGAGGAAGACAAGTTCACGCCTGAGGATGAGAAGACGCTCGACGAACTGGGCATCTAGTGGGCGAGGGTTCAACAGACACCCCTCAGGGGGTTGGGCATGGCAAGAAAGAAGAGTTTGGCCATGTTCCGGTTCTTTTAAAAGAAGCGATCGACTTTTTAGCCGTCCGGCGTGGCGGGACCTATATCGACGCCACGGTGGGCCTTGGCGGGCACAGCTTAGAAATCGCAAGACGCCTCGGCGCACCGGGTCATTTGATTGGCTTCGATAAAGATCCGAAGGCGCTGGAAATCGCAACACGCGTCGTCCGGTCTCGGTCTTCGGTCTTCGGCCAAGAAACTGATTGGCCGCCGGTCGAATTGATCCACGGGTCATTTGTAGGTATAGCCGGTGACCGACAACCGACGACCGAAGGCGTTGACGGAATCCTGGCCGACCTGGGCGTAAGCAGCCTGCAGTTCGGGGATCCGGAGCGAGGCTTTAGTTTTCAGGCGGAAGGGCCTTTGGACATGAGGATGAATCCGACGTCCGAGCCTACCGCCGAACAAGTGGTAAACCAGTTCGACGAGCGCGAGCTTGCCGATCTGATTTACGAATTCGGTGAGGAAAGGAGGTCGCGGAGAATCGCCAGAGCCATTGTCCGGTCGCGGCCGATACGAACCACTGCGGAGTTGGCAGCGGTCGTTTCAGCCGCGGCCCGGCCAATGAATAAGGCTGAACGCAAAATTCATCCCGCGACGCGAACCTTTCAAGCTCTCCGAATATTCGTAAACCGTGAACTGGACGATCTGCGGAAGCTGCTCGAAGCAGCGCCGCAGTTGTTGAAACCGGGGGGAAGGCTAGTGGTGATCAGCTTCCACTCATTGGAAGACCGGATCGTGAAGGACGCGATGCGAGAGAGTGCGAAGCTGGGGCAGTACAAATTGCTGACCAAAAAGCCAGTAACGCCGAGGGAAGAAGAGATCGCTTTAAACCCGCGAGCGAGAAGCGCGAAGTTGAGGGCGGCAGAAAAAATTCAGGAAATCAGTATCGCAACACATTGAGCAGTAAACCGGAGGCGGGCAAGAGTGCCCGCCCCACACAAGATAGTTCTGTAGGTGGGAATAAGAACCAAGGGAGAAAGACGATGTACAACGGGAACCTGATTGACGAATTAATCGCGACGGTTGAACGCGCGGAAACCAGCCTCCGCCTCGACCCGGAACAGGAATCGAAACTCGCCTACTGGTATGCGGTTGCGCAAAACGAAATCGCGAACCTGACCTGCGAACTCGCCGGGGTGGCCTGATCATGGCGGCCGCGGCGATTCAGACTGTTTCATTTGGCAAAGTGCCTGCTCCACGTCAGCGGTGCTGGTCGGGCACGCCGGAAGTTTATTTTTCCAAGTCCATCGATAACTCGCGGCTGGTGAAAGTAGAAGATCCTCGGCACGCGCGCGAGCTTCGGCAATTCGGCATCGCGCTCGGCTGCCTTTTCCTGTTCGTAATGGCGTATGCCTTCCAGCATTTCAAAGCAATCGAATATGGGTACAAGATTGAAGCGCTGAAGTCGCAACGAGACAGCTTGACGGAGATGAACCACGCTCTCGGGCTCGAGGAAGCCACGCTGCGCGATCCCGGACGTATTGACCGCATCGCCCGCAGTCTGGGATTACAGTCGCCGCAAGCCGGCCAAGTGGTGCGCATGGACGTGGCCATGCCTGAATCGCCCGGGCAGGTGGTGGCTAGTGTGATGCCGGTTGAAGTGATCTCGGCGCGATAAGTTTTTCGACATCGCAGCAACATTGGCGAATTTTATGTTGCTGTAGCGCTCGAAATGACAATTTCTAATTGTATGTTTTGAGCTTGGCGGCTAACCGGCCGCCATATCTTTCTGAGGGAAAATCGGTGGCTGCCGCCAGCACAGTCCGCAATCGCACCCATCTTCGCCTCTACATACTTACCGCTGTTTTCGTTTTCTGGTGTCTTGGAATCTGCCTGCGCCTGGTGTATCTGCAGATCTTCCGTTACGGCAGCTTCCAGCAGCGCGCCCAGCATCAGCAACAGCGGACGGAGGAAGTCTCCGCCCGGCGCGGTATTATTTTCGACCGGAACGGGCAGCAGTTGGCTATGTCCATCAACGTGGACTCGGTCTTTGCCGTGCCGTCGGAGATGCCGAATGCCGCCAGCACCATCTCCCTGGTCGCACGTATCACCAAGCAAGATCCACGCGAGCTGTTGGCAAAGTGTGAGGCTGCCAAGACCTTTTGCTGGGTAGCGCGAAAGCCTGACCCTGAAATTTCAGCGCGAATTCGGTCCTTGAATCTTCGCGGAATCTATTTTCAGAAAGAGTCGAAACGCTATTACCCGAAGAATGACCTTGCCGCTCAGGTGCTGGGTTACGTCGGCATGGACGATACCGGTTTGAGCGGGGTTGAACGCGAGTATGAAGATGAGTTACATGGTCGCCCCGGACAGATGCTCATCTCAGTGGACGCCCGCAAAAAGTGGTTTGGGAGCGTCGAGAAGCAACCCGAGCCGGGACAAAATCTTGTCCTGACGATCGATGAAAAGATCCAATACATTGCTGAGCGCGAGCTGGCTGTGGCTATACAGCAGACCCACGCTATTGCCGGGACAGTTGTGGTCGAAAACCCGCACACCGGCGAGATTCTGGCATTGGCCAATCAGCCCACGTTCGACCCGAATAATTCTCACGAAATCACGCCCGAAAAGCTCAAGAACCACGCCGTCAGTGACATTTATGAGCCTGGCTCGACTTTCAAGCTGGTAACAATCGCTGCGGCAGTTGATCAGGGCCTCACCCGCCCGGATGAGATGATCGATTGCCAGCGTGGATCCATCGTCCTCTTCGGGCATCGAATTCACGACTGGCATTCTTGGGGAGTGATGCCGGTGTCTGATGTGCTCGCATGGTCGAGCGACGTGGGAGCGATCAAGATTGCATTGCGCATGGGCGACGATCGCATGTACAAGTACATTCGCAATTTCGGATTTGGACAGCAAACCGGAATTGAGCTTCCAGGCGAAACCCGTGGGATGACAAAGCCGCTGAGCCGGTGGTCGAAAATTTCTATCGGTGCGATCGCAATGGGGCAGGAAATTGGAATCTCACCAGTGCAGCTTTCTCAGATGGTATCGAGCATCGCCAATGACGGCGTGATGATGAGGCCGCGCATTGTCGCCGGCAAAATACAGGCCCAGGCTGCGCCACAAAAGGTCGCCTTCCGTCCCGTAGAGGATGGGCGGGTGATCTCCACTACAACGGCTGCACTGATGCGGCAGATGATGCAAGGAGTCGTACTCCACGGCACCGGACGCAAAGCGACGCTCGATGGTTATAGCGCGGGAGGAAAGACGGGAACGGCGCAAAAATTCGATGTTGCTACTCACTCCTATTCTCATACGAAGTTCGTCGCCTCGTTTGCAGGATTTGCTCCGATCAACAACCCAGAGATCACTGTGGTGGTGGTGGTCGACACACCGTGGGCGCCAACCATTGCGCAGCGTGAAGGCGGGTGGGTGGCGGCGCCGGTGTTTCATCGCATCACTCAGCAGGTACTCGAATATCTGCACACGCCGCACGACCTCGAAATCCCCGCCAGCCGTCAGAGCTTGCTGGCAAGCGCCAAGGCCCAAGAGGAAGATAAAGATCTCGAAGAAGGCTCTCCTGATCACCCTGGTGAAGAGATCGAAGTTGCCGATACGGGTTCATCGGTTTCGAACGGAGATAGGGCTGTCGCGCCTTCTTCACCTTCGGCTAAGACAAGCTCTCCGAGCGGGGAGAAATCCTCCAAGATCATTTCTGGAGTGATTCCCGCCGCGATGCGTGAACGACTTCCGGCTCAGCCCGAAACTCATCCAACTGCAGGGTCTGTGACTGAGACCGCGGCCGCGTTGGCGTCACCCGTGGCGGCGAACGGCACCGTCGTTCTCGACGTCGAGCAGGGCGGGATAACCGTTCCATCGTTCCAGGGCAAGTCAGTGCGGTCAGCAATTGAATTGGCTGAATCGAGCGGGCTGGATCTCGATGTGGTCGGCAGCGGTCTGGGCCAGGACCAGAATCCCCCGGCGGGCGCCCACGTTCTAAGCGGAGCACGGATTACGGTGAAGTTCGGGCGTTAGACTTGGAATGCTGCGGCAGTTCAATTTTTTTCCGTGTCAAGCGTCCTTCGATAGATCTTCCCTTGCAGGATGTGCACGCGACGGTCTGAACGCGCACCAATGAATTCATCCAAGAAGGGCAGATCACCCGATTCGTAACCCTGCTGTTTACCAACTTACAATACAATCACTCCAATGACGTTGCTCGAAGTTTTAGATGGCGTGGAAATCATCGCCCAGAGCGGCAATCCGGAGTTGACCGGAGTCGAATACGACTCACGCCGTGTGAAGCCAGGAGATGTTTTTGTCGCCATGCGGGGTGAATCGAGCGACGGCAATAATTTTCTAGAAGCGGCGATCGCCGCGGGCGCAGTCGCCGTGGTCACCGATTCGGACCAAAGGCCCAGTGGAGTCTCATGGGCACGGGTGCCGCATGGCCGGCGGGCACTGGCCCGTGTGGGTGAGAATTTTTATCAGCGCCCAGCAGAAAAGCTCGCAATCACTGGAATAACCGGCACCAATGGCAAGAGCACAACCGCGTTTCTGCTCGAATCAATCGTGAAAGCCGCCAGGCGCAAGAGCGCGCTGGTGGGGACAATTGAATATCATGTCGGCGGGAAAGTCCTGCCTGCGCCGCATACCACGCCGGAATCCCTCGATCTGCATCGTTTGTTTCGAATGGCCGTAGATAGCGGTGAAACCGAAGCTGTGATGGAAGTGTCATCACATGCCCTCGCGCAACAGCGCACTTACGGGATCAAGTTCGACGTTGCCGTTTTCACCAATCTGACCCGCGATCATCTCGACTACCACGGGACGATGGATGAGTATTTCTCTGCCAAGCGGATCTTATTCGCCGGTTCCGGTGCGGCTCCGCCTCGGGCAGCGGTGCTGAATGTGGACGATCAGGCGGGTATGCAGCTCGTAAAATTCTGCCGGAGTCAGGGCAGCGAAGTCATTACTTGCGGCCTCACAAAAGCCGACTTTCATGCGTCAAAGCTTGAGGTCAGCCCTCGCGGCACACGCTTCGATCTGATCTCGCCCGATGACACGGTTTCCATCAGTTCGTCGCTGATAGGGCGCGTGAATGCCTACAACATTCTTGCCGCGGCTGCGGCAGCATATGCACGAGGCTGCCCGAGCGAGGCAGTTGCCGAAGGAGTAAGGAACCTTGCCCGCGTTCCTGGCCGCTTCGAACGTGTGGATTGCGGCCAGCCCTTTACGGTTGCCGTTGATTATGCGCATACGGATGATGCTCTGCGCAATCTAACCTCGCTTGCCCGCGAACTGGCGAAGCCAACCGGCGGCCGGGTGATAACTGTTTTTGGTTGCGGAGGCGATCGCGACCGAAGTAAGCGCCCACTGATGGGCGAAGCGGCCGGCAAAGGTAGCGATTTCGTTTTTCTCACCTCGGACAATCCGCGCAGTGAGGATCCGCTGGCCATCATCAATGACGCCGTGGTCGGACTTCAGCGTTCCGGCACGCTCTTCAGGACTGATCCGGACAGGCGTGCCGCGATTGCTCTGGCAATCAACGATGCCCGCAAAAATGATGTTGTTCTCATTGCGGGAAAGGGGCATGAGAGAGTGCAGATTTCACGGTCGGGAACAGCTCCCTTCGATGACCGCCAAGTCGTCGCCGAGGCTCTTCGTGAACTTGGATTCGACTGCAGCCGGCAGGTCGCGGAGAAGACGGCATGAAGCTGCCGCTGTCGCGCGTGGCTGAATTGATTTCCGCCAGGGTTGTCGGCGAAGTTGATCCCTCAGCCATTGCGACAGGATATTCCATCGACTCTCGTACTATTCGTCCGGGCGAACTGTTCTTCGCTGTCAAAGGCGAGAAGATGGATGGCCACGATTTCGTCGCGCAGGCGCGGGATAGAGGCGCGGTGGTCGCAGTTGTTTCACCTGCTTTCGATCCAGGAGGCAATCACGCGAGTCCTTTGCTTATCGTTGACGACACTCTGATTGCTTTGCAGGACCTCGCCACCGCTGTCCGCCGCCTCTGGGGAAAGCCGTTGATCGCGGTCACAGGCTCCGCCGGAAAGACGACGACGAAGGAAGCCATCGCCCACGTGCTGGCCGCAAAGTTCAACGTCTACAAGTCGGCCGGGAATTTTAATAATCACTTCGGGCTTCCGCTCATGCTACTGAAACTTGAGCGTGAGCATGACGTCGCGGTCGTCGAAATGGGAATGTCGCATGCCGGGGAGATTTCAGCCCTGGCAAAAATTGCTCAGCCCGACGTCGGAGTCGTAACCAACGTCGCTCCCGTGCATCTAGAGTTTTTCAACTCCATCGCTGATATCGCGCGTGCCAAGTATGAACTGATCGAGTCGCTTCCCGCGAACGGCACCGCCGTCCTGAATGCTGATGACGATTATGTTTCGCAATTCGGACGGGGCTTTCACGGTAAGGTGGTGACTTACGGCTTTAGCGCCTCCGCCAGTATTCGGGCCGAACAATTCGAAACGCGGGGAGAGCAAGGTTCGGCATTTGACATCGTGACTGCCGGGGTTCGGGAACGCGCGTTTCTGCCGCTCGTCGGAAAGCACAACGTCTCCAATGCGTTGGCTGCCGTGGCCGTTGCCATCGAACGGGGGCTTACCTTAAGCGACGCGGCGTCTCAGTTGGCTACACTCGTGGCCGCCGACAAACGTGGAGAGGTTGTCCGCTTCGGCAACATCACAGTCATCAACGATTGTTACAATTCCAATCCAAAGGCGCTTGCTGCGATGGTGGATGCAATGACCGCCATGCCCGCCAAACGCCGAATCGTTGTCGCCGGGGAAATGCTAGAACTCGGTCCTCAGGGTGAAGAGATGCATCGTCAGGCTGGGATGCACATGGCGAAGCAGAAGATTGATTTTGTCCTGGGTGTGCGAGGCGTGGCCCGGCCGATGGTAGATGCGGTGCAGGACTGCGGCGGCCGCGCCGAATTCGTAGCCACACCCGAAGAAGCGGGCGAGTGGCTGCGCAATAACACCAGCGACGGTGATCTGATTTTGCTGAAGGCGTCGCGCGGCGTGAAGCTGGAGAAGGCCTTGGAAGCATGGCAGCCGTCAGCTGGCAGCTCTCGGCTGGCGGGGAAAATCTGAGCATATAACCCGCCGGTTGCGAGCTGACGACTAAAGAGCCGGCCACGAACAACGGACCAACCCGGAGGCGGATTGCTTTACTGGCTGCTATATCTAAAACTCTTTCATTATTTTCCGCCGTTCCGTATTTTCCGCTATCTTACGTTTCGCACCGCTTTCGCCAGCCTGACTGCCCTTTTTACCGGATTGATCATCGGGCCGCTCGTGATCAATCGTTTGCGTGAATTTCAGATCGGCCAGTACATTCGAGAAGAAGGCCCAAAGAATCACCAGAAGAAAGCCGGCACTCCCACCATGGGAGGCGTTCTGATCGTGATTTCCGTAGTTGTTCCAACCCTGCTGTGGGCCGATCTCACCAATCCATTTATCTGGGTTGCTGTGCTTTCCACCCTGGCCTTTGCTGCCATTGGATTCACCGATGACTACACCAAAACTGTGCACAAGAGGAATCTCGGCCTGACTGCGCGCGCGAAACTTGGATTCCAGATTCTTACCAGCATATTGATTGCGGTAGCGCTTATTGCCATGCAGAACCGCACGATGTATTCGACCCGGCTGGTGGTGCCGTTCCTCAAACAGTTTCATCCCGACCTGGTCGTTGACCGCTTGTTACACAATCCTGAATTGTGGCCGATTGCCTTTTTGCCTTTCATTATCTTTGTCGTGCTCATGATTGTGGGCGCCAGCAATGCCGTTAATTTGACTGATGGCCTGGACGGGCTGGCCATCGGTTGCACCGTGATCGCCGCCGGGGCGCTGACTGTGCTCACGTATGTCAGCGGCCATGCGACTTTTTCAACCTATCTTGAACTGCCGCGTATGCCGCAAGTCGGCGAACTCACCATCTTCTGTGGCGCTATGGTCGGCGCGTCTATTGGCTTCCTCTGGTATAACGCGCATCCTGCTGAAGTCTTTATGGGCGATGTGGGCTCTTTGGCTCTCGGGGGCGCGATCGGCACCATCGCCGTGATCATCAAGCAGGAACTGCTGCTTCCATTTATCGGCGGGGTATTCGTGATCGAAGCGCTCTCGGTGATCCTGCAGGTGGCGTCTTACAAACTTCGCAAGAAACGCATTTTCAAAATGGCCCCCATTCACCATCACTTTGAGTTGATGGGCTGGTCGGAGTCGAAAATCATCGTGCGTTTCTGGATCGCTTCACTGGTATTTGCCTTGTTCGCACTGACCACGTTGAAGCTGCGATAATTCCTCGACGGACGAAACTTCCTCGGATGCACGCCGATCAACACGGTTTCTAGTTCGATTTGGATTTTGACTCCGTGTTAATCCGAGGAAGAGAAGTTCGCTTTACGAATCTAGTGAGTCGCTTGGACCTGAACAAAAAGCGTGTGCTGGTCGTTGGCCTGGGGCGTTCGGGAGTGGCGTCGGCGCTGTTCCTGAAATCTCGCGGCGCCCGCGTCACCGTGTCTGACGCCAAATCGGAAGACCAATTGCCTGATGAAATTCCCGCCTTGCTCGACCAGGGTATCGCGGTTGAGACCGGTGGCCACGGCGAGCGCACTTTCCAGAATCAGGACCTGATTGTTGTAAGTCCGGGCGTCCCGGTCGATTCACAGGCGCTCAATCAGGCGCGTGCGTTAGGCGCGCCGGTGATAGGGGAAATTGAGCTCGCCTGCGAATTTCTGCCGGGTCGAATCGTCGCCATCACCGGTTCTAATGGAAAGACTACAACCACAACACTGATAGGAGAGATCCTCGCCAAATCGGGTGTGAAGACGCTTGTCGGCGGAAACATCGGGACGCCAGCAATTTCGCTGGTTCCGGAAGCGACTGCAGAAACGGCCGTGGTCCTGGAAGTGTCCAGCTTCCAGCTCGAGACGATCCGCAGCTTTCACCCGGCCATTACAGTCGTGCTCAACGTCACTCCCGACCACCTGGATCGTCATCGCACGTTCGCCGCCTATGTGAACGCGAAAGCTCGTATCTTTGAGAACCAGACGTCGGATGACTTCGCCGTTCTCAACGCCGACGATCCCACATGCGTGGAGATGGCCGCCCGCACTCGCGCCCAGGTCTTCTGGTTCAGCCGCAAGAACCTCGTAGAGAAGGGCGCATTCGTGAAGGATGCTCAGTTAATATTTCGCCGTGACAACTCGGATTTCGATATCATGCCGGTCGCGGAAGTCTTGCTCAAAGGCGCTCACAATGTCGAAAACGTACTGGCATCAATATGTGCCGCGGCGCTGATGGGTTGCGACCCGGTCCGAATCCGAGACGCTGTTAGGCAGTTCAAAGCGGTCGAGCATCGCCTGGAGTTCGTGGCGACCGCGCAAGGCGTTGATTACTACAATGACTCCAAAGCCACCAACGTTGACGCCACAATCAAGGCGTTGGAATCGTTTCCCGCCAACGTCCATCTGATTCTCGGCGGCAAAGATAAGGGCAGCGATTACACCCTTCTGAACGAACTGCTACGAGAGCGCGTTAAGTGCGTTTACACCATCGGTGCTGCAGCAGAGAAGATCGAATCGCAGATCCGGGGACCGAAGAAGGTCGTTTCATCAGGGACGATCGAATCCGCAGTCCGGCAAGCTTCAGACTCGGCGGTGCCCGGCGATATTGTCCTGCTCGCTCCCGCCTGCGCCAGTTTCGACCAGTTCCAGAATTATGAACACCGGGGCAGGGTCTTCAAAGAACTGGTGCGTGCGTTGAAGTAAAGGCATGCTGGAGGCGCGGGACTCCCGTCCGTGCAGAAACCTCGAAAGTGTGCAGACCCGAAGTAACGAACCACAATAGTTACCTGTTCTCCGGTTAACTCACAACAAGAGTTTTCCGTGTTTCGCCGCTCCGTGGTGAAATAAATCTTCCATGGCAAAGCGCATCAGTGTGGATCGCTGGTTGTTTGTCGTGACCCTGGTCCTGGTCTTTGTGGGTCTGGTCATGGTCTTCAGCGCGTCAGCGGTAATCGCGAAAGAGCGTTATCACTCCGGATATTTCTTCCTTCTGCGCCAGCTGGGATGGGCGGTGGCCGGCTTTATCGCCATGATGGTCGGCATGAGGATTGACTACAAGCGGCTCAAGCATCCTGCGGTGGTATTTTCGCTGCTAGGTGTGACTACGCTGATGTTGATCTCCGTTTTCTTTCTCGACCGTGCCCACAACACGCATCGCTGGATACACTTTGCCGGCTTCTCATTCCAACCATCGGAACTGGCCAAGCCGGTACTGATTCTCTTTCTCGCTTTTTTTCTCGAGAACCGTACCAAGTCGATGGACGACTGGCGTAACACCCTGATTCCGGCGGTGATTCCAACTCTGGTGTTCATCGCATTGATCGTTTTTCAACCCGATCTCGGAACTGCGATTGCCTGCGCGGCCATCACGGTTTGCATCCTCTTCGTCGCTGGCCTGGAAGTGAAGTATCTGGCCTATGCTTTCTTGGGCTCTCTGCTGCCCCTTTATTTCCTGATTTTTCACGTCGCTTACCGGCGAGATCGAATCCTGGCTTTTCTGAATCCTTACTCTGATCCGCAAGGGCGCGGTTTCCACATCATTCAGTCGCTTATTGCGATTTCCACCGGAGGCCTGACCGGTGTCGGCCTGATGGAAGGCAAAGAAAAATTGTTTTATTTACCGGAGCCGCATACCGACTTCATTTTCTCGGTGCTGGGCGAGGAACTCGGCTTGGTCGGCTGCCTGGCAGTTGTAATGTTGTTCGCAGTGTTCTGCTGGAGGGGAATTCGAACCGCCCTTCAAACTCAAGACGTTTTCGGCCGCTTCCTCGCCGTGGGAATCACCAGCATGGTCGTAGTGCAGGCATTCATCAACATCAGTGTGGTCCTGGGTTTGATGCCCACGAAGGGAATCCCCCTGCCGCTCATCTCCTATGGGGGATCGTCCCTGTTCATCACCCTGGCCTGCGTTGGGGTTCTGCTGAACGTCACCAAACAGGCCGAATAGACGTCCTTGCAATCAGCTCATATATATTTCAATTCATGAGAGTCATCCTGGCAGGCGGAGGCACCGGCGGACACGTCATTCCGGCTCTGGCCATCGCCCAGGAGTTGCAGAAGCTCTACGATGCAGAGGTGCTCTTCATCGGAACGGCGCGAGGGCTGGAGAATCGCCTGGTTCCAGCCGCAGGGTTTCCGCTGCAACTCGTGAAGGTCGGCGCTCTCAATCGTGTAAGCCTGACTACCCGAATGAAGACGATGCTCGATCTTCCGCGCGCAATTTTCTCCGCTGCCGCGATCGTCAACGACTTCCATCCCGACGTTGTGATCGGGGTTGGCGGGTACGCTTCCGGGCCCGCGATGCTTGCGGCCATTTTCAAGCATATTCCCCGGGTTGCTTTCGAGCCCAATTTCGTTCCGGGATTCGCCAACCGGGTGGTGGCCCGCTTCGTTTCTGCGGCGGCAGTACATTTCGAGCGCACCGCCGAACATTTTCGGAATGCGATAGTCACCGGAGTTCCGGTGCGGCCTGCGTTTTTCGAGATTCCTGTGAAGCCGTATCTCCAGTCCTCGCCAACTTTACTAGTCTTCGGTGGCAGTCAGGGGGCTCGGGCTATCAACAGAATCGTTCCGCTTGCCATGCCGGAACTGATCAAGCGAATGCCGGGAGTGCGGGTCATCCATCAGACTGGAGAGCGTGACTATAATGACGTGCAGTCCGCATACGCGCAGGCAGGTATTACGGCAGAAGTGCACAAGTTCATCGACGATATGCCGGCATTTTTTGCCCGCGCTGATCTGATTTTGTGCCGCTCGGGTGCCAGTACAGTCGCCGAGATTGCAGCGGCGGGTAAGCTGGCCGTTTTTGTGCCCTTTCCGCTGGCGGCGGACGATCATCAGCGGCGCAACGCGGAGGCACTGGAACAGGCTGGCGCTGCCGTGGTACTTGAGGAGACGAAACTCGACGAAGTGTGGCTGGTGGATACGATCGCATCGTTGCTTGAGGATCCTGGCAGGCTTGCTCGCATGGGACAAGCCGCACGTGCCATGGCGCACCCGGATGCAGCCAAAGATATTGCAGAGTTGGCGGCGAAAGTAGCCGGCATTCAAATTCAGCCCACGGATTAACGCGGATTCTCGCGGATTTTCTAGGTTGACGCGCGCGTGATCGCGTATCGCGAAGAGCTGAGCGCCAAGAGGTCAAAGACTGTAAATCGGTGTTCATCTATGTGAATCCATGGAATTGAAGTTATGTTTGCCAAAATTCAACGTATTCATTTTGTAGGCATCGGCGGGATCGGCATGAGCGGCATCGCGGAAATCATGCTGAACCTCGGTTACAAGGTCTCCGGCTCCGACCTCAAGCGTTCCGCTGTTACCGATCGACTCAAATCTCTCGGCGCAATCATTTTCGAGGGGCACGCCGCTGAAAACGTCGTGGCCGCAGAGGTTGTCGTCACCAGCTCCGCGGTCGGTGCCCAGAATCCCGAGGTGGTCGAGGCACTGCAACTGCATGTTCCGGTCATTCCTCGCGCCGAAATGCTGGCGGAGTTGATGCGGCTGAAGTACGGCATTGCCATCGCCGGGATGCACGGAAAAACGACGACAACCTCCATGGTCGCGGCTGTCTTGGCCGCTGGCGGACTTGATCCGACAGTTGTGGTCGGCGGCCGCGTCGATTCGATGAACTCAAATGCCCGTCTCGGGCGCTCGCAATATCTGGTCGCCGAAGCTGATGAGAGCGACCGGTCGTTTCTGAAACTTTCCCCAATACTCGCTGTTGTGACCAACATTGATCGCGAGCACATGGATTGCTATCGCAGCATGCACGACATCAAAGGCGCGTTTCTGGATTTTATGGATCGTGTGCCTTTCTATGGCATGATCGTCGCCTGCAATGACGATCCGATTCTGCGACGGCTACTTCCGAGAGTCCGACGGCGCATGCTGAGCTATGGGACGAGGAAAGGGTCGGATTTTCTCATCAAGCCATGTAGCGGCCAGTGTTCAAAGCCAGCGAATCCCCCACGCGACCGTGCGGTCTCCTCCTCCGGTGTTGATGAATTCAGCAGAAACGAGAAGGGCACGGCTTCCCGCGTCGAAAAAGGCGCAAACACTAGTACGCCTTTATCCGCTGAGTCTCCATGGGCGGCGCGCGTGCCATCACATCTGAACTCCTTTTCGGTCACATTTCGTAGCGCAGATCTCGGCGAATTCCGACTCCACGTTCCCGGTCTTCACAATGTCTTAAACGCAACTGCCGCCATCGCCGTCGGTATTGGCCTTGACATTCCGGTCGATCGAATCCGCGAGGCACTCGAGAGCTTTCGTGGCGTGGATCGGCGCTTTCAATTGCGAGGCCAGGCGCGCGGGATCACCGTGATCGACGATTATGGGCATCACCCAACGGAGATTCGCGCCACGCTCGCCGCCGCCCGCCAATGCGGGTACCGCAAGATCCATGTCATCTTTCAGCCGCATCGTTACACGCGTACCCGCGACCTGATGGACGAATTCGCAACCGCCTTCGCTGATGCCGATTCGCTTCAGGTGTTGGACATTTATCCCGCCAGCGAGCAGCCGATTGAGGGCATCACAGGGGAAGCGCTGGCGCGAAAGATCGCAGAGAAGGGAAATACATCCGCGAAGTACGCTGGCTCCTTTGAGGACGCTGTCACAGCTGCAATGGCGAATGCTGCTGATGGCGACATAGTTCTGACACTGGGCGCTGGATCAGTTTCGCAACTCGGAGCGATGGTGCTGGACAAACTGCGGAGCCCCGCTGTGGTAGAGGCAAGCCATGGGAACTGAAGAAGATCGTCAAGTATGGATCGGCGTAGCAGGAGTAGTGCCTCGTTCGGGTTGCGAGTTGTTGTCGCCAGACAAGGAAGCGTACGTTAATTTTCTTACGTTAGCTAACAGCGAAGCTGAATATCGTGCGAAGGTCACGGGAGCGCTCTGGCACTATCGCCTCGAACTATTGGAATTTCAGGATCTGCGTCCTTTATCCAAATCCGACAACTCGTCCGAAGAAATTCTGCTGGTTGCAGAACAACTCAAACGGCACGGAAATCCCCAGCACGTGCGCTATTCGACTTTCCACACATTTCCGAGAGCAATGTAGTCGCGCGAGTGTTCTACCCCGAGTGCCGGATGTGCAGCACGTCTCCGTCCTGCACGATGTATTCCTTGCCTTCGAGTCGCAAAATGCCTTTGGCGCGGGCGGCAGCTTCAGAGCCGGCTTCGAGCAACTGGTCCCAGCGGATAGTTTCGGCGCGGATGAAGTGCTTTTCAAGATCCGAGTGAATCGCCCCTGCGGCCTGTGCTGCGCGGGTGTTGACGGGAATCGTCCAGGCGCGGCATTCGTCTTCCCCGATGGTGAAAAAGGAAATCAGGCCAAGCAGCTCGTAGCTTTTTCGGATCAGGCGCGTGAGGCCGCTTTCCGTCAGTCCGTAACTGGAGAGAAATTCGGCAGCGTCGGCATCGGACATTTCTGAAAGCTCGGCTTCGACTTTTCCGCAGATGGCAGTGGCGCCAGAATTTGGCTTGGACGCAACTTCGCCCAATTTGAACTTCTGCACTGCGTTTTCGAGGTCTTTCCCCAACTCCGTGCTCTCGCTGATGTTCAGCACATACAGAATCGGTTTCTCGCTGAGGAACATGAAACCGCGAAAACGCTTTTTATCTTCTGGGGTCATTTCAAGTTCGCGCAACGGGCGCTCGGTTTCGAGGTGGGCCTTGGCGCGTTTGAGCAGCTCAAATTCTTTTTCAATATCCGCCGAGCGCATCTTCTTTAAATCTTTTTCGACACGCTCCATGCGTTTTTCAATCTGCCCGAGATCGCTGACCATGAGATCGAATTCCACGTTCTTGATGTCGCGCAGGGGATCAATTGTGCCGACGTGCGGAATTGAATCGTCTTCGAAGGCGCGCACCACGTGAATGATGGCGTCCACCTGGCGCAGATGACCGAGATACGCGGACTCTTTGAGCGCTTCCTGCCCAATAGCGCCCAGATCAACGTATTCCACCGAAGCATGCGTAAGTTTCTTAGGGTTGTACTGCGCTGCCAACCGATCGAGCCGGTCGTCTGGCACCTTGGCGACTCCGATATGCGCGTCGCGCGGGTTGGCGGATGCGGCAACGTGTGCCTTGGTGAGAATCCGAAACAGAGATGACTTGCCTACCTGCGGCAGGCCAATGATGCCGGTTTTCATAAATCAGCTTTCAGCTGTTAGCTCCTGGTTTTAGCTTGAACAAAGCTCGTGCGGGAATGTGCGGCTTTGCCCGTTCGGGCCGAGTGCAGTTCGACGACAACTTTCAGAATAAATCATTTTTCTGAGAGCTACGCGCGCTGAGAGGTCAGCCGCCGTGAAGTCATGAAAAGCAGGATCAGCCCGAGCAGCAAAACAACACTCTCCAGCCGTGTGGACCAGGCATGCAGCGAGTCAAAGCTCTGGCGAATGGGATTGTCGGCCGAAAGCGCCGCGATTTCGCCGGCTTGTGTGCGTAAAGCATCCATTCGGGGGATGATCATGAACTGCGAAATCGCTGTCAGAGCCAGCATGAAGATGATCGCGACGTTGCTCGGTGCGACGGCCGGAGTACGTCCGATTGCGATGCGGTCATAGATCAGAGAACATGCCAGGAAAATGATTCCGCAGCCGATTCCCATCCAGTGCAGCTTAATCAAGGAACCGCGAACAACAATTCCGGCAAGGTGGGACGATGGGAGCGCAGCGAACGAGGTCTGAGCGACCATAGGAAAGAAGATGAGCGCACCGAGCCAGACTGAAAGCACGAGCAGCATGAGAAAACGAAGAAAGTTCATGTGGGGATGGTAAATTGCGGGATCTTCGGGTTAAAGATAAAAGGCTGAGGGCTGGCGGGAGCGGGCAGGATCAATATGAATTTGCAATCCCAGTCTTACACCGGTACCGGCACCGACTCGACGATTTCCTGAATCACTTCTTCGGCGCGGACGGATTTTTTCATACCGGATGAGTGCATTCCATGAATGGCCACACGGTGCGCGAATACGGGGACGGCAAGCGGCTTGATATCCTCTGGAACACAGAAGCTGCGTCCATCGAGGAAAGCCATTGCCTGCGCTGCGCGATAAAGCATCTGTGATCCGCGCGGCGAAACTCCGAGCGTCAGCTTGTCGTGTTGGCGGGTCCGGCGGACGATCTCGAGGGCATAGTTCACCAGTGAGTCGTCAACTTCTACCTGCGTAATCACGCGTTGCATGTCGAGCACATCGGGGCCGCTCAGGACCGGGGCAACGCTGTCGAGTTGCGCGGCGCCAGCTTCGGCGCGAAGAATCTCGCGTTCCGCATGGCTGTCGGGATATCCCATGTGCACCCGCATCAGAAAGCGGTCGAGCTGCGACTCGGGCAGTGGGTAGGTTCCATGGTGCTCGACCGGGTTTTGCGTAGCAATCACAAGAAATGGGTCCGGCAGCTTGTGGCAGACTGCATCGACTGTGACCTGGCCTTCATTCATGGCCTCGAGCAATGCCGATTGTGTCTTCGGAGTGGTGCGGTTGATCTCGTCTGCAAGCAGGATATTTGTAAAAACCGGGCCACGCTTGAATTCGAACTTGCGCTCCGTGGCCGAATAAACCGAGATACCCAAGATATCCGATGGAAGCATGTCACTGGTGAACTGGGCACGCTGAAAGCTGCATCCCAGGGCCCGAGCGAGCGCCGCCGAAAGCGTAGTTTTGCCTAC
>DATJHT010000178.1:0-19656 GCA_035493765.1 Terriglobales bacterium
CGGCGGATGGCTTCTTTGCCGTCGGGGCCGTAATCGAGGGTGCGCTCGTTGACGTACATGCCAACAAACTTGTCAGCCATCTGCGGATCGAGGTCGCGGGCGAATTGCATGGCATAGGCGAGGGCCTGCTCGCGGTGATCGAGCGCGTATTGAATGCTGTCACGCAGAGCGGAGGAGACGCTTGAAATCAATTCGCGTCCCAGGCTGCGGCGAATGGCGTTCCCACCTAAAGGTAGCGGGAGTCCGGTCATCTGTAACCACCATTTGCCGAGGTCCACAATGCGGTGGAGTCCGGAACGATCATAAGTGAGCTGGCCTTCGTGGATGATCAGCCCTGCTTCGTATTTGCCTTGCATAACGCTGGGAATAATTTCATCGAAAGGGACGACTTCGGTCTCAATCCCAGGCGCGAACAATTGCAGGGCAAGATAGGCAGTGGTCAACTTGCCCGGGATGGCGATTAACTTCTGCTTGATCTCAGTGGTGGTGATCGCGCGCGGCGCGACGATCATAGGGCCATAACCTTCGCCGACGCTGCCGCCGCAAGTCATCAAGCGATAGCGGTCTTGAATGTATGGATAGGCGTGAAAAGAGATTGCGGTGACGTCGTAAACGCCCTCGTCGCCCTGCATGGCCTTCTGGTTCAGGCTCTGGATGTCGCAAAGCGTGTGCGAAAAGCGCAGCCCGGGAACCTGAACCTTGTTGGTCGCGAGGCCATAGAACATGAAGGCGTCGTCAGAGTCGGGACTGTGGGCGATGGTGATTTCGCGAGTGGAAGTGGCGAGAGTGGACATGAATCTATTGTGCCATTGATTTGGTTCGATCGTCCCTACGGGACTCCGTCAGTGTTTGCGCCTACCCAGCGCTGAAGCGCTGGGCTAAGCTCGGCTGCCCCTGCGGGGCTACGGCGGCTAGCGCCATGCCAGTTCAATAATGAATATTATTCAGGGGCTTTCATGTCTGCTTCATCGCTACGCGGAAAGAAGCGACGCCAGGTGTTGACCGCGCCGGCGGCCAGCATGACTTTCATAATTTCGGCGAAGATGAACCAATAAAGTCCGAGGCTGATGGCGCGGGCCAGCGAATGGGTGAGGACGTAGAGCCATGAGATCCCGCTGGCAAAGAGCAGGATTTCTCCCGAGATGGCGGCGATGGCTGCGCGAGAGAAGGTCGGCTTGCCACGTTCGAAGATGAAGCCGGCCAAAGCCGCGACGAAAGGATATGCAATCAAATATCCGGCTGTGGGACCAATGAGCTGCGCGATTCCGCCGGGACCGGTGGGGCTGAATACCGGCAACCCGCTTGCGCCTTCCGCTAAATAGAGCGCCATCGCCAGAAACCCGCGACGGCTGCCAAGAGAGAGGCCTACGAGCAGAACGGCCAAATTCTGCACGGTGAGCGGCACAGGCGTTCCCGGAAGAGGCAAATAAATATGGGCGCAGACCGCGACGAACAAACTGGCGCCAATGACGAGAGCAGCCTGCCGTGCGATATCGAGCGCTCCGCTTCGCCGCTCTGCGACCTGAGTAAGAGATTGCGACATGCTGGCTCCTAGGGTTGGGTAGATTCGCCTTCGGGCGGTGTCGGGCGGTTTTCCGCATTCCGCAGACGCTGGCGTACCCACACGTAAGACGAGGCCAGGGCCCACAGCACAGCTCCGGAAGCTACGGCCACGATCAGAAACCACCAGATCATCCGCACGAGAATTAGGATACCAAACACAGGAAGCGCGGGTGGTGGAGAACCGGCGTCCAGTGTTCCATAGCAATTCCCGCCGCTGTAAGGGCACGGGTACGGGATGGGCGCTGTCGGGGTGCGCGGACACGAGTGTCCGCGCCACACAGGAGGGCCGCCACACAAGCTATTTTCCGGACATCAGCTTTTCAATCTGATCGGGTTCCTGCGGCAGCGATGCGGTAAGCTGAATCAGCTTGCCATCTTTGTCCACGTAATACATGTCCTCGATGCGGACGCCGAGTTTTTCTTCGGGAATATAAATTCCTGGTTCGATGGTGAAGACCATGCCGGGACTGAGGGGAATGGAATAGTCGCCCACATCATGAACGTAGAGTCCTACGTAGTGGCCGAGACCGTGGATGAAGTACTTGCCCAGCGGCTCGCCGTGCAAGTCCTTGCCATGGGTGTTGATGTAATTGTAGGCGGCGTCTGAGATGGTATCGGCCTGGCCTTTTTGCAAGTGTGATTTTCCCGAAACGAAAGCAGCCATGGCCGCTCTTTGCGCGCCCAAAACAATCTCATAGATTTCACGCTGACGCGCGGTGAACTTGCCGTTTGCGGGAACGGTGCGGGTGATGTCGGTGGCGTACATCGAGTATTCGCCGGCCGCGTCCATTAGAACGACCTCGCCGTTCTGGATTGTCTGGTCATCCTCCGAATAGTGCAGGATGGTGGAATTGATTCCTGATCCGACGATGGGAGCATAGGAAACGCGCTCACAGCCGCGTTTGCCCCATTCGTACTCCATCAAGGAGGCGATTTCGCGTTCGTTCACGCCGGGATGAATGGCTTTGAAAGCGGCCAGATGGGCGGCGATGGAGGCATTGGTGGCTTTGCGGATGAGTTCAATTTCGCCATCGTCCTTAAAGACTCGAAGAGACGCGATCAATGGGCGCACGTCGAGATATGAGGAGCCGATGGGAAAGGCGTTGGCGTTTTCGAGCCAGGCCAGTGGCTGCGTAGAGTTCGAGCGCTCATTCGCGGTGGGTACATCGGTAAAGACCTTGACGCCATGAGACGGGAATAGTTTGACGAATTCGTTGCGCAGGTCGTCGAGTGAGGCGACGCGGTCCACGCCGACAGTCTTGGCGGCTTCGGGATTCTCGGGGCCGAGTTTCGGGCCCATCCATTTTTCCTGCGAATAGTTGCGGCTAGGAAGGAAAAGGATTTCGGTATAAGGGCGCGCGGGAGTATCGTCTTTGGCTTCTCGCGCCGCGGCAATCAAGATCGCCCCTCCCGGTTCCGGCCAGCCGGTCAGGTAATAGAAGTTATTGTCGGCGCGGTAGCCGTAGATTTCGTCTCCGGATTCGGGAGGGGCAAAGAGGAGGGCGACTCCGCCATCGAGTTTGGCGGCCAGTTTCTCGCGGCGAGCGTGGTAATCGGATGAGGGTTGACGCTCGATCGCTGAAGCGAGAGCGGCGGACAAGACGAGACAAAGGACGAGTAATTTCCTGATCATTCAGCTCCTGTTGGTTCGTATGTTCTGCAATTTGTTGCACGAATTAATTAGCGCGACAAATGCAGAGTCGTGGCGTTCTCACCGCGTTAGCGCGGCGAGGACAGCTCGGGATGACAAATTTAAAGGTAACGACAAACGCAAAGTTTCAAAAGCTCATTGTCCGGTGATCGATTTGGTCGCAGAGACGAAACTATCCACATTCGACTTATCGACTACGGCTGATCCCGTATCAACAAACGCGGGCACTGGGGCAAAGCTGTCATGCGCCCAGTCGGAGTCAAGTTTGCTCAAATTTTCGTGGTGCAGATCATCGAGCATTTTCAGTCCGACATAGGCCATGGTGTACGGCTTTTGTGAAATCGTGGCTGCGATCACACCCTTCTGGATCCATTGCAGCGTGTCAGAATCGGTGTCCATGGCAATGATGGTGCGGCCCTTGACGCCATTATTGCTGAGCACAGTGGCGACTTCTTTTCCGGCTAGAGCTTCCAGGCAGACGAATGCGTCAATGTGCTCTTTCTTATCACTCGCGAGAAACTGGCCGGTAGTATCGAAGGCAATCCTCGGATCTCCCTGCATGTCTACGATGTGAGCAAGCTTGATTTGCGGCGAGGATTCGAGTGCGTCTTTGTAGCCGCGGAGGCGCTCTTTGAGATTCGGTTGCGAAGGCATGGTAAAAACGACGACGTTGCCTTTGCCCTTGAGTTCCTGAGCGAGGCGGGCTCCACCGGCGACACCGGCCTGGTAGTTGTTGGTGCCAATGAAAAACAAACGTTTACTGGCAGGCGCGTCTGAATCCATAGTGACGACGGGAATTCCGGCGGCAATGGCGGCGTCAATGCCGTCCTTGATCACATTGGGGTCAGCGACCGAAATGAGAATGCCAGCGGGCTTTTTCTGCACCGCGGCAGCAAGCGCGTCGCGCTCGGCCGGGGGATCGTAAGTGTCGGGCCCGGTGAAGGCATAGCCGACCTTCATTTGGTTCGCCGATTGAGCAAAACCGGCGTCGGCGCTTTGCCAGTAAGGGACCTTGATATTGGCGGAAATAAGGATGTAGGTTTCGCCGCTGTGTCCGCCGCCGCAACTCAGCAGAGGCAGGAATGCGATGGCGAGGAGCACGACGAGCAAGGTACGCGCTTTCATAGAGAGCCTCCTACAGTCGCGTGCATGAGCGACAGGCATTCTAACGCCCAGGGAGAGTAAAGGGAAGGAGCGGCCGTTGCTCCTCAAGGTCAGACCCCGACGGGGAAGGGCTTGGTGTGGCTGTCAGCACTGGAGATCGCGAGTCCGGAGAAGCGGCCTTGGAGGAGCGACATCAGGCCGGTGTACCAGTAGCCGACAACGAACAGCAGAAGAAACGGGACGGTCAAATAATTTTCGTTGTCGATTGCGTAATAAACCGTCATGGCAAAGTAAGTGCCGATCAGGAGTTCGACCCAGGGAATCCAGCCCAGGCGTTTGCGGTACTTGGCGGCGCGGGCAGCGTCTTTTTTATTTTCGACGCGATATTTGGGTGTACGGGCGAAGGCAGTTTGCTTTCCGATAAGGGCTTCGAGAACTGCGATGGTGTTGGTGACGGTAAGGCCGATGCCAAGCGCCATCAGAAAAGGCAGATAGAGCAGAGCGCGTGGCCAGGTTCGCGGGAACAGTTCGCGCTGCGAGACCAGATAAAAACTCGAAATCGAAAAGGTGGAAGCCAGGAAGAGCGGAATATCGATGTAAAGCATCTGGAACCAGCCCTGGTAAAAACGAATGACCATGGCGGGCAGCAGCAGCACGGAGAGGATCACCATCAGCGGGTAACTCATGTTGGCAGTGAGGTGATACCAGGCCTCGAGCTTGACGCGAAATGGCTGGTCGCTTTTTAAAACACGCGGCAGGATCTTCTTGCCAGTCTGAATCAGGCCTTTGGCCCAGCGGGCTTGCTGGGTCTTGAACGCGGTCATTTCGACCGGTAGTTCGGCGGGGCATTCTACGTCCTGACGGTAGATGAACTTCCAGCCTTTGAGCTGGGCACGATAGGAGAGATCAGTGTCTTCAGTGAGGGTGTCGTGCTCCCAGCCGCCGGCGTCGTCAATGGCCTGGCGGCGCCAGATTCCAGCAGTTCCGTTGAAATTAAAAAACACATTGTGACGGGCGCGGCCGGAGTGCTCGAGAACGAAATGCCCGTCGAGCAGAATGGCTTCGACCTCTGTCAGGAAGGAATAGCCACGGTTGATGTGGGTCCAGCGGGTTTGCACCATGCCGATTTTAGGATCGGTGAAATGATGGATGGTCTTCAGAAGGAAGTCGGGCGGGGGGACGAAGTCAGCGTCGAAAATGGCTACGAACTCGCCTTTCGCGGATTTGAGGCCTTCATGCAGCGCACCGGCTTTGTATCCCGAACGATTGGTGCGATGCAGATAGGTGATCGGCAGTCCCTGAGCTGCGTAGTGATCGACGAGAGCGCTCGCAACCTTGATGGTTTCGTCGGTGGAGTCGTCGAGCAACTGAATGTCTAACTTTTCGCGAGGGTATTCAATCCGGCTGATGGCCTGCAGCAATCGTTCAACTACGAACTGCTCGTTGAAAATTGGAAGCTGGATGGTGACGCGAGGCAGGTCCGAGAATTCCTGCGCAGGCAGAGTGGTCTGGTTCTTCTTTTTCTTGTAATACAGGTAAACGAGCGTGTAGCGGTGAAGGCCGTATGAAGCGAGCAAGATTAAAACTACGAAATAGGGGATGAGGAGCGCCATGTCGAAGGCGTTGGCGCGGTAAAGGCCTTTGAAAGTGGTGTCGAAGAAGTGCTGGCGGACGTACTGTGTGATGCCTTGCTCGGCGAGCAAGACGGCGAATGTAGGTGGAAAGACGGACATGAGAAGGGGTAAGCCAATGAGAAAGATCGGCTCGCGTAAAGGTACATTGTAAATGAGCGGTGACAGGTTGAGGTAAACTGGCGCTTCGCGCGGGTGCTCAGAGTCACCAGATGAATAATGCCTACATCTGCGACGCTATTCGGACGCCATTCGGGCGTTATGGCGGAGCGTTGGCATCCGTGCGCGCAGATGATCTGGCGGCGATCCCGATGAAAGCTTTGATGGAACGCAATTCCACCGTGGATTGGGCGGCGCTCGATGACGTGATCTACGGGTGTGCCAATCAGGCGGGCGAAGATAATCGTAATGTGGCGAGGATGGCGTTGCTGTTGGCAGGGCTGACGAAAGCAGTGCCGGGAGTGACAGTCAATCGGCTGTGCGGTTCGAGCCTGGAGGCGGTTTCAATCGCGGCGCGAGCGATCAAGAGCGGGGAAGCGTCACTGGTAATTGCGGGCGGGGTGGAGAGCATGTCGCGCGCGCCGTTTGTGATGGCCAAGGCGGAGTCTGCATTCTCGCGGGCGGCAAAAGTCGAAGATTCAACAATCGGATGGCGATTTGTGAATCCGCTGATGAAAGAAAAATATGGGACTGACTCGATGCCCGAAACGGCGGAGAATGTCGCCGAAGAGTGGCGTATTTCGCGGGAAGATCAGGATGCATTCGCGTTTCGCAGCCAGCGGCGGACCGCGGAAGCGGCGAAGACGGGATCTTTTGCCGAAGAAATTGTGCCGGTGACGATTGTGGGGAAAAAGGGCGAGGCGACGGTCATTGATAGGGACGAGCATCCTCGTCCGGATACCACGCTCGAAGCGCTGGCCAAGCTGAAGCCGATAGTAAAGCCGAACGGCACGGTGACTGCGGGAAATTCTTCCGGAGTGAATGACGGCGCAGGCGCGTTGTTGATTGGGTCGGAAGACGCGGTTGCGAAACACGGGCTCAAACCGCTGGCACGGGTGATCGCGTCGGCTACAGCGGGAGTGCTGCCGCGCGTGATGGGAATTGGACCAGTGCCGGCAACGCGAAAGGTTCTGGAGAAATGCGGTCTTAAGCTGTCGCAGATGGATGTAATCGAGTTGAACGAAGCTTTCGCTGCGCAGGCGCTCGCGGTGCTGCGCGATCTTGGCGTGCCGGATGATTCTGCGGTCGTGAATCCGAATGGGGGCGCGATCGCAATTGGTCATCCGTTGGGCGCCAGCGGAGCTCGGCTGATCACGACAGCAGCGTACCAATTGAAGCGCAAGGGCGGCCGTTATGGTCTCTGCACAATGTGCATCGGCGTGGGGCAGGGGATTGCGATGGTGATTGAACGCATTTGAGATCTTGTCAAAGATCGGGGTCGCTTGAGTAAAAGCGAGAGCGGAATCGGGGAAGCAAAATCCACAGTAACTCGCGGCGCGCCGTTGGCGCATGCGATCAAAAAAGTCGGCCTCTTCTCGTTTGTCTTCGTAATGTATTCCTACAACACCGCCGGCCCGTTCGGGCTGGAGGACCAGGTGCGCACCTCCGGGCCGGGGATGTCGCTGCTCTATCAGCTGATCATCCCGTTTTTCTGGTGCATCCCCATTTCGCTGGTAGCGGCCGAATTGACCACGGCTATGCCTGTCGAAGGTGGATTCTATCGCTGGACGCGAGCGGCCTTCGGCGACTTCTGGGGATTTCTCGCCGGCTGGTGGAATTGGACGGCGTCATTTCTGCTGGGTGCGCTTTACGCAGTGCTGTTCGCCGATTATCTCTCGTTTTACTTTCCTGAGCTTACGGGATGGCGGCATTACGGAGTGGCGCTGCTGGTCATCGCGGTGATCACTTATATAAACGTGCGCGGGATTCGGCTGGTGGGAAGAATTGCGACCATACTTGAACTGGGGATTTTAGGAACAGTTGCGGTGATGTGTGTGATGGCGATCCCGAAGTGGCACCACAATCCATTTGTGCCCTTCGTGCCGCCGCATGTGCCGATGTTCCAGGTGTTTGGGGTGGGGCTTTCGCTCGGGCTCTGGCTGTACGCGGGGTACGAGCAGGTGTCATCGGTTGCGGAGGAAGTAGAAGATCCGCAACGGAGCTACCCGTTGGCACTAGCGTGGGTGGTGCCGCTCTCAATGGCAACATATTTTTTTCCGACGTTGCTTTCGCTGGCCGCCGTAGGCAGGTGGCAGGACTGGCACTCGGGATTCTTCTCAGACTTGGCCAGCTCAATCGGCGGACCGAAGCTGGGATTTGCGATCACGCTGGCGGCCGGTGTGATGAACCTGTCGATCCTGAACAGCACCGTGCTAACGACCACGCGGATGCCGGCGGCGATGTCTGAGGATGGATATCTGCCGGCGTTTCTTTGTCGTCTGCACCCACGATTTGGCACCCCATGGCTGGCGATACTGTTCTCCGCTGCGATTTATTGCCTGCTGGCGGGGCACAACGTAGTGCAGCTGATTTCGATTTACATCTGGCTAAGGATTGCGACGTCGATGTTGACGGTGCTTTCGGCTTGGCGGTTGCGCCGAACGCGCCCCGAAATGCGCGGAGCGTTCCGGATTCCATGGGGCAAGACGGGGTTGGCCTATGCCGTGATCGCGCCCCTGGTGCTGAGTGTCTTTGCATTGGTGGTACCGGCATTTTCTGAAGCTCCGGCTGACCGATTTGCCTTGAAATGGGGGCCGCCATCGTTGTTGCTGGGGCCACTCGCGTATTTTCTGCTTCGCCTATTTCGGTCAGAAAAAAGAAATCAGCTGATCCAGTCGAGCACTTTGTAATAGGCTCCGGCGAATGGCAGGAACCAGGGGCGTCCGTTATAGAGGCCGAGCGGCGCACCGGGGAAAGGGATCGCGCTGAAGGGAATGTCGGTTTCGTCACCGCAAATGTGTTCTGCAATTTTCGCGCCGAGATAGGTCGCCATAGCCACGCCATGCCCGGCGTAGCCGAGAGCGTAGTAAATTCCATCCATTTGCCCGGAGTGCGGCATGGTATCAAAACAAAAGTCGAGGGTACCGCCCCACGCGTGTGCCAGCTTGGTGTCGCGAAGCTGCGGGAAGACGTCGATCATTCCACGGCGTAGGATTTCGGCGCTGCGGCGGATGGTGTTTTTGGTTTCTGGGAAGAATGCCGCGCGTCCGCCGAAGAGCATGCGATTGTCGGGCGTGAGCCGGTAATAGTAAAGGTAATGCTTGGAGTCATAAATCATGCGGTTGCGCGGGCTGAGTTCGCGGGCGAGCGAGTCAGACAGTGGCTCGGTGGTGATGATGAATGATCCGATGGGAATGATTTTTTTGCGGAGCGCGGGTGTGGCGGATGAAGTGTAGCCGCTGGTGGCGATCAGGACGTTATCGGCTTTGACGTTGCCTCGAGTAGTTTGGAGAGTCAAGCTGCGGCTGCCATTGTTCGAGGCAGGGGCGATTTGCTGGACGGTTGCGTTGTGAAAAATGCGTGCGCCGGCAGTCAGGGCTGCAGCAGCGAGTCCAGAGACGTAACGCGCGGGATTGACCCCTGCGCTGGAGTCATCGACGATGCCGCCATGGTAGATGGAGGAGCCGATTTCGTCTGCAAGTTCGACGCGCGGGATGACTCGAAGCTGGTGATTGAATTCCCTGGCGATGGTCTCGACGGAGCGGGCGTAGGAATCGAAATGCGAAGGCTTGCAGGCGACTTCGAGATGTCCGCAGCGGGAGAAGTCGCAGGTAATGTTGTCTTCGCGTACGATTTGTCCGACAAGATCAATTGATGCGAGCGACGCTGCGTACATCTTGCGGGTGAGCTCCATGCCATAGCGATTGGAGAGAGTTTCCGGGCTTAACTTCAGGCCGGTGAGGACCATGCCGCCATTACGCGAACTGGCGCCCCAGCCGATCGAATTGGCCTCGAGGATGACGACATTCACGCCTCGCTTTGCGAGAGTGCGCGCGGCAGAAAGGCCGGTGAAGCCCGCGCCGATTATGGCGACATCTGTGCGAGCGGGCACTTCGCCGGCTGTGCCCGATGGCATTGCGGCAGTCGTGAGCCAGTAGTTGGAGTCGTTGAGTTGCATGGCGCTTCTGGGGAAAAGCTTTTAACCGCAAATGACGCTAAGGAAAACTGTTACAAAACTACGCGAAATCAATTCGACTTTGTAATTCAGGAACTCACCAACGAACGTAATTTTTCTGCGGCCACTTCGGCTGTGATGTCGCGCTGTGGCGTGCCCAGCATTTCGAATCCCACCATAAATTTTCGGACAGTGGCAGACCGCAGCAGCGGCGGGTAAAAATGGGCATGGAAATGCCATTCGGGGTGGATCGAGCCGTCGAATGGGGTCTGATGAAATCCCATGGAATAGGGAAAAGGAACGTCGAAGACGCGGTCATAGGTGGAAACGATTTGTTTCAGCATCAAACTGAGTTGTGTAATTTCCGCGTCTGCGAGTTCCGGAAACTCTCCCAGGTGCCGGCGGCTGCAAAGCAACACCTCAAATGGCCATACCGCCCAGAAGGGCACAACCGCGATAAACGCGTCGTTACTGAAAACGATTCGCTGCTTTTCTGCCTGTTCGAGTGCGACGTAGTCGCAGAGCAAACAGGAATGGTTGCGGTCGCGGTAGCTATTCTGCAAGGTGAGTTCGCGGGCCGGCGCTTCGGGGATAGTGCCGGTCGCCCAGATCTGGCAATGGGGATGGGGATTGCTGGCGCCCATCATTTCGCCGCGATTCTCGAAAATCTGCACATGTTGTATGCCTGCAACAGCCGAGAGTTCACGGGTCTGCGCACTCCAGGTGCGGATGACTTCTTCAATCCCAGACGGCTGCATGGTGGCGAGGGTCAGATCGTGCCTTGGCAGAAAGCACATGACACGGCAGATCCCGCGTTCGGTTTCGGCAACCAGCAAGCTTTTATTTTCTATATCGAGGCGGGCAAGGGGCGCGTCTTTTTTCAGAGCGGCAAAATCATTCTCAAATACATAGGTTGATTCGTATTTTGGATTGCGGATTCCGCCGACGCGAGCATTTCCTGGACACAGATAACAAGAGGGATCGTATTGCGGGCGGTCAGGCGATGGGACTGATTCGACCGCGCCCTGCCAGGGACGTTGCGTGCGATGCGGCGAGACCAGCACCCACTCGCCGCTCAACGGGTTGAATCGGCGATGCGACTGCTCGCGAAAGGCGAGTTCCAATGGCATGGGTTTCAGATAACGTTTGCGCGCTGGACTTAATGTTCTCTCATAATCGCTTCGTCATTACAATAGCGAGGCGCGATGAGGCGATACCCGGCATAAAACATTATCAGCCGCGGGGGCACAGAGAGATCGAGCGTAGAAAATCGGACAACGGATTTTTGTGTGCTGAATATTTTCAGCACCTGGGTTAGCAGGGGCGCATCTCGGGTCAGGTGGAGGAACTTTGCAAGCGATCAATGCCGAAAAACTGGCGGACATTTTTCACCAAGATTACGGGAGCCGTGCGGCCGTCTTCAGCGCACCCGGGCGGGTGAACCTAATAGGCGAGCACACGGATTATAACGATGGCTTCGTGCTGCCGAGCGCGATTGGGTTTTATGCGCATGTAGCAGTAGCTCCGCGGCCAGACCGAAAGCTCGTATTCCGCTCGACCGGATTTGCTCAGGCATTTGAAGCTGATCTTTCCGAAACGCCAAAGAAACTGGGTGAGTGGTGCGATTACGTGCTGGGAGTCGCGGTGCAGTTGGGGAAGGCCGGAGTGCGGGTTTCGGGCGCGAATATTTTAGTGCACGGCGAGGTCCCAATCGGTGCCGGGCTGAGTTCGTCGGCGGCGCTGGAAGTTGCGTCGGCGATGGCGCTTCTGCACCTAGCGAAGGCAGAAATGCCCATGAAGCAAGTCGCCAAACTATGTCAGAGGGCGGAGAACGAATTTGTGGGCGCGCATGTCGGAATCATGGACCAGTTTGTGTCCTGTCACGGAAGGAAAGACAACGCAGTTATGCTTGATTGCCGCTCGCTCGATTATGAACTGGTGCCGATTCCGGAGTCGGTGAAGTTCGTTATCTGCAACACCATGGTCAAGCATGAGCTTTCCGGAGGAGAGTACAACGTGCGCCGGGAGCAGTGCGAGGCGGGAGTGCAAATTCTTGCAAAGGCGTACCCGGAAGTTCGAGCGTTGCGGGATGTTTCAGTCGGGCAACTGGAAGCTCAGAGGCGAGAGATGCCGGAATTGATTTACAAACGGTGTCTGCACGTGGTGCAGGAAAATGATCGTGTGGTTGAAACGGTGCAGCGGCTACGAGGCGGAGACATGGAGTTAGTTGGCCAGCTAATGGGCGAATCGCACGCGAGTTTGCGGGATCTGTACGAGGTTAGCTGCGCCGAACTGGATGCGATGGTTGAATCCGCGCAGGGGCTGCCGGGGTTCATAGGCGGAAGGATGACGGGCGGTGGATTTGGCGGGTGCACGGTGAATCTGGTGGAGGAGGCGGACGCGGCCGAGTTTGCTGAGAAAATCGCGGAGCGTTATCACGGGAAAGTGGGAATTGCGCCCAATGTGTACGTTTGCTCGGCAGCAGATGGGGCGGGGGCCGAGTGACAGCCCGTCCCGTAGAAGCGAGAGCTCTTAACCGCAGAGGACGCAAAGACCGCTAAGCAAGTCGGAAACCGCAGAGGACGTAAAGTACAGGAAATAAAGGCTGAGCTGCGGCACAATCCATTTTTGAGAAAACGTTTACAAATAGCGGGTGATCGGGGATAATCGTGCGTTCGACCGTAAGGCTCGAAAGTAAAAACGTTGGCCTGCGGTCAGGACTGGAGGAGTGCGAGATGAGGGTAATTGCTCTCGTAATTGCGCTGATGATGATGACTGCGAGCATGGAAAGCCAGGTAACTAAACAGCCTTTTGGCAAGACTCCCGACGGGACAGCAGTCGATGTTTACACGCTGAAGAGTGGCGCTCTGGAAGCGCGGATCATTACGTACGGCGGCATCGTGCAGTCGCTGAAGGTGCCGGACAAGAGCGGGAAGACCGCGGACGTGGTGTTGGGATTTGATTCGATTGAGGGCTACACCTCCGGCCCCAAGCCGAACCCGGCGTATTTTGGTGCGCTGATTGGGCGCTACGGTAATCGCATCGCCAATGGCGAGTTCAAGCTCGATGGCAAGACTTATCACATCCCGCAAAACGATGGCACCAATGCGCTGCACGGCGGCACCAAGGGTTTCGATAAATATGTCTGGAAGGCAAAAGAGATCCCGCACGGCGTGGAGCTGACCCATGTCAGTCCAGACGGAGATATGGGATTTCCCGGGACGTTGACGGCGGTCGTGCGCTATACGCTGGTCGGAAAAGAGTTGAAGATCGAGTACTCGGCCACTACCGACAAAGACACGGTCTTGAACCTGACCAATCACTCCTACTTCAATCTTGCCGGACAAGGGAATGGAGACATTCTCAAAGATCAGTTGAAGCTGAACGCGAGCCGTTATACCCCGGTAGATGACAAACTGATTCCGACCGGCGAACTGGCGCCGGTTGAAGGCACGCCATTCGATTTCCGCAAAGGGACAGATGTGGGCGCGCGGATCAACGCTGACAATGATCAGTTGAAAAAGGGGGGCGGCTACGATCACAACTGGGTGCTGGATAGCGGCGGCGGAAAGATGGCTGAAGCCGCGGAAGTTTATGAGTCGAGCAGCGGCCGGGTGATGCAGGTGCTGACCGACCAGCCCGGAGTGCAGTTCTACACCGGCAATTTTCTGGATGGAAGCCTTACCGGCAAGGATGGGAAGAGCTATCAGAAACGGGCGGCGCTGTGCCTGGAAACGCAGCACTTTCCGGATTCGCCGAACCACCCGAAATTTCCGACCACTGAGCTTAAGGCGGGTGGGCATTTTCATTCGGTCACCATTTTCCGTTTCTCAACGCGGTAAAGCGGGCGTGTATCGGACTGCAGGGTTTGTGTAAATCATCCGGGTCTCATGAAATCCCTTGGACTGCTGCGCGAAGAAGTGCTCGAGGCCAACCTGGAACTGGTCCGGCGCGGGTTGGTGCTCTATACGTTCGGCAACGCCAGTGGCATTTCGCGGGATGAGGGGCTGATTGTTATCAAGCCGAGCGGTGTGCCTTACGAAAAAATGAAACCCGAGCACCTGGTCGTCACCGATTTGCAAGGCAAAGTGGTTGAAGGCAATCTTCGGGCATCTTCGGATCTTCCGACGCATGTTGCGCTCTACAACGGGTTCCCGCATATTGGCGGCGTGGTGCACACGCACTCGGAGTATGCGACTGCGTGGGCCCAAGCGCGGCGGGAAATCCCATGTTTCGGGACCACACACGCAGATTATTTCCACGGTGCGGTTCCGGTAACCGAGCCGATGCCTGCGGACGAAATCGAAGGCGAGTACGAGTTGAACACGGGCGCGGCCATCGTACGCGCATTTCGGGGAAAAGATCCGCGGGCGCTTCCCGGAGTACTGGTAGCCAATCACGGGCCGTTTGTCTGGGGGCCGACCGTCACGACAGCGGCGCACAATGCCGTGGTGCTGGAGTCCTTGGCGCGGATGGCGCTGTTCACCACCACTTTGAATCATGAAGCGCAGCCTATTTCGAGCGCGTTGCACAACAGGCACTATCTGCGCAAACACGGCAGTAACGCATATTACGGTCAGGCAGGGGAGAAGAAATGAGCCTAACGCTCGCGATGTTTGAAGCAACGCGGCTGGTGCATCTTTCCGGCGTGGATCTGGCGATTATTGCCTTTTACTTTGGACTGGTGCTGGTCATCGGCTTTTACCTGAAGCGTTTCGCCAACACCGGCGAAGATTTTTTTCTGGCTGGACGCGAAATGACGGCGTGGGTTGCGGGCCTGGCTTTTGTCTCCGCAAATCTTGGTTCGCTCGAACTGCTGGGTTGGGCGGGATCGGCGTATCAGTACGGCATTATGGCGGCGCACTGGTATTGGATTGGCGCCATACCTGCGATGGTCTTCCTGGGCCTGGTGATGATGCCGTTTTACTACATCTCCAAGACGCATTCTGTGCCGGGATATCTGAAACTTCGCTACGGATCCGAGGCAAGCGGACTAAGCGCGGTGACGTTTGCGGTCATGACCATCCTCATGTCGGGCGTGAATATGTATGCCATGGCCGTGGTCATGAAAGTCGTTCTCGGCTGGGACATAAACTTCAGCATCTGGGTGTCATCGCTGACGGTGGGGATTTATGTTGCAGCCGGAGGATTATTTTCGGCGATCTTCAATGAAGTGTTGCAATTCTTCTTGATTTGGTTCGGAGCGTTGCTCATCCCGATTCTCGGGTTGATCGAGACCGGTGGATGGAGCGGAATGGTGGCGCGGATTCATCAGAATTTTCCCGGTCAGGATTTCACCCACCTGTGGGCACCCACAGCTTCGTTCGCCAACAATCCCATGGGCATCAACTGGATCGGCATTGTGTTTGGGCTGGGTGCGGTGCAATCCATGGGATATTGGACGACAGACTTTCTGGTGGTACAGCGCGTGCTTTCGGCAAAAGATATTCGCTCGGCGAAGATGGCCCCAATCATCGGATCGTACTTCAAGATGGCGGTGCCGCTGATCGTCATTCTGCCGGGATTGCTCGGACTCGCAGTTTTGCCGATGCACCTGTTTCCGGCCAGCGGCCTGCAGCCCGGCCAGCATAGCTATAACGAAGTATTGCCGCTGATGCTGGCGAGATATTGCGGTCCGGGGCTGCTCGGTCTCGGAATTACCGCGCTGGTGGCGGGATTTATGGCGGGGATGGCGGGGAACGTGAGCGCATTTGCTACGGTGTGGACGTATGACATTTACCGTCCCTTCATACGCAAGAACGCACCCGACAAACATTATGTTTCCATGGGACGCTGGTGCACGCTGATCGGATTGATCATCAGCATCGGGACGGCATATCTGGTGATGGGATTTGCCAGCATCATGGACTACGTGCAGGCGTTGTTTGGATTCTTCATCGCGCCGCTGTTTGGCACGGTGTTGCTGGGCATGCTGTGGAAGAGGGTCACACGCTGGGGCGGCTTTCTGGGTCTGCTAGCGGGCACGCTGTCATCTGTAACGATGTTTTTGTTGATGCAGAAGGTGGATCCGCAGAAGTGGGTGCCGATATTTGCGCGGTCACCGCTGGCAAAAGGCCTTGCACAAGACATGTACCAGTCTTTGTGGGCTTGCGTTACGTGCGTCGTGGTCACGGTGCTGGTCACGCTGGTTACAAAGCCAAAGCCGGATTCGGAGCTCGTGGGTCTGGTTTACAGCCTGACCCCATTGGCGAAGGAAGAGCACACAAGTTTCTGGCATCGTCCGCTGGTGTGGGGCGTGATGGCGCTGGTATTGCTGGCAGTCCTGCAGATTATTTTCTGGTGAGGCGGCATGAGCGAGAGACATGAAATCATTCCGGTGTGGTTCTTCGTGGGTGTGCTGTTGCTGGTTTATGGAGTCATGATCCTGATCAGCGGACTCGCGGAGTGGTCGCACCCTCCGGACACGGTGCTGGCTGAATTGCACGCGCCGGTATGGTGGGGTGGAATTCTGACGGTTCTTGGGGCAACCTATTGTGCGATGTTCAGGCCGAGGAAAACTTAGCTGCTAGCTTTTTGTTAGCTCCTACCAATCGAGGTTGAGGTTTTTGCTGGAAGCCAATTGCTAAAAGGCTAAGAGCTGATTTCATTCAGAGGCATTATGGCAGCGAAGAAGATGACGATGGGGTTAATCGTAGGGAATCGGGGATTTTTCCCCGATCACCTGGCGAAAACCGGCAGAGAAGAAATGTTGCGAATACTGGGTACGGCCGGCATGGACGTGGTCGCGCTGACGCCGGAAGAGAGCAAGTACGGAGCGGTTGAGACGCGCGAAGAATCCCGGCGCTGCGCGGAGCTGTTCAAGAGGAATCGCGATCGTATTGATGGCGTTATCGTCACGCTGCCGAATTTCGGCGAAGAGCGCGCGATAGCCGACACGCTGCGCCTGGCCGATCTGCACGTGCCGGTGCTGATTCAGGCGACTCCGGATGATCCGAAAAAGATGACGATTGCTTTCCGCCGCGACAGCTTCTGCGGAAAGATGTCGGCGTGCAACAACCTGAAGCAGTACGGCATTCCTTATTCGATTACCACGCTGCACACGGAAGCGCCGGATTCGGCGGAATTTGCCGCTGACCTGGAATGGTTTGCCGGCGTTTGCCGGGTGGTCAATGGATTCCGCAACCTGCGCGTGGGAGCGATTGGCGCGCGCCCGACGGCGTTCAATACGGTGCGCTACAGCGAAAAAATTCTTGAGGCGAATCGGATATCGATCGAGACGCTGGATCTCTCCGAAGTTCTGGGGCGCATCGATCGCATGAAGGACAATGACGATCTGGCGCAGGCGAAGCTGGCATCGATCAAAAAATATGTCGATTCGAAAGACGTGCCCGCGACGGCGCTGATGAAGATGGCAAAGCTGGGTGCCGTCATCGATCAATGGATGGCAGCGACAGAAGTGGCGATCAGCGCGGTGCAGTGCTGGACGTCGCTGGAAGAAAACTTCGGCGTGGTGCCGTGCACGGTAATGAGCATGATGAGTGACCAACTATTTTCGAGCGCCTGCGAAGTGGACATCGCCGGCGTGCTGGGGATGCATGCACTGCAACTGGCGTCGGGAACACCGTCAGCGCTGCTTGATTGGAACAACAATTATGGCAGCAATCCGGACAAGGCGGTGTGCTTCCACTGCGCAAATCTGCCGAAGCACTTCTTCCGTTCATTCAAGATGGACTTCCAGGAAATCATCGCTGGGACCGTAGGTAAAGAGAATACTTACGGCACCGTGGTCGGACTGATCAAGCCGGAGAAGATGAGCTTTGCGCGCTTTTCGACTGACGATACTTCCGGGAAGATGCGCGGCTATGTTGGGCATGGCAGGTTTACGGACGATCCGCTGAATACGTTTGGCGGTGCGGGTGTGGTCGAGATTCCGAAGATGCAGAAATTGCTGCACTATATCTGCGAGAACGGATTCGAGCATCATGTCGCGGCAAATCTTTCCTCAGTGGATTCCTCGGTATATGAGGCGGCGGTCCGCTATCTGGGGTGGGACATGTATTGGCACGAGCGGCCTGACGGTGGTTGGTGATCGGGCATTGTTTTTTCGCCGAATAAATCAAGAGCGCCAGCCACAGAGGAGACGGGGTTTCGGTACGCACCGGATTTCTCTCGCGACCTTTCCGTTGTTGGCGATTGCGGGCAAAGCCTTCAACCTTGAAGATGGCAAAGTGCTGCGAAGAGAATCGTTGAACGAGCGTCGCACCATTTTCCCGAACATGTAACGGAGTGCATAGATGTCTGTGGTTGCAGGAGTTGATTTTGGAACGCTCAGTGTTCGCGTTTCCATCGTTGACAGCGAGCGCGGCGTGCTGGCGTCAGCCATCTCTGAATATCCTCTGCATCGAAAACGCGAAGACCCTGAATATGCCACGCAGTCGCATGAAGATCACATGCGTGCCCTGGCGGCTGCCACTCGCGAAGCAGTAAAGCAGGCGGGAATTGCGGGAGATCAGGTCGAGGCCATCGCCCTCGACACCACCGGTTCATCGGTCATTCCGGTCGGAAAAGATCTTAAACCGCTCGGCGAATATTACCTCTGGTGCGACCATCGCGCGAAGGGCGAGGCCGAAGAGATTACGGCGTCGGCGCATCGCGAGAACTTGGAAGCCATCGAATGGTGCGGGGGCGTCTATTCGTCGGAGTGGGGATTTTCGAAGCTGCTGCACTGGCTCCGGCACAATCCTGAAAAGCGCGAGCAGTTCGTTTCTGCGTTCGAGCACTGCGACATGGTGGCGGCTACGCTATGCGGAATCACTGATCCGAAAAAAGTAAAACGCAGCACGTGTGCGATGGGCCACAAGTGGATGTGGAATGCCAAGCTGGGCGGGCTTCCACCGGAGAAGTTTCTGGTAAAGGTGGATCCTCTGCTTGCGGGCGTCAGGGAGAAACTCGACGGCGAGTACACGACGTCCGACCAGATTGCTGGCAATCTTTCACTATTCTGGGCAGAGAAGCTGGGACTGAGACCCGGAATTCCAGTGCCAGTCGGTGCTTTTGACGCACACTGGGACGCCATCGGCGCGGGTTGCCGTACCGATGACATGGTCAACGTGATCGGCACCTCGACCTGCATTATTGGAATTACGCCGTCGCCGAATCTGGTTCCGGGAGTTTGCGGCGTGGTGCAGGGCAGCGTGCATCCGCAGCGCACCGGAATTGAAGCGGGACTTTCTGCGGTCGGCGACATTTTTAATGCAATCGCTTCGCGGGCGGGCACTGACGTCGCCACGCTGAGCAGGGGCCTCGAAAATTATCGGGCGGGACAGACCGGACTGTTGCGCATGACCTGGGACAACGGCGATCGAACGATACTGGTAAATCCGAACCTGCGTGGAATAACGCTGGGTTGGAGCCTACAGAGCACGGCGCAGGACGAACTGTTTGCGGCGATCGAGGGCACCGCGCTGCATACGCGGGTGATTTTCGATCGCATGGAAAGTAAGGGCGTCACGGTGAAGCGCGTCATCAATGCGGGCGGGATTCCGCAGAAGAACAAGGTGTTGAATCGCGTCTACGCCAACGTATTGGGAAGACCGGTTCTGGTGCCGGAGACGAGCGTCACCAGCCTGGGT
>DATJHT010000179.1:0-10770 GCA_035493765.1 Terriglobales bacterium
CCGATTTCCGCGGCTAATTCCGGGGAGACCTCGGTAAACAAATCCGGCTGTAGTTCCGCCAGGTGGCTTAGCGTCCGAGTCATGCCTCCGGCGGTGTGGTGCTCAGTCAAACGATACGTCGTCAACACGTAAGGGTAACGAGTATCGGCGATCTCCTGCGCGTAAGGATTTTCGAGGCGTTCTTTTTTTGCCGCTGCCGGATCAACTTGCTGACCGTACAAGGGGTTCTTGATGACCGATTCCAGCGGCTCGTAATGCGTTGGCAAGGGACCATCTTTAAGTCCGCTGGGAACATAGAGCCACCCAACTCCATCGGGATGTAGAGTGAATGGCCGAGCGCCGCCAAGACCGGTGACGCCGACTCCGCTATCGAGATTGTCAGGAGTAGTCGGCGCGAGGTCCTTCTTGTAATCCGCATTGTCGAGTCCGGTCCATTCCTTTTTTTCCTCGTCCCACCACACCAGCTTCTTACGCTCGCTCCAGGGCTTACCGTCGGGACGCGCCGAGGCGCGGTTGTAAATGATCCGGCAATCGTTAGGCCACGCGAATCCCCAGCCATGCCCAAGCAAATCTTTTGGCTTGCGTTCGTTGGCTCGATTGCGGTTCTCCTCCGGATAGACACCGCAATAGATCCATGCGCCGCAAGCGGTCGAGCCATCATTCTTTAGATTTTGTATATGTGGAATCTGCTTGCGATCGGCAACCGTCCAGCCATTGATCTCTTTCAGCACAAGGGAAACCTTGGGTTCGCGCACCTCGCCCTCAACCGGATAATCCCAAGTCAGGGCGTTCAGCCCGGCATTGCGGGGACGCGGATCATTTTTCGCCTTTTCCTTTATCCGTCGCCCCAGATGGTAGATAAACCAGGTTTCACTTCTCGCGCCGCCAGGAGGATCAACCGCTTTTTCGCGATACTGCAAGAGCCGCTGCGTGTTGGTGAACGTTCCTTCCTTCTCTGCCGTGCCGGCCGCTGGAAACAGAAAAACTTCTGTCCCAATGTCCTCAGGCTTTACTTTTCCACTCGTGACTTCCGGCGAGTCCAGCCAGAATGAAGCAGTCTCGGTCTCAACCATGTCTCGAACCACGAGCCATTTCAGCTTGGAGAGTGCACCGCGCTGTAGTTTGCCATTAGGGGCCCCCACGGCCGGATTTTGGCCCATAACGAACAAACCCTCCATCTTTCCGTCTTGCATGTCATACCAGTAACCGAAATGAGAGTGGTCGCCTGTCACGCGTGGCAGCCAGTTGAAGCCAAAGTCGTTTTCCTTGGTCGCGGCCTCGCCGTAGTACGCCTTAAGTAAGCTGATGATGTAAGCATCAAAATTCGACCAGAGGCCAATGCGGACGCGGTGCTTCTTGATGTAATCCTTTAACTTATGGGAATCTTCCGCAAAGAACGGCATGGGCAGGTAGCCAGGGAGAATGTCATAGAGCGTGGGAATATCAGTCGAACCTTGAATGGACGCATGTCCGCGCAGAGCAAGTATTCCACCGCCGGGACGTCCTATATTTCCAAGCAGCAACTGCAGAATTGCTGCCGTCCGAATGATCTGAACTCCGTTGGAATGTTGTGTCCAACCTACGGCATAACAGATCGCAGCCGTTTTCTCCGGCCCCGAAGCGGATGTAAACGTTTCGGCCGCTTTCAGAAACGCTTCTTTCGCAATTCCGCAGAAGCGCTCGACCATCTCCGGCGTATAACGTGCGAAGTGTCGCTTTAACACCTGGAACACGCATTGCGGATCTTCGAGTGAAAAATCCCAATCGAAATTAGTAACTTCCTGGGCTTCGCCGCCGCGATCTTTTGCGTGGCCACCGCCAACATCTGAGTGCCCCGGCACGCTATCGCTCATTTTTTTTCGGGGCGCGCTGCGGTAGAGCCAGGTCTCAGGATCGTATTTCTTTTTTTCCTCATCCCATCCCGAGAACAAGCCGTCAAGATCTTCGGTGTCTTTAAAGTCTTCGCGAAGTATTGTTGGCGCGTTGGTGTAACGAACCACGTACTCACGGAACTCTTTGTTGTTGGTGAGGACGTAGTTCACCAGCCCACCCAAAAAGATGATGTCGCTGCCGGCCCTGAGGGGGAGCCAGATATCCGTCATGGCGGAAGTGCGGGTGAATCGAGGATCTACGTGAATGACCTTGGCGCCGCGTTCCCGTGCTTCCATTACCCACTGGAAGCCTACCGGATGGTTTTCCGCCATCGATGAGCCCATGATCATAATGGCGTCGGCGTTACTCAGGTCTTGCTGCGCGGTGGTGGCTCCGCCGCGTCCAAAGCTTGTCCCCAGACCGGGGACAGTTGAGCTATGTCATATTCGGGCCTGGTTGGAAACGCAGACCATACCCAATCCGGCGGTAAACAATTTCTTGATGAGATAATTTTCCTCGTTGTCGAGGGTCGCGCCGCCGAGGTGGCCAATGGCTGTGGTTTGCATCAGCGACTCACCGTCTCTGGTTTCCTTGAAGGTACGCTCGCGCGAATCCCAAAGACGATCTGCGACCATGTCCATCGCAGTTTCGAGATCGAGTTCTTCCCATTGCCGTGAATGCGGCCGGCGGTATTTCACTTTCTTCAGCCGTCCCGGATGGGTATGAAGCTGATACGTCGCCGAGCCTTTCGGACAAAGTCGTCCGCGTGAAATGGGTGAGTCGGGATCACCTTCAATCGAGACTAGCTTGCCATTCTTGTGAAACGCGAGCTGCCCACATCCCACGCCGCAATAAGGGCAGATGGAAGGTGTCGCCTTAGCGCCATCGGTCTTCGGGCGCAGATTGCGCGTGCGCTCCGACATGGACTCGACGCCATTTCCATTTGCGCCAGTTTTAATCTGTTGAATGAGCGGCCAGCGGGAGAGCAGGTTTCCAAGCACAATTCCTCCGAGCGTTCTGAGGCTTGTCTTTTAGACGGCAAGTATATGCGCAAACGTTGCCGGACTGTGGCGCCTTTTATGCACGGACGCTGTGAAGCCGCCGCAGACTGCTCGTCGAAAACCTCGTCAGTTGACATTAATAGCTTGAAACTAATTCAAGGAGATCTTGGGGTAGCCCCGTTGCTCTGTGTAAAAGATCCCTTTGCTCGTGATGGGCAGCTTCAAAGCTTCTCTCGGCTATGATGATCACCTGTGTTTTCCCGGCGGACAGACTGGAATCTCGCGCCTAATCGCTTGACTAAAGCAGTGGAGCAACTGCGCCAGGCGGGCACCAGAATTTTTGATCTGACGATTTCGAATCCGACGAGATCCGGCCTTTCTTATGACCACGCAGCTATTCTTGATTCGCTTCGGAATATGGAGTCGCTCGATTACGATCCGCAGCCAAAAGGGCTATTGAGCGCACGCGAAGCGGTGACTGACTATTACAGGCGTCGCGGGGAAACGGTTGACCCCGGATTCCTGGTCCTGACTACCGGCACCAGCGAAGCTTACTCGTTCGTATTTCAGTTGCTCGCAAATCCTGGTGATGAAATTCTGGTTGCAACGCCCAGTTATCCGCTGTTTGACTTTCTCGCCGACTTGCAGGATGTGAAACTGGTTCCGTTTTCGCTAATTTACGATCATGGCTGGCAGATTGATTTTCACACTCTGGAGCAGGCGATCAGCGAAAAAACCAGAGCAATTGTTTTGGTACATCCGAACAATCCCACCGGATCGTATGTAGGCGCAGATGAACGTGTACGCCTGAATGACCTGTGCGCCGAACATCAGCTCGCGCTGATCGTGGACGAAGTATTTCTAGATTATCCACATGATGACCTCCATCGCAGCAGCTTCGTCTGCAATAACGTGGCTTTAACCTTCACCCTAAGCGGCATTTCAAAAATTTCAGCTCTGCCGCAAATGAAGCTGGCGTGGATCGCGATTAGCGGACCGGATGCGCACAGGCAAGCCGCAATGGAGCGCCTGGAGGTCATCGCCGACACCTACCTCTCGGTCAGCACGCCAGTGCAATGGGCCGTGCGAAATCTGATCGAACAGCGGAAAACGATTCAGCCCCAGCTACTCAATCGCATTCGAACAAATCTGGCCGAACTTGACCGGCAACTAAGGCAACAAAACGCGTGCGCCCGTCTCGCCGTTGAAGGGGGATGGTACGCTGTGCTCCGCGTCCCCGCCATCAGATCAGATGAAGAGCTGGCGGTTGACCTCCTGCACAAGTGCGGAGTGCTCGTTCATCCCGGACACTTTTATGATTTCCCGCAGGACGGCTACTTGGTTCTTAGTTTGATATCGCGAGTAGAAGACTTCCGAGAAGGGACTTCGCGTTTGTTGAAATTCTTCAAGACCTGAGAATGCCGTTAGGCGATCTCCGCAACGCCTATCTCAGAAACGGATTGATCTCGCGCTCTTCGCCAATGCTGGTCAGCGGCCCATGACCGGGAACGACAACCGTCTGATCGGGGAGCGCAAGCAGCTTGTCCTTAATTGAACGGATGATTTTCTCGAATGAACCACCAGGGAGATCCGTGCGTCCAATGCTGCCGGCGAAAAGTGTGTCTCCGGCGATGAGCTTCTGCTCAGCGGGAAAGTAAAGACAGATGCTGCCTTCGGTGTGGCCGGGCGTGTGCAGCACGTTTGCGGTAAGCGAACCAGCCTGCAATTTTTCCAGTTCCGCGAGACTGTGGTCGATTTCCACTTTGCCCGGATCCTTCATCCCCAGCCAGGCCGCCTGCACGTCCAGCATCTTCAGCAATGCATAGTCGTTCTCGTTGATGAGGATCGGGGCACCGGTCGCGGCGCGCAGCTTCATCGCCCCACCCACGTGATCGATGTGGGCATGGGTAATGACAATCTGCTTGACCTGCAAACTGTGTTTCTGAATTAACCCCTGAACATCGGCGATGTCGTCGCCGGGATCAATGACCATGGCTTGAAGCGTGCTCTCATCGCCGATGATCGAGCAGTTGCACTGTAGCGGGCCGACAGGAAGGATTTCATGGATCATGGAACACGTAGTTGCTTGTCAGTACACTGGCCGTTTGATTATCCGGCTCCGGCCACGGACGCAGACTGGGAAATGCCGGCTGAATCTGAGCAGCCCAACGACTATTTCTGCTGCGCCGGCTTGGCAGGCGTCGGCTGGGTCTTCGCCGGAGCAGTTTTATAGTTCTGGAGCACTGAACCAGGGCCGCCCTTGCGCGATGTCATTATCGACAAAGTAATCGAGGTCAGCATGAAGATGATCGCGCACCAGGTCGTCGCTTTGGTCAGAACGGTGGCCGCGCCGCGCGGGCCGAAAGCTGTTTGACTGCCAGTTCCGCCAAATGCCGCGGCAATATCGCCACTCTGGCCGCTTTGCAACAAGACCACGATGATCAGGAAAAGGCAAACAATGACGTGAACAACGGTGATGAGAATGGCCATAGGAGACAAAAACCTTCAGTAAATCCTGGATTTTTGAGCGGCGAGTCAGCCGCTTGTTTCATTTAAAACCATGGTGCGGAAGGGGGGACTTGAACCCCCATGCCTTTCGGCGCCACCCCCTCAAGATGGTGTGTCTGCCAATTCCACCACTTCCGCAAAACCCTTATTTCTCTATCGGAGGGATGAGACAACGCGCTGCCACAAGTTTACCCTAAGCGCGGAATTCCGAAAAATGGCGCGATAGGGTGCCACAGCCAGGACGTTTCTTGCAGCCAGACTCTAAATTCGCACTGGAATACGGCGCAACTTTTTTGCATCTTAGGGTTTATACGTTTTAAAAGCTTGATGCTCTGTCGTGGTGCGAAGGCGGGAGAGGATCATTCCATCAAACCTATGAGCCTGCACAACTGCAAACTTGTAAGATCAACACATTCCTGGGCAAAATATTTCCTGGCTTTCGTTATGCTATCAGGCGCTCTTGCGCTTTGGGCGCAGGAAGGCCCCGACCTCCCTGACCATCCTGACCGCGGAGTAAGTGCCGGCGGCAACTGGACTGAATCCCGTTCCGAAGACCGCATGACGGCGGCCAAGCGCGTGCGCTTTGACCTGGTTGCCGATAATACTGGCGATGGTGACGATCAGGCGCGAGTCATCCTGTTTTGCACCGACGGCAAGCTCAAACTAGCCGACTTTCGTCCCAATATCAGACTCGCGCGTCCGGATTGGCCCGGCTTTTGGGGACAGCCGCAAATGCGGGTTCGCGTTCGAGTTGACGACTCGCACAGCGATCACAGCTGGAATTGGGTGCACGGGCATTTCCTCTCTATGGATAAAGGCACGGCGCGTGAGTTGATCGGCGCGCACTTGTTCCGCGTGGAATTCCGAACACCGGAAGGCCCGCGTATCGCCGAATTTTCACCAGCTGGCCTTGATCTGAACCGCGTTCGCAACGCTTGCGACTTGACGCCGAAAAAGCCATAGATTCCCGAAAAACGCGGCGGATTCTCGCCCGCCGCCACCATTAGCCGATTCACACAATTTTTATTTTCACCACAAGACAGTGTCCCCCTTAAAGGTTCATGATTAGAGGTGAGGCACTGTCATGACTACTCTGAATTCCCTACCCGGCATCGCGCATCAGCCACTCACTCAAGAAGAAGTGTCAAAGATCAACGCCTACTGGCGTGCCGCTAACTATCTTTCCGTCGGCCAAATTTACCTGTACAGGAATCCTCTGCTCCGCGAACCTCTGAAACTGGAACATATCAAGCCCCGTCTGCTGGGACATTTTGGGACCACTCCCGGCCTCAACTTTGTTTACGTGCACTTCAACCGCATCATTCGCAAATATGATCTCGACGCGATTTATATCTGCGGCCCCGGCCATGGCGGCCCGGGAATGGTCGCCAACGCGTATCTGGAGAGCACATATACCGAGATTTATCCCAATATTCAGCAGAATGAAGACGGAATGCAGCGCTTGTTCAAGCAGTTTTCCTTCCCCGGCGGCATTCCCAGTCACGATGCCCCTGAAACTCCGGGCTCGATCCACGAAGGTGGCGAACTCGGCTATTCACTGAGCCACGCCAGCGGAGCCGCGTTCGACAATCCTGACTTGCTGGTCTGCTGTGTCGTAGGCGACGGAGAAGCCGAAACCGGACCTTTAGCGACCAGTTGGCACATTAATAAATTTCTCAATCCGGCACATGACGGCGCCGTGCTGCCGATCCTTCACCTCAACGGGTACAAGATCGCTAATCCCACGATCCTTGGACGCATGAGCGACGAGGAACTCACCAAACTTTTCACCGGTTATGGCTGGAAGCCGTATTTCGTTGAAGGTCACGAGCCCGAACTTATGCACCAGCTCATGGCTGCTACGCTGGATCACATCGTCGAGGAAATCCGATCAATTCAGGATGATGCGCGTAAAACCAGGAAAAGCGGCGTTCCCCAGTGGCCGATGGTCGTGCTGCGATCGCCGAAAGGCTGGACTGGGCCGAAGTTTGTGGACGGCAAACCAGTCGAAGGTACCTGGCGCGCCCATCAGGTTCCCGTCGCCGACCTCCAGACGAAGCCCGAGCACTTGAAGATTCTTGAAGACTGGATGCGCAGCTATCGCCCGGAAGAGTTGTTCGATGAGCAGGGCCGACTGATTCCAGAGCTAGCGGACCTGCCACCCAAAGGCGATCGCCGAATGAGCGCCAATCCACATGCCAATGGCGGATTGCTGCTGCGCGATCTCGTAATGCCCGATTTCCGCAAGTATGCCGTCGAGGTGAAAAAGCCTGGAACCAGCGACTCAGAGTCCACTCGCATCCTGGGAAACTTTCTTCGCGACGTTATGAAGCAGAACCTTGAGTCCAAAAACTTCCGCGTCTTCGGCCCCGACGAGACTGCCTCAAACCGCCTTGAAGCCATTTACAAAGCCAGCCCAAAAGAGTGGCTGGAACCCATTCTTGCTGTTGATGAGGATTTATCGCCAAATGGCCGGGTCCTCGAAATGCTGAGCGAGCACATGTGCGAAGGTTGGCTCGAAGGCTATCTGCTAACCGGGCGACACGGATTCTTTTCGTGTTACGAAGCCTTCATTCACATCATTGACTCGATGTTCAATCAGCATGCCAAGTGGTTGAAGGTCACACGCGATATCGAGTGGCGACGGCCCATCGCTTCGCTTAATTATCTTCTGACCTCGCACGTCTGGAGACAGGATCACAACGGATTTACGCACCAGGACCCGGGCTTCATCGATCATGTGATGAACAAAAAGGCCGATATCGTCCGCGTCTACCTTCCGCCAGACGCGAACACGTTGCTTTCCGTTGCCGACCACTGCCTGCGCAGCCGCAATTATGTGAACGTAATCGTTGCCGGTAAGCAGCCCGAGCTCCAATGGCTCGACATGAATTCAGCCATTGAGCATTGCACCAACGGGATTGGTATTTGGGAGTGGGCAAGCACTGACAACAACACCGAACCTGATCTTGTAATGGCCTGTGCCGGCGATGTCCCCACACTCGAGACCTTGGCAGCGGTTGATTTATTGCGCCAGCATTTTCCTGATCTCAAGATTCGCGTGATCAATGTCGTAGACCTGATGACACTTCAGCCATCGACCGAACACCCGCATGGGCTTTCAGACCATGACTTTGATTCGCTCTTCACCACCGAAAAGCCTGTGATCTTTGCGTATCACGGATATCCCTGGCTCATTCATCGCCTCACTTATCGCCGAAATAATCACGACAACCTGCACGTTCGCGGCTACAAAGAAGAGGGCACCACGACCACTCCGTTCGATATGACGGTCATGAACGATCTCGACCGCTTTCACCTCGCCGGAGACGCTGTGGACCGCGTGCCCAAACTGCAGCGGGTCGGCGCACACTTCAAGCAATTCCTCCGAAACAAGTTGGTCGAGCATAAGCAATATATTTACGAGCACGGCATCGATATGCCGGAAATTCTGAATTGGAAGTGGAAATACTGATTGTCGGGCCTCTTGTTACGCGAGAGCTTTTAAACGCAAAGGTCGCCAAGAAAGAGAATGCAAAGTACCCACGGATCACCAGCTCCGTAGGAAAACCGAGCTTAGCCCAGCCATGCAGCGCTGGGTAGCCGTGGACTAAGATCCGAAGTCCCGGAGGGACGACCGAAAAAGCGCAAATGAAAATCCTGGTTCTCAACTCCGGCTCAAGCACCCAGAAGAGCGCGCTCTTTGATCTCGAACAAAACTCCTCGCATGGACCCATCCCGCCTCTCTGGGAAGGCAAACTCGAATGGGACGGCGACAAAGAAACGCTTCACGTTCACAATCACACCGGCCAAGAAATTCGCAGCAACGGCAAGACCAGCGTGCAGCGCGCTTCAGTGGCGGCCATGCTCGAGAATAGTTGGAGCGGCCCCACGGCGGTTCTGAAGTCGCGCGGCGAAATTGAGGTTGCAGGCCATCGCATTGTGCACGGCGGAGCTAAACTTACCCAGCCCGTTCGCATCACGCCTGAGATAAAACAGGAAATTGAGAATGTCGCGTCTATCGCTCCACTGCACAATCAGGCAGGCCTGGAAGGCGTTGAGCTAGTGGAAAAACTGCTGCCGAACATCCCTCAAGTTGCCGTCTTCGATACCGGCTTTCATCGCACGCTGCCCCCACAGGCCTTCATTTATCCGGTTCCGTATAGCTGGTACGAGCGCGATGGCATCCGCCGCTTCGGATTCCACGGCATCAATCACGAATATTGTTCGCATCGCGCCGCAAGTTTGCTCGGCCGTGAACTGTCAACTTTAAAGATTGTCACCTGTCATCTTGGCAACGGATGCTCGCTGGCGGCAATTGATGGCGGAAAAAGCATTGATACCACCATGGGCTTCACTCCGCTCGAAGGCTTGATGATGGGAACGCGGTCGGGATCGATTGATCCGGGAATTCTGATTCATGTCATGGCAGGCAATCCGGCGGATCCGAGACCCAATCGCAGAGACGCTGCACATATCGAGCTCATTGACGAGACTCTAAATCGTCAGTCCGGCCTGCTCGGCATCTCCGGGGTCTCGAGCGATATGCGTGAAGTGCTCCATGCTACCCGCAACGGTAACGAACGCGCCGGACTTGCTTTTGACATCTTCGTTCACCGCTTACAATCGGCGATTGGCGCAATGGCCGCTTCTCTCGGCGGCTTGGATGTTCTGGTCTTCACCGCCGGAATTGGCGAGAATTCCGCAGAGGTTCGCCTTGCGGCCTGCACCCGGCTGAAGTTCCTGGGTGTAGAACTCGACGAAGCCGCTAACCGCAATGCCAACCCCGATGCCGAAATTTCACAGCACGGCTCGCGCGTCCGCGTGCTGGTCATTCGTGCCCAGGAGGACTGGTCGATTGCACGCAAATGCCTTCGGTTCGCATCCGGCGCTTGAGTCAGACGCCATTTACAAACTTTTACCGCAGATCAGTTCCGCACACGGCATCCTACATACTGTGCTCTCCCTCTTTCGTTCTGCGGTTTTTTTTATTTTGCTGCTCCCGGGCATGTTGCTCGGGCAACAGTCCTCGACAGCCGCGGCGAATGCTCCGGCGGAACAGCCGGACTCCAGGTTTTCCGCAAACGTTAGAGTCGTCAACGTGTTGGCGACGGTGCGCGATAAACACGGAAAGATACTTTCGACCCTCAACAAGGAAGACTTTACGCTTGATGAAGACACGCATCCGGTTGCGATCCAATACTTTTCTCGCCAGACCGATTTGCCGTTGACCCTCGGCCTGCTGATAGATACCAGCATGAGCCAGCGTTCCGTTATTGATGAAGAGAAAAGCGCGAGCAAGACTTTTCTCGACCAGGTGCTGCGCGAAAAGGACTCCGGCTTTCTCCTGCATTTCGATCGCGAAGTCGAATTGCTGCAGGACCTGACC
>DATJHT010000180.1:0-4850 GCA_035493765.1 Terriglobales bacterium
ACTGGGAGAAATCGAAGCGGTGCTGGCACAGCATCCGGCGGTGAAGCAAGTGGTGGTGCTGGCGCGGGCCACCGATCCGAATAGCAATACCGACGACAAGCGCCTGCTGGCCTACGTTGTCCTGCACCGCGAAGCCGCCGCTTCCAGCAACGGCCACCATGCCCTCAGCTCTGAAACTCTGCGCCAGCACCTGCAACAGCACCTGCCTGACTACATGGTGCCGCAGGCGGTGATGCTGCTGGCCAAGCTGCCGCTGACTGCCAACGGCAAGCTCGACCGTCAGAAATTGCCCGGGCCTGAGCAGGCGGCATCGCAGAGAGCCTACGTTGCGCCGCGCACAGCCACCGAGCAGGCCATTGCCGAGGTCTGGGCGGAGGTGCTGCGCCGCGACCACAGCAAGATCAGCGCCGAAGACAACTTTTTCGACCTCGGTGGCCATTCCCTGCTCGCCACCCAAGTCGTCAGCCGCTTGCGGCGGGCGTTAGACATCGACCTGCCGCTCCGGACGCTTTTTGAGTGTCCAACGGTCGCGGCACTTGCACAGCAATCGGAAAAACTTTCAGCATCAGCCCAGCCGCGAGTGCCTCTTCTCGTGAGAGTCCCCCGCGATAAGCCTCTACCGTTATCATTCGCCCAGCAGCGGCTCTGGGTGCTCGACCGGATCGAGCCCAACAATCCCCTGTACAACATTCCTCGCGCTATTCGCCTGAAGGGGAACTTGAACAGCGACGCGCTGATCGGTGCGCTCAATGAAATCGTCCGCCGGCACGAATCGCAGCGGACCACATTCGGGTTAGGCCCTGACGGTCAGCCGGTGCAAATCGTCAACGAGCCTCTCGATCTCCACATCGAAATCAAAAACCTAAGCGATCTGACTGGGTCCGAGAGAGAAAGCCGCACCCACGACATTGCGGCCGAGGAAGCGCGGACGCCGTTCGATCTCTCTAAAGGACCATTACTGCGCGCCACCATCTTGCAACTGGGGACCAGCGAGCATGTGTTGCTTCTCACCATGCACCACATTGTCAGCGATGCCTGGTCGAGTGGGATATTCTTCCGCGAACTGGGTGAGCTATACACGGCATTTCTGGAAGGCAAACCGTCGCCCCTTGAGGAACTCACGATTCAGTACGCGGATTATGCCGCGTGGCAAAGAAATTTTCTTCAGGGGAAGGTCCTTGAAAATCAGCTGAGCTACTGGCGAGAACATCTGAAGGGCGCTCCGTCATTGCTGAAGCTTCCATCTGACCGGCCCCACCCGGAGCTGCGGAAATTCGATGGCGCCTACGAAGCAGTCCGGTTTGCAAAAGATGTCGCCGATGGAATAAAGACATTCAGCACCCAGCACGGAGTCACTCCGTTCATGACCATGCTGGCGGCTTTCAATGCTCTGCTGTCGCGCTACTCGGGCGAACCGCACATTGTTCTCGGCACCGACATCGCGAATCGCACCACTGCCGAAACTGAGCGGCTGATTGGCTTTTTCATCAATTTATTACCTTTGCATACAGATCTTTCAGGCGATCCCACATTCCATGAGCTCGTTTTGCGGGTTCGCGAAGTTGCACTCGGCGCATATGCACACCAAGACATTCCCTTCGACAAGTTAGTCGAAGACTTACAACCCGAGCGCAGTCTGAACCACAACCCGATCGTGCAGGCGCTGTTTGTGATGCAAAATATCCCAACGCAACGCCGTGAGTTGCCGGGTCTCGAGCTGACTCCATTTCCCGCTTCGATCACACGCTCCAAGTTCGATGTGGCTGTTTTCATCCGCGAGAACAAGGATGATACTTTCCAGGATTGGCTTTACAGCACGGAATTGTTCCAGGCCAGCACGATTTTGAAGATGGCAGCTAATTTTGAAACCCTTCTCCGCAACGCAATTTTGCGCCCTGAAATGCGGCTGAGCAGCCTGGAGATTTTTACTGCGGAGGAGAAGCAGAGAATCGAAAACGAGAAGAACGAACGAAAGCAAATGCAGCGGAAGAAGCTGACCTCGGTTGAGCCGAAGATTGTCAATTTGGCGATACCGAAAACCGACCAACCCTGAGGCTCTGTCTGAAGTGACAGCGGTAACCTAAAATCCTCCGCCGACGGCTGATTTCGTCTATAATCGTGCAGATTCCCTCCCCCAACAAAGCCATTGGCTTGCCGCTCTGATTGTGCAAATGTTTGCATTTCGGGTCAGGTACCCATTTATTCACCAAGGGTGAAGCCACAACCGATAGATAATTAAGTAGGTTTTGAGATTGTCCGAGCACGTCGAAAGGCTAGGAAGCAAAGTTTTGTGGCATGAGAAGTGCACCTTTAGTGTTGCGTTCACGCGCGCGCAAGCGTGCAATCCTGTGCTCACACACGAGCGGGAACTTTTTTAGGGGGAATACGTGGAAAACACTATTACCGTAAAGAAATCTATAGGTACGATCCGGCGTAAAGCCGTTGATCTGGCCCATTTCAATCCCGTCCGCGAGAGCTTGGTTAGTGACGACCAACCATTGCCTTTGGTGATAGAACCTGCGGCTGAACAGGTTGACCTTGGCGATTGGGCCCGTAACAACCGCGAGTACATTAATGGCAAACTGCACCGGCATGGCGGCATCCTGTTCCGCGGATTCGCGCTTTCAACGCCCCAGGATTTCGAACGCGTCGCCGCGTCTATTTACAAAGAGATTTACGCCGAATATGGCGACTTACCGCGAGAGGGCGTTGCGGGAAAGATCTACACCTCGACCCCGTATCCCGAAGACAAAGCAATCCTGTATCACAACGAAAGCTCGCACATGAATGCGTGGCCAACGCGCATCAGCTTTTTCTGCGTGCTGGCGGCCAAAGAAGGCGGGTGCTCGCCGATCGTGGATTGTCGAAAGGTCTATCAACAACTTGACCCCTCGGTGCGAGAGAAATTCCAAAAGCTGGGGTTAATGTACGTGCGCAACTTCTCCGACGGGCTGGATGTGAGCTGGCAACGTTTTTTTCATACGGAAGATCGCGACGTGGTGGAAGACGCCTGCGCCAAGCAGGGCTTTATCCCTGAGTGGTATGGCAAAGACAACCTCCGGGTGAAGCAACGTTGCCGCGGCGTGCTTCGGCATCCAGTAACCGGAGAGATTTCTTTTTTCAATCAGGTGCAGTTGCACCACGTGCATTGTCTCGACCCCGATGTACGCGATTCTCTGCTTTCGATTTTCAAACGGGAAGACCTGCCGCGCCACGTTTACTACGGCGATGAATCCCCAATTGAGGATTCGGTTATGGACCATATCGGTGAGGTCTATGAGAAAAACGCAGTGCGATTCAAATGGCGCGAGGGCGATATGGTCACGCTGGACAATATGATCACGGCGCATGCTCGCGATCCGTTCGTCGGGCCGCGAAAGATCGTGGTTGCTCTAGGCGACTTGGTCCAAGGCGCAGATATTGATCGAGCTTCCGCATAGTAATGTTCGCGGCTTGTACCCCACCAAACCGCATGGATCATTTTCGTATGCATAAACTAGGCAGCAAGTAGAGGACGGAGCGAGGGGATGCAGGATCAGTCCGGTTTCTGGCTTTCACCACAACAAAAATTTGCCTGGAGAGTAGAAGAAGCGATCGGCCGCCCGGCCCGGACCCTGGGCTTGATTTCACTAGATGGTAATGTGGAACCGTCTCGCTTGCGCTCTGCGGTGGGCGAAGTTGTTTCCCGTCACGAAGCGCTCCGCACCGTGTTTCGCCGTCCCGCTGGGATGAAAATGCCGCTTCAGATGGTGCTGGATGCGGCGCAGTTTGATTGGGAGCACCGCGAGATCTCAGGCTTAAGCGCTAACGAGCAGCAGCGAGAGATCGACTCGTTTTTTGAGGCGGAACAGGGTTTCGACGACGATTCGGAATGTGCTCCGGGGCTTCGGGCTTCTCTTCTCGAACTTGATCATCGGCGTTCTGTTCTCCTATTAAGTCTTTCGACACTGTGCGCTGACGCGCGTTCCCTGCAAGTGCTCATGAATGAAGCGGCGGCCTTTTACCGCGGCTTGCAGAATGACCTGCCGGAAGCATTTCGGTACGTCCAGTTTGCACAGTGGCAATCGGATCTGCTCGAATCTGACGAGCTTGATGCAAAACAGGGTCGCGAGTTCTGGACAACACAGATCGCAAACTCGCTCTCGGCCTCCAATCTGCCCTCAGAAAAAAACCCGTCGGGCGCGCCCTTCCAGCCACAGCTTCTTGTCGTGCCTGTCAGCACGGGCTTGGCGGGGCTGGTTCTTAGTCACTTTGAACCACGTAGCGCTTTGCTTGCTGGGTGGCAATCTTTGCTCTATCGCTTCTCAGGGCAAAACATGTTAATGACGGGCTTCTTCGCGGACAATCGTGAGTACGAGGAACTGCAAGCCTCGATTGGGTGCTTCGGACGCACGTTACCGATCGTGGCGGGATTCGAGAGCACATTTACTTTCGCAGACGTGCTACGGCGCACGGAAGATGCAGTGCGGGAGGCCATCGCACGACAGGAATATTTTGCGCCGGAGGCTATTGGGCTCGACGGTGAACTGATTAATTTCGGTTATCAAGATTTCAGTGTTACGGAAGACGCCGGGGGCGTGCGCTTCAGCCTGGAACGGGTGCAGGTGGTAAGCGAGCGTTTCAAGCTGCGGTTGAACGTGGTGCGGCGGGGAGCGGAACTGACGCTCGAATTTCACTACGATGCGGCACGCTTCGAGCGTGGCGCGGTGGAGCGCATTGCCGGCTATTACCAGAACCTGCTGGCGGCGGCACTGGCCAGTCCTGCAACCGCAGTGGCGCATCTGCCTCTGCTGCCGGAAGATGAACGGCGGCAACTGCTGGTCGAGTGGAACCAGACGGCAGCGGCCTAT
>DATJHT010000181.1:0-3531 GCA_035493765.1 Terriglobales bacterium
CTATTGCGCCGGTGGCACACCCATGAGCGGCGGGGAATTCCGGATGGGGCGGGGTTGGTGCGAGCGGGAGCCAAGTGGGATCAGCTTCGGTCTCCGGATTCCCGTCTATATCGCCGTTTGGAATTGCAGTTACTGGACGCCAGAAGCTGAAGTGATACTTGGCGTTCCAACAACCGATACCTCCATCAGTGAAGGCAACCGATAGCATAGCAAGCAATCTAGCGGATTTTGAGAGGCTGAGATGGCGATCAACCGCCAACTGACTGAAGGCGCTAAAGTAGGTGACCACAGGATTCGCCGTCCAGAACAAGGCAATCTCAGTTTGTGCCGGTGTCCGGACGCTGCTGTTTGCTGCGCCGAGTAGTTTGACCTCATGGTATTCCCGGGCCCATTGAGTGCTCCCTAAGCTTGGCGGACCGTTCACCGGCAGGAACTGGTAAGCGCTCTTCATGGTGAAAGGAACCATCTGCGCTAGCCATGGCGTCGCTGGCGCTGCAAAAGCTGGCGGAGTGGGGATCCAGACTCCAGGTTCGGGCGAGGTCGGGTATGTGTAGGAAACGTTCGCTCCCCTTCCATCGCCTGCCCGCATTGCCACGATGCCCGCGGCTGCGATCTGCCCGACCGTAATGCCGCTTGTCTTCGCTTCACCATCGGGAATGGCAGCAATTGCGGCATCATATTGGACTTGCAATGCCGCCACTTGGGCGGGAAAGTAGTTCAGCAAGACTTGGTAAGCTGCAGAAATTGCGGCAGCCTCCTTGGAAGCATTTCTAGGGCCGTGGAATTCGGGTGCGTACTGCTGATATTGGCCGTCTATTGCGTTAACCGCGTCGTACATGGCGAGATTCACGTAGGTGAGGTATATCTGTGTCCCCGGAGTCGTTAGCGCCGTATTCAGGGCGATTTGATTCCAGTCGACGACGGGGTTTGAAGCCGAGGCCGGCTGCGTTAGGCCGACTGCCACAACCACCATCAGAGTTGATAAGCGGAGCGAAATTGCTTTCACCATGTACCTCCTAAGTAGATTTGCGTCACCGAGTCTCTTCATACGCGGTGCCGCCAACAATGAATTACAAGCGCAGGAACCTCAATGGACGGCTCATGGATCGCTTCTGTATTTGTCCTGTACAGCTAAGCTGTCGTAATCAAGTGTGTTGGATAGGTCGGGTGCACTTGACCAGTTTGAGAAGTTGACCGATGGTGCTAGAGTTCGAGTCACAGGCGTGGGCTGCAGATGGACAATGGAAACCGTTCTCGGCAGATTCTTCGCTTCGGGGTCTTTGAAGCGGACTTGGAAACCGGGGAACTGCGCAAGAATGGCGAAAAAGTCCCTTTGCAGACCCAGCCGTTTCAAGTCTGTGCCATCCTGCTGAAACGCTCAGGTGAGTTGGTCACTCGGGAGGAGTTGCGCCAGAAGGTATGGCCCGAAGATACCTTTGTCGACTTCGACCAAGCGGTCAATACTGCGATTAAAAAAATTCGAATTGCATTGGAAGACGAGGCCGATCATCCCAGGTTTGTTGAGACCCTCCCCCGCCGCGGCTATCGTTTCATCTGCCCAGTGCTTACTGGAGACGGGCAGCTAGCTGAAGCCGAGTATCCGGCGGCGGCCGCCAAGCCGGTAGTTGAGACCGGCCCTATTGACCAAAGATTGAGTGCCCGGCCGCGATTTCTCGTTACGATTCTCGTCTCGTGTTTGGTAGTCGCACTTTCTGTGATCGTCTATCTCGGCGGACGGCGAATGCGTGCTGGTCCGGTTCCTGGTTCGGAACACGTGATGTTGGCCGTGCTCCCTTTTCAAAACCTCAGCGGGGACCCAAGTCAGGATTACTTCAGTGACGGGTTGACCGAAGAGGTAATTGCTCAACTAGGAGCATTAAATCCCGACCAACTTGGGGTTATCGCGCGCACCACATCGATGGCCTACAAACATACCTCGAAGAGCGTGGATCAGATTGGAAGCGAATTGGGCGTCGGTTATGTTCTCGAGAGCAGCGTTCGGCGCGACGGGAATCAAGTACGGATCAGCGTGCAACTCATCCGGGTGCATGACCAGGTGCATGTGTGGGCACGCAGCTACGACGGGCAAATCAGCCATTCCATCGAATTGCAGGAAGAGGTGGCAAAGGCGGTAGCGGACCAGATCCAAGTGAAACTGAGCCCGAGTTACAAAGGCCGTACGAACCCGCATCTTGACGCAGGGGCAAACGAAGCCTATCTGCGAGGGCGCTACTTCTGGAACCAATTTACGCCGGAAGGATACCGGAAAGCGATTAGCTACTTCCAGCAAGCCATCGAGCGCGACTCTAACTTTGCAGAAGCTTATTCTGGACTTGCTGACTCTTATAATTTCCTCGTAGTAACGGATTCCATCCCAGCGAGCGAGGGAGATCCTAAGGCACTGGAGGCGGCGCGCCGGGCCGTATCCCTGGGTGTCGATCTGGCGGAGCCACATGCTTCGCTCGCCGTGGCGCTGGGTCTATCGGAATGGAACCGGTCTGGCGCTGAGGATGAGTACAAGCGAGCCATCGCCCTGAATCCCAGTTACTCGATGGCGCACCGCCTCTACGCAGCTCTCCTTGGTGAGACCCGACGTCACCGCGAAGCATGGGAACAGATGAACGAGGCCATGCGGCTGGATCCCCTGTCGTTGCCGAACAATGCGGAAGTGGTTCGTACCTTGTACTACGCCCGGAACTATGATCAAGCGATCGAGCAGGGTCAAAAAGCGATGCAGTTAGATCCCAACTATGTCAGAACGCATTTTTGGCTGGGGCGTGTCTATTCGCAGAAGGGAATGCACAGGGAAGCTATTGCAGCCTCGGAGAAGATCCTTGAAGCGATGCCCGACAGTACTCTCGGGTTGACTGAAATGGCATATAGCCTGGCAGTCGCGGGCAGGCGAAATGAGGCCCGGCAGATTCTACGGCGTTTAGAGGGGAGGTCTACGAGTGCCTTTGTGCCGGCGTACAACCTTGCCATAATTCACATCGCACTCAACGAGGAAGAAGTAGCAATGAGGTACATGCAACAGGCGTATGAGAATCGCGATTGGGCGTTGCTGGTTCTTGCCGTGGAACCGCGCCTGGACCCACTGCGGAGAGACCCTCGGTTTCAGGAGATTTCAGCCAAACTTAAATTTCCGTGAAGAACCCTTTTGCCCGCCGTAACCCCGCGAATCGGACTGAAACGGGTCGTATTTTTGTAGGGGTTTGCTGTGCGACCTCGTTGGCCAATAGTACGACCAACGCAGACCCCAAGAGGACTCTCAATGCAATGACTCGGCGATTTTGCGTAAGTTGAGTCACTTCTTGGCTCTCAGTGCTTCTACTTTTCCAACAGCGAAAGATCAAGATTGACACTATGACGGGCGGACCATAGCCTGATACAAGCGCGAGGGGCGCATCCGGTCCGCGGAAAGGGCAGCGCCCACCCATCAAGTACTCATGAAGGCACGAACCTTCTTTCAGCCTGATCGTGCGGACTCCAGGCGTGCAGTGAAAGGAGATTCGCATGTTTCCCAACCCGCAG
>DATJHT010000182.1:0-23614 GCA_035493765.1 Terriglobales bacterium
CCCCGCGACATGGTCGCCACCATGTTGGCCAGTCCCGCAGCCATGGCCGCGCTCGCCGCCGCCGCGCTGCCGCCACCCGGAGCCGCAATCGGTGCTGCCAACTGCTCGATGAACGGTTCCACCCCGGCACGAATGCCGCCACCTGCCGTTTTTCCGCCCATCACCGCGGTAAGGCGGTTCTCGAGAATCAGCGACGAATCAAAGTTCTCGATTTGCAAATACCACTCCGCCGTCTGCTCCAAAGCTTTGTTGGGAACCAGTCCGACTATTTCGCTGCTGACAGGGTACACGCCGTATCTGCCAGCTTCCGCGCGCACCATTTCGAATACGCGATGCATGGGGGTTTGCTCGAAATCCGTCAGGTTCATGGAAACCTGCGCCTGGCCGCGCACCAGGAATCCCGCGGCTTTCACGAACCGCAATCCGCCAGTTGAAAATCGGACCGCTTTGGCAATCTTCTTAGCGATCGCCGCATCTGCAGTGTTTAAGAAGATGTTGTAGGCGACCAGAAACTTGCGCGCCCCGACGACACAAGCTCCCGCAGTGGAATGTAATTGCGCGTCTCCGAAATCCGGCTTTCGCGACGGATTGATGGCGATTTCCGAACGAATTCCTTCAAATTGTCCGCGGCGAATATTTTCCAGGTTCTGCCGCTCTGGCGAAGTGGCAGCCGCCTCATAGAGATAAACAGGTATCTGATAGCGCTTCCAAATCTGCTCGCCGGCATGCCGGGCCATTGCCACACAGTCTTCAATGGTTACCCCTTCGATCGGGATGAATGGGACCACATCGGCGGCGCCTAGTCGTGGATGCGCTCCCTGGTGGCGGTTCAAATCAATTAACTCAGCGGCCTTGCCCACGCCACGGATTGCCGCTTCCTGCACAGCTTGGCGCTCGCCTGCTATGGTGATCACGCAACGATTGTGGTCGGCGTCCATTTCGCGATCGAGCAGGTAAACGCCGTCAAGTTTCATCGCTTCCACGATGGCATCAACTTTGGCTTTGTCGCGCCCCTCAGAAAAATTAGGGACGCATTCGACGAGCGTCTGCATAAGCGAGAAGGATATCTGGAGGCAAATGCCGCTGCAAGCAGCGGGCCGAGCCTGCTAATTTCCAGCGCCGGCAGCTTTGGTTTTCGCCAGCAGGCGACGGGTGCTGGTAATCAGGTCGCTGACTTCAAAAGGCTTCACCAAAAACCGAACGCTGTTCTGGTCGAGAAAGCTGCGGACCTCGGGTTCAGCCAAGCTCGAGAAGGTGAACAAGAAGCGTCCCCGGAGTTGAGGATGCGAGTTGAGAAGCCAGCCATGAGTTTCTTGTACGCTGTTCGCCCCGGGCATCTTGCCGTTGATAATGAGCGCATCGAACGCGTGGTCCTCCAGCATTGACTTCATGGCTTCAACGCTGTTAACCGTAGTCACCTCGGCTCCAGCGCCGGAGAGCACATCACGCTCAAACTCCAGCACAGTCTCTTCGTCTTCCACCAGCAGAATCATTCCCTTCAATGCAGTATCACGACGCGGCGCTGCCGGCTCCGGTTGCGGGGCGGCGGCGCGGCCTGCGGAAGGCAGCTTCACTTGGATGATTGCCCCACCTTGCTCATCGTTGCGAGCCGAGATATCTCCGTTGTGTTCCTTAACGATTCCATAGCAAATGCTCAGACCCAGGCCAGTGCCCTTTCCCACGTTTTTTGTGGTGTAGAAGGGTTCGAAGATGCGATGGGGCTCTTGAATCCCCGGACCTGAATCGTGAAACTCAATGCTGACTGAGTTGTCGACGGCCGACACGCGTACGCTGAAGCGGTGTTCGGGCTTAGTCCCGTCAACCGGCGCCTCCCCGGTCATTGCGTCGAGACCGTTGTTAATGATGTTCAGGAATACTTGTTCGAGTTGATGCGGATCGCCGAACACCGCTGGAATGTCCACTGCGAAATCGCGTTCCAGCTGGACGTTTCCGACCTTCATGTCGTAATCGCGCAGCAGCAGCGCCTCTTCCAGCACCTTGATGACGTCGAACTCTTCTTTTTGCGGCTTGCGCTGGCGGGCAAAAGACAGCAGGTTCTGGACCACACGATGGGTGCGCTGTCCCTGTTTGAAAATTTTGCCCACGTACTCCATGGCTTTCGTGTCGAGCTTTTCCGACTCGAGCAACTGCGCATAGCCGAGTATCGCGGTGAGAGGGTTGTTCAATTCATGCGCGACACCGGCAATCAACTGTCCTACGGCGGACATTTTTTCACTCTGCAACAACTGTTCCTGGGTACGGCGGAGATCGTCGTAGGCCTTGCAGGTTTCTTCGTATAACCGCACCTTCTCGATGGTGGTGGAAAGTTGGCGTCCGATTGCGACCAGCAGATTTTCGTCATTGCTGGAATATTCGCGAACCAGCCCGCGGCAGATACCCATGAGGCCGATGGGATCGTCTTTGCCCCAGAGCACTACCCAAATGGACGAATTCAAATTGGCACTGCCCACGAATTCCTTGACCGCATGGGGCAGGTGCGGAAGGTATTCGGCGGTGAGAACTTCGGCGCGCGAACGCATCACCAGTTCGCCCAGGCTCTCCGGAAAATGGACCTCCGCAAGACGCTTGCGGTCACTGACGCGCTGCCCCCAATCGGCGCGCCGGCGGAAACGGTTCTCCGGTTCGGCGAGATAAACCGAGCCCGCTTCGCCACCCAACAGTGAAATCACCTGGCGAAGAGTCAAATTAAGGATCTCGTCGAGATCAAAGCTTTGTGTAGCGATTACGGCCATGGCATTCAGCGCATTCAGTTCGCGATTGCGGCGACGGATTTCATCTTCCGCCTGCTTCTTGGCCGTGATGTCGAGAAGAAAGCCCTGATATCTTTCGATCTTGCCATCGTCGTCGCGGATGGCGAAGCTGCTCTCGACCGCCGTCAATTCCGAACCATCTTTCCGGCGCAGGCTGACTTCGAAGTCGCGGACGAAGTTATGGGCTTCAACTTCGCGCCGGAATGTGACGCGCTGCTCTCGCGAGGTGTAAAAGTCCGTATCTACGTTGCGCCCTAGCAGTGACTCACGGCTGGAATGGCCCAGCATTCGGACGAAGGCATCGTTGCAGTCGAGCAGATTGCCCTCGGGGGTGGTAACGAAAACCCCTTCCTGCACCTGCTCGAAGAGCGACCGGTACTTCTGCTCCGCGGCACGGCGCTCGGTAGTGTCCCGAACCACATGAATGGTCGCCCGCTGTTTAGTTCCCTGATCTACATACGTCGAGGTAGAAGCAACAGAAAATCCTCCGAAAGGATCCAGCCCTTCGTAAAAGCCGTCTTCGGTTCCACGGCAATACGGACAATTCGCCCATTCGAGATCATCTTTGGGCAGCACTGCGCTGCATACCTGGCCTACCACCTCGGACTGCGATTTCCCGACGCGGCTCAACAGCGACGGGTTCGCTTTCAAAATGCGGAAGTCCGAGTCGTGAAGTAAGACCAGGTCCTGAATCGATTCGAAGGTGTTGCTCCACTGGCGATGCGAGCGCAGAATTTCTTCCACAAGATGAATATTTTCCAGCGCCAAACCGAATTGCTGGGCGCAAGAAATCAGAAAATCCATTTCGTCTGGAGCATAATTTTTCGGCCTGCGATTCCCGAGGATCAAATCCCCGACCGGTGACTTGCGTCCGGGCACGCTGCAAACAACGGCCTGCTTCAATTTCTCGATGCGAAAGGCATCATTCAGTGCCTGCCCTGAAATTACAGCCGGGCGAGGCTGCTCCGGGATGCGCTCGACCTCATCATTCGCCGCAACCGAGCTCCGTTTGCTCAGGAATTCCGGTGAAAGGCCGAATTGCTGATGGACGATGAGGCGATTCTCTTGCAACAAGCGGAACCAAGCGGCGTCCGCGCCCATAAGATCTTTCAATTCCTTGAGCGCCGTGGCTGCCATGGAGCCGTCCTGACTCACACGGGCAATGCTGGTTGTAAGCGCGTTCAAGGTTGCGAGCCTGCGCGTGTGCAGCCGGGACTCATCAAACACCACCAGCAACATTCCCAGGCCAAGCAGCATATCTGAGAGCGTTCCGGCATCGGTCGCAAGGGGGATGCTGGCGGGCCACCAATCCAGATGCAAAAGCAGCAACCCTGCGACAAGAATCCAGGATCCGATCTCTCGGCGGGCACGCCGGAAACGTAGGATGAGGATGGCAGCGCTCAAGGTCAGCAGGTGATACGAAAGCTCAAGTGCGAAATGCAGCGGAACTGAAGCTGGCCAATAGACACTGCGTAAAGCCGCGAATGCAATCAGTCCCAGGCTGATTGCAAGTAGCGGCGCCAGGAGAAAACGCGCATTGGCATAGATAAGGGAGCCGGCAACAAAAAGCGCGACCGCCAGGATGAATTCAGCTTGAGCAACCGGCACCGCAAACGGATATGCCGAAGACGCCACTACATGGTGAGAAACGAAGTAGGCGATCCAGCCCACAATCCAGACCATGAGGCAGCGTTCCCGCAGGGTGCGAAATACCAGCAGGCTGGCCGCCAGAATCAACAGCACGGATATCTCGCGGCTGACGAGTTTGGGCACGGCGAGTTCGCCGAGGATATTCCCGGCGTGCCAGAAAACGCTATTCATTGCTATTGCAGACCTAAGCCGGACTTTCTAGGTTTTAGCACGTAGAATCCCGCAACCAGCGGGGTTTCATACCCTTTTGGTTACTTTCGATACTCAGCATTTCAGGTACAATCGCCGTACACTTAGTTTGGAACTAGTTCCGACCAGCCATGCCCGCCGATCGCATTCTTATCGTTGACGACGAAGACTCTATTCGTGAAGTCGTCTCTTCCATGCTGAGTTCGTCGGGTTTTGTATGCACACAAGCGCAGTCCGGACGGGAGGCATTGGCGCTGCTTCAGTCCGGGGAAGAGTACGAACTCATGTTGTCGGACATGATGATGCCGGTTATGGACGGCGAGGCCTTGCTCGCGGCCACCAAAGAGCGGTTTCCAGATATCCCGGTCGTCATGGTCACCGCCATGCACGACATCTCCATCGCGCTCAATGCCATACGAAACGGCGCGTACGATTACTTGCTTAAGCCATTCGATCGCGAACAACTTCTCGCAACGGTTCGGCGAGCGCTGGAGAACCGGCGGCTGAAATTAGAAAACCGCAAGTATCAGACAGAATTGGAAAGTCTGGTTACTGCCCGGACCGAACAGGTACGGCAGGCACTGGCTTCGCTTGAACGCTCTTACGACATCACCCTCGAAGCTCTTGGCAATGCACTCGATTTGAAGGATGCTGAAACTGAGGGCCATTCGAAACGAGTTACGGCCTTTACCATTGCTATCGCTCGCGCGATGGGCATCTCCGGCGATCAAATTCGGGTCATTGCTCGCGGCGCGTTTCTGCATGATATCGGCAAGATGGCAATTCCCGACGCGATCCTGCGCAAGCCAGGGGCACTCGATCCAGAAGAAGTGGCCATCATGCGCGAGCACTGCTATCGCGGCTACCAGATATTGCGCCGCATTCCATTCCTGACCGAAGCTTCCGAGATCGTTTATGCCCATCAGGAAAAGTTCGACGGCACCGGCTATCCCCGTGGTCTGAAAGGCGAGCAGATACCTCTCGGGGCTCGCATATTTTCAGTCGCCGACACGCTGGACGCGATGACCTCCAACCGTCCCTACCGGGCGGCGCAGCCTTTGTCCGCAGCTCGAGCAGAAATCGATAAGTGGTCAGGCCGTCAGTTCGATCCTCAGGTGGTCAAAGTCTTTCTCGAAATGCCCGAGAACATCTGGGACGATTTACGCAAAGGGATTGACGAACAGATCCACCGCTTTGCCGCCTATTCCGGGGGAAAGACCTAAGCCGAGTTGCATGTTCCAGCCATCCGCTGCTACTCTTTTCAACGCAAATTTGCCCGGAGTCTTCTAAATGCCAAAATATGTCATCGAACGCGAGCTGCCCGGAGCGGGAAAGCTCACTTCCGATCAACTACAAGCCATCTCGCAGAAAAGTTGCGGCGTGATCAATCATCTTGGACCGCAGATTCAGTGGATTGAAAGCTATGTCACCGACGACAAGATTTATTGCATTTATCGCGCGCCGAGTGAGGAACTGATACGGCAGCACGCCAAAGAGGGCGGATTCCCTGCCAACCGGATTTCGCAGATCAGAACTATCATCGATCCTACGACCGCAGACTAATACTCCGCGCTTTGGCGTTCGAAGGCCCGGGATCGAATGCGGGAAGAATCTACTTGTACGTCTCGCTGCAGGATGACTTCGAGCGTGGTTCCGGGCCCCATCTTGACTTCGTTCCCGTGGCCGAAAGCCGCGATTGCGGTTCCAATCGCGCCGCCGACACCAGCGCCAATCAGTCCACCTTCTAATCCGCGACTTAGACCCCCTACAACTGCGCCAGTAGCCGCCGGTTCACCAACAGTCTTTGCGACTTTTCCAGCGTTGCTGTCCGCCTTGATTGTTCCTTCTTTATCCTTCACTTGGGCCTGATCCACTCCCGGAGCGCTCTCAATGGACCCAGGCAACATTACGGTGTAGCCGCTGGGATAAATCAGCGAAGTGAAATGCATAAGGACTTCCGCTCTTCCCTTGATTCGACCCGCTGGCTTGATGGAACTGATCTTGCCCTGCACATAGGTGCCAGCGGGGATCACAATGTGGTCATTAATCACTACAGGAAAAGTCGTCTGCGCATAGACCTGATCACCTACATGGCTGCTCTTGGTGGAAATCGCATTCCGCAGCGAGACTGGAACGTGAGTTCCAGCGGGAATCGTGACTCGACGATCCACCGCATGATCAGACGCTAACGCCGGGCGGGTGGCCGACGAAGCCGCCGCTGGTGTGGCAGCCGGCTCAGCACCTTGCTGGGCGAATGCGACAGTCGCGAAAAGAAGAAACCCGATCAGAAGGCGCATGACGAACCTCCAAAACTGGAATAATGACAGGAAATTGCACGTAAAGAAAGTACGATGCGCCCGAGACCCGAAAAAGCAGCTTGGTTTGCTATGATGCGACCTTCTGGTTTGGAGGTATCATGCGCAAGTCGCTTTGGGTGATCCTGCTGGCGGCCGCAGGCGTCGCTTCAGCTCAGGTGCCGACAGACCTTTCGACTCTGCCCCAACTCCGCGATTACACTCTGAAACGCTCGTCGAGCTACGACCGGACAGGCGGCAATGCCGACGCGCGCCAAGTGGCCGCCGGCGATACCATCACGGTGCTGGACGAGGATGGCCCCGGGCAGGTTTCGCATGTGTGGTTCACCATCGCCGACAAGGAAGACAAGCACCTTAAGAAGATCGCTCTGCGCATGTACTGGGACGGCGAGAGTACTCCGAGCGTCGAGGCACCCATTGGTGACTTCTTCGGCCTGGGAACAGGCGACTACTTTTTGTACCAATCTGAACCGCTCGCCGTCGGCGCCGACAAAGCGCTGAACTGCTTCTTCCCTATGCCTTTTCGGAAGCATGCACGCATCACGGTGACCAATGAGGGAAAGGAGCGTATTGACGCGCTCTACTGGAATATTGACTGGCGCAAGTTTGCGGCGCCGGGACCTGAGATGAAGGCTTACTTTCATGCTCAGTACAGGCAAGCAACTCCAAACCCCGCCGTTCCCGGCGCAAAGCTCAATCTCGACGGGACGAATAATTACGTGTGGATGGAAGCAAAGGGACGGGGCCAATTCGTGGGCGTGACCATGTCGGTGATCGAAAACGCGGACGGTTGGTGGGGTGAGGGTGATGACATGTTTTTCATAGATGGCGAGAAGTTGCCGTCGATCAATGGCACAGGAACGGAAGACTATTTTCTCGGCGCCTGGGACTTCGGCGGAAAGGCTTTTGCATACGGGTTATTCGGCGCACCCGTCGTCGGCCCGGAAAAGAAAGATTCGAAATGGTCTGTGTACCGCTTTCATTTGGATTCGCCAATTCCGTTTACCAAGTCTCTGCGCGCCACCATCGAACACGGCCACGCCAACGACCGCGGCGACAATTTCTATTCGGTCGCGTATTGGTATCAGGTAGAGCCCCATGCGGCGTTTCCTGCGCTTCCGGCTGTGGATGCGCGAATTCCGTAGTGAGACCAACCTGCGCGCCGACGCTCTGCGCTATCATTCTGAGATGTCTCTGGTTTTCCGAAACCGGCCGGCGCTCGTCGCCTATCTCACGTGTGGCGATCCTGACTTGCGCACCACGCGCGAGGTTGCGCTATCCGCAATTTCGGCTGGGGCGGAAGTCATTGAACTGGGCGTTCCCTTCAGCGACCCAGTTGCCGATGGACCCGTAATTCAGCGTGCCAGCGAACGTGCGCTGCGCAAAGGCGTGTCCCTGAAAGATGTACTGAGTCTGGCAAAAGAGATCCGGCGCGAGAGCGACGCCGGGCTGATTGTTTTTACCTATCTCAACCCGATCATGCGCATGGGGCTGGACAAATTTGCCCAGGCTGCGGCCGACGCGGGGATTGACGGGGCACTTATTACAGATCTGCCTGTCGAAGAGGCGAATGAATATCTCGGCAAAATGCGCAAGCGGAGCCTGGCAACGATTTTCTTGGCGGCGCCTACCAGCACCGACGCCCGACTAAAAGCTATCGCCCAGGCTTCTACGGGCTTTGTTTACGCGGTTTCGCGAACTGGAGTCACTGGTGCGCGCAAGGAATTAGCTGAAGATGCGCAAACGCTCGTCCAGCGGCTACGCAAAGTCACGAAGCTGCCGATCGCGGTGGGCTTCGGGATTTCGGCGCCTGACCAATTTGCTTCGGTGGGCAAATACGCAGATGCGGCGGTCATCGGCAGCGCCATTGTCCAGACAATCGAGCGCAGTCCGGGCAAAGAAGCGCAAGCTGTGGCAGAATTTATAGAACGAGTCGTCGGCCCCAGGTCGTCGGCGGTCAGCCCCTAAGTCCTGACGCGGTTTTCGTCATACAGACTACTAACGTCACCGACTCTTCTGTGGGGCGAGTGTATTTGCCGACGACTGAAAACCGACGACCAAAGACGATCCTATGGACATCGCAGATTGGCGACAGAAAATAGATGACCTCGACCGCAGGATCGTCGAACTGCTTTGCCAGCGTGCTCGATCTGTCCATGAAATCGGAAAATTAAAATCAGTGGCCGGACTTCCGGTATACGAACCGGATCGCGAAAAAAAGGTATTCGAGAACGCACGCAGTGCGAATGCAGGGCCGCTTCCAGACCGGGATCTGCTCCGCATATATGAACGCATCGTGGACGTGATGCGGCAGAGCGAAATGGAAATGGGAGCGAGAAAGCCGCAGCCGCACGATGGTTTGGGTGACACAGAGATCGATTCGGAGATAAACGACTGAACGTCAGCTCTTAGCTTTTAGCCATTAGCTTACGGTTTCTGGGCTAATGACTGGGAGCTAACGGCTGAAAGCTAATTATGATCGTCGCAATGCAGGAAACCGCAACCGAAGAGCAGATTCAGGTGGTGATCGAGCACCTGATGCATATGGGCTTCTCCGTCCACCGGACTACAGGTGAGCGGCAAAGCATTCTGGCCGCCGTAGGCGCACGTGCCGACTTTGACACCCGCAACCTCGAGGTGCTCAGCGGCGTGGAGCATGTCCACCGAATCAGCGCACCGTACAAGCTTTCGGGAAAGGCGTTCCGTCCCGAAGGGACCATCGTCCAATTCGCCAACGGCGTGAAGGTCGGCGGGGACGAGGTTGTCGTCATGGCCGGGCCTTGCTCCGTAGAATCCCGCGAGCAGTTATTTACCGTGGCTGAGTTGGTGGCCAAGGCGGGCGCCCGTGCATTGCGCGGCGGCGCATTCAAGCCGCGCTCGTCACCATATTCCTTCCAGGGATTAGGCATCGAAGCCTTGAAGCTGCTGCGCGAAGCCGGCGATAAATTCAGCCTGCTGGTGATCAGCGAGGTGATGGAAATTTCGCAGATTGCGGTGATGCTGCCCTATATTGATATTTTCCAGGTAGGCGCTCGCAATATGCAGAATTTCAATCTGCTGCGCGAACTTGGCAAGGTGAAGAAGCCGGTGCTGCTCAAGCGCGGCATCGCCGCTACCATCGAAGAGTTGCTGCTTTCCGCCGAGTACATCATGTCAGGCGGAAACTATGACGTCATTCTTTGCGAACGCGGCATCCGAACGTTTGAGACCTACACTCGCAATACTCTCGACATCTGCGCGATTCCAATTATCCACAAGCTGTCGCACCTGCCTATGGCCTCTGATCCATCGCACGGTACTGGAATCCGCGACAAAGTAGCGCCGATGGCACGCGCCTCGGTGGCCGCGGGCGCCGACGTCTTGCTGATCGAAGTCCATCACGATCCCGACAAAGCCCTCTCCGACGGAGCGCAATCGCTGTATCCGAAACAATTCAGCGAACTGATGGATACACTGCGGATGATTGCGCCCGCGGTGGGAAGAAAAATCGCATAAGAACCACTGATCTGACCATCGGCGATCGGGTGATCAGCAGTGACAATCACCCGATTACCCATCACCAGGTTGCCCGATGCCAACATTTCGCCAAATCACGATCATCGGGACCGGACTGATCGGGGGCTCGTTCGCGCTTGCAGCTAAAGCCAACGGGTTTCGCGGGAAGATCGTCGGCTGCGACCGCAACCCGGTACTCGTCAAGGCAAAGAGAAGCGGTGCGATTGATGCCGCGATCACCGACCGCATTGCGGCGTGCACGAACAGCGACCTGGTCGTGCTCGCAACGCCCGTCGGCGGAATCGTTCAATTAATTGAGAAACTTGGACCGCATCTTTCCCCGGGAACGCTCCTGACGGACGTGGGCAGCACGAAATCGACAATTGTCCGAGCTGCGCAGAGAAGTTTTGGGGCTGAGGCATCCCGTCGCTTTCTGGGCGGACATCCGATGGCGGGGAAAGAACATTCTGGCATCGAGCAGGCTGATGCAGGGTTGTTCAAAGGTGCAGTATGGTTTCTGACTCCTCTAAATGGGCAGAAGGCCAATGCCGGCAGGATCGCTGATTTCTGCGCGTTGATCCGTAAATTCGGCGTGAAGACTATTTCGTTGGATGCCGCCGAACATGACCGCCTGTGCGCGTGGATCAGCCATGTTCCGCAGATGATCTCAACCGCATTAGCGTCGGCGTTGGTTGAAGAATACGGCGAGAATGCTCCTCTACTCGAAGCCGGAGGCCGGGCGTTACGCGAAATGACGCGGATCGCTTCCAGCCCTTATTCCATGTGGCGCGATGTCGCCATTACCAACAAACAGCAGATTTCGGATGCGCTGCTGAAACTGGAGCAGGAACTGGCGCACATTCGCGAGAACCTGGACACGCGGACTCTGGAAGAAGAGTTTGAGCAGGCGCACAAACTGAACCGCCGCTCAACAAGAAGACAACAACTTCGCTCCCACGGATGAACACGGATTCGGCGGATTAGCTTGAAACCTGTCTACACCGCTCTGCCTGGTACATTTCGTGCGCTATTCACGGCCGGGTGGCGCACATTAGAAAATTCGCGCAAATCGGTGTGTATCCGTGGAACGAAGTTGCCTTCTCACTGCTGAAATGAAATTCCGTTACAATTTTCGCAATGAATAAAGTTGTCGCCAACTCGGACGAGGCCATTCGCGACGTTTTCGACGGAGCGACTATCATGATCGGCGGCTTCGGCCTGTGCGGGATTCCGGAAAACCTGATACGGGCTCTGGTACGCAAGGGGACGAGGAATCTTAAAACTGTCAGCAACAACGTTGGCGTGGATGGCTTTGGTATGGGCTTGCTGCTGGCGGCGGGACAGATCACCCGGCATATCGGAAGCTACGTCGGCGAAAATCGACTGCTGGAGCAGATGGTGCTCGAAAAGAAAATTGATTTGGAACTTGCGCCGCAGGGGACATTTTCGGAGCGCATACGCGCGGGCGGCGCGGGGATTCCGGCTTTTTTCACTCCCACAGGTTTCGGCACTCTGGTTGCTGACAACAAAGAGACGCGCGAATTCGACGGCCGCAAATACGTGCTGGAGCGCGCCATTAAAGCCGACTTTGCTTTCGTGAAAGCCTGGAAAGGCGACAAATCTGGGAATCTGATTTATCGAAAGACGGCGCGCAACTTCAACCCCATGATGGCCACGGCTGGCAAAGTCACTATTGCTGAAGTCGAACATCTGGTCGAAGTTGGCGAACTCGAGCCTGACTCCATTCACACTCCCAGCATTTACGTGAAGAGAATTTTTCAGGGCGAAGAGTATGAGCGGAGAATTGAGAGAAAGACGGTAAGGAAACAATGAGAACCAACTAGCTCCTGCCACTGGAATTCAATATGCCTGCTCCCGCCAAACCTGCCAAAGACCACGATAAGCGTGAACGCATCGTGAAGCGCATCGCTCGTGAGATGCGCGACGGATTTTACGTGAACCTTGGTATCGGCATGCCGACTCTCGTCGCAAATCACGTCCCTGCCGGAATTCAAGTGGTGCTGCAAAGCGAGAACGGAATGCTGGGCATGGGCCCCTACCCGCTCGACGGGCAGGAAGATCCCGATTTAATCAATGCGGGAAAAGAAACCGTGAGCGAGATGCCGGGTACTTCTTACTTCTCGAGCGCCGACTCGTTCGCCATGATTCGCGGCGGACATATCGATCTGAGCGTGCTCGGAGCCATGGAAGTTGACGAGGAAGGCAGCATTGCCAACTGGATGATTCCCGGAAAGATGGTCAAGGGCATGGGTGGAGCAATGGATCTGGTGGCTGGCGCCCGCCGAGTGGTAGTCGCAATGGAGCACACAACACGTGACGGCCACGCAAAGATCTTAAAAAAATGCACTTTGCCGCTGACCGGATCGCGCGTTGTGGACACCATCGTCACCGAAATGGCCTACATACGGGTTACCCCGGCAGGACTGGTGATCGAGGAAATTGCGCCGGGACTGAGCGTCGACGACGTTCAGGCAGCGACCGAGGCGAAGCTGATTGCAAGCCCTGAGCTCAAGACTATGGCGGTTTGACAGCCGCTTGCCGCAACCATCACGCCAGCCGAAAGGGTGCACTGAGCAGCCGGAACGGCAACATCGCAATCCCCCAAACCAATGCCAGCACCCCTGCCACTGCAACTCCGGCGATCCTGAACGGAAGCAGAAGCAGCCAGACAAACGGATAAAGCACGAGCGCTAGCAAAGCCAGCGGCCAGCACATCACGAAGAGAATGCACCAAAGTAGAAATGCGATCATCGGAGTACCCTCGTCTTTATGTACGTTACTTTGCCACCAAAGGTTCCGTAGCGCCCGAAGCGCGACAACAACGCCCGGGGAAGCGCGGCCAATTAAAAGCGGCAATTCACTTTTGAGTCACATAAATCATCGTAAAATAGAATTTGACTCCTGAAATGTCTGCTACCGCTCTAGCCGATCCGACATCTCCCGGCGATCTGAGCAACACTGCCGCAATTGCTGTGCACGAGTTGGTGCACCGCTATGGCGACCGCACTGCCTTGAACGGCGTTTCATTTGAAGTTCGGGCTGCCGAACTCTTCGGACTGCTGGGACCGAACGGCAGCGGCAAGACCACCATGTTCCGCATTCTTTCAACCCTGATGGTCCCGGTCGCTGGACACGCAATTATTCTGGGACACGATGGAGCTAAAGACCCGAGCCAGTTGCGCCGCGAAATCGGAGTCGTCTTTCAGGCACAAAGTATCGACCTGAAGCTGACGGCGGCAGAAAATCTTCAGCATCAGGGGCATCTTTATGGCCTGCGTGGCTCGGCGCTGAGCCGCAGAATTAAAGAAATTCTCGAGCGAGTCGGCCTGGCGGACCGGGCCAATGACAAAGCCGAGACCTTCTCGGGCGGGATGCAGCGGCGACTGGAATTGGCGAAGGGCCTTCTGCACGGACCGCGTGTCCTCCTGCTCGACGAGCCGACAACAGGTCTTGATCCGGGTGCTCGCCGTGACCTCTGGCAGTACTTGCGGGTTTTACGTGATGAAGAACATGTAACCGTTCTCGTCACTACGCATTTGATGGAAGAGGCCGAGCGCTGTGACCGACTGGCAATTCTAAGCGAAGGCAAACTGGTCGCGCTGGGCACGCCCGCAGAATTGAAACAGGAAATCGGCGGCGACGTCATTGTGCTCGAAGCCCGTGAAGCAGAAGCACTGGCATCAAGAATTCGCGGCCGCTTCAACATCGAGGTGCAAATTGTCGGCTCCCAATTACGAATTGAGAAAAATCAGGGGCACCGTTTTGTGACCGACCTGGTCGAGGGCTTTCCGGGGGAGATTGACGCTATATCTGTAGCGAAACCAAGTCTTGAAGATGTGTTCATCCGCCGGACTGGACATCGCTTCTGGACTGAACCGGCTGCAGAAAATTAATTCATGGCGAAACACACGTCCACCGAGGAACTGCACTAGCTTTTTCTGTGCCTCTGTGACCTGTGGTGAAAGAGAATTGCAATGGCCACTATAGCAACTGCGCTTCCGCAATCATCGAAGAAGGACGAACTGTTTCTTCCCGCTTACACTTTGTGGTTGCGGGAAGTCGTACGCTTTTACCGGCAGAAGTCGCGGGTCGTCGGCGTTATTGCGTCACCCTTGCTGTTCTGGCTGGTGATCGGCTCGGGCTTCGGAACATCATTCCGATCAGGCGCGACTGGCGCAAGCCAGCACTATCTCGATTATTTCTATCCCGGCGCGCTGATCATGATTGTGCTCTTCACATCGATCTTCACCATGATGTCGGTCATCGAAGACCGCAAGGAAGGATTCCTGCTTTCGGTTTTAGTCGCACCGGTCTCCCGGTCGGCGATTGTGCTGGGCAAGGTCCTTGGCGGAACCACTCTGGCCACATTGCAAGGACTCATCTTCCTGGTTTTCGCACCGCTGGTGGGAGTCCACATGACCCTCGGCGGATTTCTGCTGGTCGCGCTCACGGTCTTTCTGGTTTCCTTCGCCCTGACCGCGCTGGGATTCGCCATCGCATGGCCGATGGATTCGACACAGGCTTTTCACGCCATCATCAATCTTTTTCTGATTCCGCTCTGGCTATTATCGGGCGCGTTGTTTCCCCTGGCCGGGGCCTCAATATGGCTGCGGGTGATGATGCGCGTCAACCCGCTGACCTATGGCGTGGACGCATTGCGCGACCTGCTGTATCCGGCCAGCCAGGGAGAGTTTTCGCTCGTGGCATCAATGGCAACACTGGTCCTGTTTTCTCTATTCATGTTCGCATTGGCGTTTCTGATGGTGAACCGGAGAACGACCAAGCCGGCCGCGTAGAGTCTGTGCCACAGAGACACAGGGGCATAGAGATGACTCAACTTTTTAAGCCACACTTCTGTTCGACATTTAACTTGCGGGAAGATTCTCGGAAAATGTCGTTTTTCTCTGTGTCTCAGTGGCGAAGCGTTTTCACAAATGCCTAACGATTACTCGATTTTCCCTGCGATTAACGCCACGCTGAATGGAACCAGCGCTGTATTGCTGGTCACCGCACACAGGATGATCAAGCGCGGGCGCATGGCCGTGCATCGCGCTTTGATGCTTGCCGCAGTTGCAACCTCGACTCTGTTTCTGATTTCCTATCTGTATTACCACTACCACGTCGGCTCCTATCACTTTCGCGGACACAGCTGGTCGCGCCCGCTATATTTCAGCATTTTGATTTCGCATACAATTTTGGCGGCTGCAATCGTACCGCTGGTGATCATCACCCTCAGCCGCGCATTGCGCGAACGCTATGACCGCCATCGCGCTATTGCCCGCTGGACTTATCCACTGTGGCTGTATGTTTCTGTAACCGGCGTGGTGATCTACTTCATGCTCTATCAGATCTTTACAGGGTAGCCGGCACATTACTCTCCCACAGCTCGGTTCAGCAGCTTTGCCAGGCGAAGCCCCGCCAAGGCCAACTGCTTATCAAGTACCCCGATGCTCTGCCGATAGTAACGCTCATCGACTGATTCGCCATCGTTCAGCCAAACCTGGTGCGCGACTTTGAAAGATTCGTTGGCCCAGTCCTCCGCGGTTCCGTCGGCCTGATTTTGCAGATTGGCTTGCAGAATCAACTTTTCGATATGGGCAACGTAGTTCGGCTCTGATCGGTGTGCATGTTCGATGAGTCCAATATCCCACGTAAAGTGAAGGTTGCAAGGGCGCGCGCCGCATTCACTCTGGCCGAATTCAGAAATGTGAACGTCATTTCCACCGTGGGCTTCGCCAATCGCGTGCAGGGGCTGATGGATGTCGGCAACAAAGTGCACAAGAAATTTCAGGGCTTCGGTCTGTTCCGAACGGCTGGCAGCGTGATCCGAGAGAACCCGCTGAAATGCAAGAATCTCATCAACCACGCAATTGTGCCGATATTGAATATCAGCGGAACGCATACCAGAGGCGCGAGAACAATCGCGCGACTCCGAGAGACCGTTGGCGTTCCAGGGAATGTCCACGAAGTGCCAGAAGTAAGTTTCGCGGCGCTGGTTTTTGATCTCGTCGGCCCAAGTCGAAACTGCGGCAAGATCGTCGTTGCCAAGGAGATCGCGGATTCTGCGTTTCGCCACAGCATTTAAGTGATGAGCGGCAACGTCCGCGACTATGCGATGCCCTTCAGGTCCCCACGCCAATGAAGGTATGGAAAGCGTCAAGAGTGCCGCACAAATTGCGAAATGTCGTCGCATCATGGAAAGGATTTTAATCGCGGGCTGCGGAATGCAAGGCGCACGCATGGCCGGAGAAGAAATCTCGTTCATCTGGGATGAAGATCGAACAGATTTGTGGTTGCAGGTATCGTGTAAGTCGCGCAACCGCTGGCGGTTAGCAGATTTTATGCACCAAAGTAACCAACAAACCATCGGCATCTGATTACTACCACGCATGGTACTCTCAAACTGCTCTGGTGTGTGTTGCTCCCGCGAAGGGGTGACCGACCAAAAAGAGAACTTTCGACGGCTGTTGCGCACAGTAGAGGCGCTCTCCGATCTCGGCCCTGAGATGACGGCGGAGCGTGATTTTTCTCAGACGGCGCACACCATGCTTTCCGCGCTGATGCATTCCGCCGGCGCGAGCGAAGGCGTGCTGTTTGTGTTTATTGAGAAGCCGTCCATGCTGAATTCTGTCGCGTCCGAGGGCTTCGCGCTTATCCCAGAACCGTCCATTATTCCGCTTCTGCCGCGCCACGTTCACTCTCTTAGCACGACCCAAGGCGCTGTTCTGCTATCGAAGTCTTCTTGCGACACATTTCTGAGCGCCAATGGAAACGTCGCTCCTGAGTTGTTTCGGTGCCTGGCGCCATTGAGAGTGGCCGGAAAACTGGTAGGCGCAGTCGCTCTCGGTCGTCGCGAAGAAGACTCTCTTTACGACGAAGAGGGACTACAATCGCTCGATCTGCTGTGCCACTACGTGGCTCTGGCGGTTCAGAACCACGCGCTCACGCAGACTCTGGCTCAACGTGTCGCCGAAAATCTGCGGTTGATGGCTTCCCTGCACGGTTTCTACGACAATGCGCTCGAAGCTTTTGCAGCTGCAATAGACGTAAAGCACGTCAACATTCATGGTCACTCCTTACGCGTAGGCCGGTATGCAGCCGCTATCGGCGACGCCATGGGAATGGACTCCAATGACGTCGCAGCGTTGCGGTCTGCCGGCTATCTTCACGACATAGGAAAGGTTTCCGTGGATAAGCGGCTGTTTGGCAAACCAAGCAGTCTCGATCCTGAAGAATTTCGCGAGATGGCTGACCACACCACTGTCGGCTTTCAGATTGTGACTGGCGTTCAGTTCCCATGGCCGCGCATTCCGGAAATCGTGCGCTGGCATCATGAGCGTGCAGATGGATCCGGCTATCCCGACGGACTGCTGAATGAAGATGTTCCCATGCAGGTGCGAATCGTTGGCCTCGCCGATACTCTCGATGCAATGATCAGCCCGCGTCCCTATCGCGAGCCCATTTCTCTCGGAGCGACGTTGCATGAGATTGTCCGGATCACTCCGCAGAAACTCGACCCCAGCGCAGTGCAGGCGCTGTTAGTGCAGATTCGCCGGGATTCAGTGGGCGGAAACCGTATGCCTTTCCTCGAAGACCGCTCCGCTGGGAATCTTGCGCCCACCGATGTCGATCACCTGGCAGCTATGCTGCAACACAAGGTTTCGAACGGACGCATGTATCTCACGTAGTCCCACCGTAGTTTCCACGCTGGTTCATGACCTGCTGTTTTTCGCAGATTAACCCGCAATAGGTTTATTTTCGTAGCTGGATTCTCTTTCCAATTACGAAATGGCCGACGTTCTTGAGCGCCTGAAAATCCTGATCGACTCTTCGACCCCCATCGTGGTGATGGAAACGGTTGAGGAGATGCGTGCAGTACGCTTGGTGCGCGAAGCATCGTCTCCTTTGCGACTCGCGGTATTCGAATGGAGCATTGCCAGTGGACTGGTACGGTGTGGCACGGAGGCAGTGTCTACGCCTGAGGCTAAATTTCCAGGAGCCGCGCGCGCTACGCTACAAGGGGCGGCCGATTTAAGTGCGCCTGCTATCTATCACAGCCAGGAACCCGCACAGGCGCTCAGCAATCTCGAAGCAATCTCTGTTGAAGCAGTTTTCATCCTGAAGGATTTTCACCGTCACATGGATGATCCCGTGGTGGTGCGACGGTTGCGTGACGTGGGCCAAAAGTTTTCTACGAACCGCAGAACAGTCGTTATCACTGGACCCATAGTCACCATTCCGGCGGAACTCGCCAGTCTGGTCGAATTTCTCGAACTGCCGTTACCCGACAACGTACGCCTCCGCCAACTCGTCGATGAATCTGTAATGCGGATGGGGCAAACCCGCACGCTGAAGCGCACGATCGACTCTGCTGGAATTGACCGCATGGTCGGCAACCTCCGCGGATTAACCGAAGAAGAAGCTGATCGCGCAATTTCTCAAGCCATCGTTACACGCTATGGTCTGGTTCCAGAGACCGTCAGCGATGTTCTCGAAGCGAAAAAGTCTCTGCTGCGGCACTCGGGCATGCTCGAATTCGTGGACGCGTCCGAGAACATGGCGGGTATTGGCGGCTTGGAAAACCTGAAGAGTTGGCTGGCGCAACGGCAGGGTTCATGGGAAGCCTCAGCGCAGCAGTTCGGATTAGATCCCGCGAAGGGCGTAATTATTCTGGGCGTGCAGGGCTGCGGAAAATCGCTCTGCGCCCGGGCCATTGCCGGTGAGTGGCATCTGCCGCTGGTCAAATTCGATACCTCCGCGGTCTTCGACAAGTACATCGGTGAAACTGAAAAGCGCATTCAAAAAGTGTTCAAGGTCGCCGAGGGATTGGCTCCGTGCGTTCTCTGGATTGATGAACTGGAAAAAGTATTCGCGGGAAGCGGCCCCGACTCGGCATCGGTAGACGCCGGGGTTTCGTCGCGCATTCTGGCGTCCTTTCTTTCCTGGATGCAGGACCGTAAAGCGCCGGTGTTTGTCGCGGCGACCTGCAATAACGTCAGCGCTTTGCCTCCGGAGTTGATCCGTAAAGGACGATTCGATGAGTTGTTTTTCGTTGATCTTCCCGTTCATGCCGAGCGAAAACAGATATTCGCAATCCAGTTATCCAAGCGAAAGCGCAGCGCATCCGATTTCGATATCGAGAAAATTGCGGAAGCGGCACAGGGATTCTCCGGCGCCGAGATCGATGCCGCTGTGCAAAGCGCGCTCTACGCCGCATACAGTTCCAAGCAGGCATTGAGTACAGAAACGTTTCTCGACGTGCTCGCTCACACCGTCCCGCTTTCTGTCACTCGCGCTGAGGAAATCAACGAGTTGCGAGAATGGGCGAAACTGCGGGCCGTACCTGCATGTGGCGCCAGCGCACGCGGAGAAACGGCGTAGTGTCGAGTTATCGCCATTTAACATTTCGGAGGGATTTTGAACGATTACCTGCTTTCCCTGGTGCTCGGAATCATTGAGGGCCTGACTGAGTTTCTTCCCGTCAGTTCGACCGCGCACCTCCGAATTGCCGAGTCGCTGTTCCACATCAGCCTGGGCGACGGGTACTGGAAGATGTACACGATCGTGATCCAACTGGGCGCGATCCTCTGTCTGCCGATTTACTTTCGCGCCCGTATCGCTAAATTTGTGAGCACGTTTCCGAACGGCGAACGCGGAGATCGCACAGTACTTACCCATCCGCTTAGCCTGACGCTGATTGCGTTCGTGGTCACGGCGATCCCGGCATTTCTCTTGACGAAAATCATCGGCAAGCATCTCGAGAGTCTGCGCATCATGGGGATGTCGCTGCTGGTGGGCGGGATCGTAATGTGGATTGTGGATTCAATGAACGCGCGGTCGGAAAAACTCGGCCCCGGATCTCCCGGCAGCCGCATTCACACCTGGCATATGGAAGAAATGACGCTACCGCAGGCAGTGTGGATCGGGGCCTGTCAGATTCTCTCGGCGGTGTTTCCCGGCACCTCGCGGTCGATGTCCACCATCGCCGCCGGACAGATCGCAGGGATGTCGCGCGCCTCGGCGCTGGAGTTTTCCTTTTTCCTTTCCATTCCCACGATGGTGGTCGCCACCTGTTACGACTTGCTCAAATCGCTGCGCGGCAAAGGCGCCAACCCGATCGGCATTTCGCAGATCGATGCCCACGGCTGGATCGTACTGGCCGTCGGATTTGTAGTTTCGTTTGTCGTCGCCTACGCCGCGGTCGCATGGTTCATGGCATGGGTCCGTAAACGGGGTTTCGTACCGTTTGCCGTATATCGAATTATCATGGGAGCGCTGGTGCTGGCGTTTGCAGCAAAAATGGCCGCGTAGAGAGTGGTTCGCACGGCCCCCGAATTGCTAACCATCGCAGATCAGAGATAGTCTAAGCGGTGGTTAGGCTTCCCTAACCCTGAATCACCAACGATTTGCCCAAGGAGAATTTATGCTGAAAAAAACCGCCGTCGCAATTCTATTTATCTTTTCCCTTTGTCTCATCGTATCTGCGCAGCAGGACAAGAATGCGCGGCCCAGTCCTCCGGCGCAAGCGCAATGCAAGTTCTCTGATGGCAAGACCATTACAGTTGACTATTCCAGCCCCCGCGCAAAGGGCCGCAAGATTTTCGGCGGACTCGTTCCCTACGGCGAAGTCTGGCGCACTGGCGCCAATGACGCCACGACCTTCGTAACGACAGCAAACCTGAGTGTCGAGGGAAAGGATATTCCAGCTGGCAGTTACACCATCTTTACCGTTCCGGCGCAAGACAAGTGGACTTTGATCGTCAACAAGCACACCGGCGAATGGGGTATTCCGTACAAGTATCAATCCGAGGAATTGGCGCGTGTACCCATGCAGGCTTCATCAACATCAAACCCGGTCGAGAATTTCACTATTGGCTTCAACCAAGGTGGCTCGACATGCGCGCTACAGATGAGCTGGGAGAATACGCAAGCGTCGGTGACGTTCGCCGAGAAGAAATAATCTCGGCGGTCCAGTTAGGCTTCGCGCTTTGGTTCTGCCGGCTTCCACCGTAATACCGGCTTCCGGGCAGCGGCGGTTTCGTCGAGCCTCGAAACCCGCGTGGAATGCGGCGCTGTGCGCACGACCTCAGCATCTTCTTCGACTTCCTGCGCAATGGCACGCATGGCCTCGATGAACAGATCGAGCTCTTCTTTGGGCTCGCTTTCGGTTGGTTCGATCATCAGAGCGCCGGGGACGATCAAAGGAAATGCAGTGGTATAGGGATGGAATCCGTAGTCGATCAGGCGCTTGGCAATGTCCATGGTTCGGGCGCCTTTCTTTGCCTGTAACTTGTCGCTGAACACGACCTCATGCATGCTGGCGCTTGAGTAAGGCAGATCGTAAACACCTTCGAGGCCTTTGCGAATATAGTTGGCGTTGAGCACGGCGTCTTCGGTAGTTTGGCGGAGGCCGTCGGGGCCATTCGCCAGGATGTAAGCCAGCGCCCGCACAAACATGCCGAAATTGCCGTAGAAGGAGCGCACCCGGCCAATCGATTGAGGCCGGTCGTAGTCGAAGCCGAGTGTGCCATCGGACTTCGAAATCAGGACCGGCCGCGGAAGAAATGGCTCCAATTGCTTCTTAACGGCCACGGGACCTGACCCTGGGCCGCCGCCACCGTGCGGCGTGGAAAAAGTCTTGTGCAGATTCAGGTGCATTACGTCCACGCCGAAATCGCCGGGACGAACCTTGCTGACCAGCGCATTCATGTTCGCGCCGTCCATGTAAAGCAGGCCGCCTTTGGCGTGAAGAATGTCAGCGATTTTGTGGATCTCCTGCTCGAAAACTCCCAGCGTATTAGGATTGGTGAGCATCAGCGCGGCGACGTCTTCGTTCATCTGCGCTTCGAGCGCGGCAACGTCAACCATTCCGCTGGCGTTTGATTTCAGATTTTCGACGGCATAACCGACCATGGCAGCGGTGGCGGGATTGGTGCCGTGCGCCGAGTCCGGAATCAAGACTTTCTTCCGCGGAGCACCTTTCGAATCGTGGTGGGCACGGATCAGCAGCAGTCCGGTAAGCTCGCCGTGCGCGCCCGCCGCAGGCTGCAGCGTAATCGCTTCCATGCCGGTGATTTCGAGTAGACAGTCGCTCAGCGTCTTGATGATCCGCATCGCGCCCTGAGAAATCTTTTCCGGCTGGTAAGGATGCCCATTGGCAATGCCCTCAAGCCGCGAAACTACTTCGTTGACGCGAGGGTTGTATTTCATCGTGCATGAACCCAGCGGATACATGCCGAGATCGATGGCGTAATTCCATGTGGAAAGCCGGGTGAAGTGACGAATGATTTCAATCTCGCTGACTTCGGGCATGTTGCCGAGGTCTTTTCGTTCGGCTGACCCTAAAAGTTTTTTGGTATCGACCTCCGGAACGTCGAGCGGCGCAAGCCTCCATGCAGCTTTCCCGGAACTTGATTTCTCGAAGATCAAGCCTTCGTTCTGGCTGACGTGCCGAGTGGCTTTGCGGGTAAAGTGCTTCATCGCGCCACCTCTTCCGGCGTTTCTTCCTTTGCGCTTCTAACCGAGCGCTCGCTCTCAGCCACGTGGCCTGCTGCCGTGTCGATCAAGGAACGCGACGTCAACTCAGTGCAGCACCACAGTGACGCATTCCCGAGTTCTGGATAAAACTTCTTTAGCGGAAAGCCACCCACAATTTTGTGGCCCAGCAAGCGCGAATTAATGGCGTACGGATCTTCGCTGGTTTGCACGACAAACTCGTTAAAGCGGGGCGCCCCTGAGAACAAGATGTTCCCGTGCTTGCTGAACTGGTCGGCGGCGTAAGCAGTCTTCGCCAGATTCTGACGCGCGAGTTCCTTGAGACCAACCTTTCCGTAAACCGTCATGTAGATATTAGCCATTAGCGCAATGAGGGCCTGGTTGGTGCAGATGTTCGAAGTGGCCTTCTCGCGCCGAATGTGCTGTTCGCGCGTGGCCAGCGTGAGCACAAAGCCGCGCTTGCCGTTTCGATCAGTAGTTTGGCCGACGAGACGACCGGGCATCTGCCGGACGTTGGATTCACGGGTGGCAATCACCCCGCAATAGGGGCCGCCGAACCCGAGCGGTACCCCGAACGATTGAGCTTCCATGGCAATGACGTCAGCCGAGTGCGGTGGTTCTACAATTCCCAATGAAATTGCTTCGGCGATTGCAACCACTAACATGGCGCCTTTGCGG
>DATJHT010000183.1:0-30009 GCA_035493765.1 Terriglobales bacterium
GCTCGTTTTCAGAACGGGGATGTTGAAAGCTATTTCAGCGGCTCCAGCGGGCTCACTGCGCATTTTCCGAAACTCGCAACTTCCGAAGCTCAGAAACCGCGCCCAGTCCGCGGGGATGTTGAAGCCGTTCAGTAAATCTTATGTCTACTAATTACGATGCTCGCAACCGCCCGAAAGAACATCTTTTTTTGCTTTCGGCCTGCCGGGGAACAATCAATATTGTGCACTGTTCACGGGGCAGAGCGCAAGTTGAGGCGATTTGCGGGCGTGAGCGCAGCCGAGCCCGCAGCCGAAATCCTGAGCGCAGCGAAGGATCCTGCGCGATTTGCGGGCGTGAGTCCGCCACACAAGGCTACCTGCCGCCCGACGGATCCGCACTGGTCGCGGTGTTCACGTCTACGTGCAGATGGCTGGCCGAGTCAATTCCGGGCGGATAACAGTTGCCGTCAGGATTGTAGTTTCGGCACATGGCGGCAAAATCCCGGCGGCGCGGAGATTGAACAAATTGCCAGACATCGGCAAACGCTACCCCGCTTTCCCCTGCCTGCGGTGCCTTCGAAAGCGCGCATCCAGGCGATGGTGGACAAACGTCATTCGTGACCCAGTAAGTAATCTTCCGGCTTTGTGCGTTAGCTCGAATATCGTCGGCAGTTCTGATCGTTGTCTGGCGGTCCTCTCTCGCGGGGATTCCTGAGCAATAAACTCCAGCGCGAAACCCGGACGCGTTCACAGCATCAATCCAGCCGTAAATGTAAGCCTTCTGTTCTGGCAACATGCGTCCCCCTTCTTCGATGTCCAGAAAAATGATGGTGCGCGCGGAAAAGCCTTCGCGCCTTGCCGCGGCCACTGCAGCTTGTGCATCCGATCGCGCAAGCGTAGTTGCATTGCGTCTCAACTCTTTGTCGAGCCGTCCGTTGAATAGCACCAGAAATCCAAAGCCTGCGGATTCCAGCGCAGAACGCTTCCCTGCCCAGCTATTCGATACCGCACCCGGAGGATTGTTCAGCCAATAACCAGAGTAAGAAAATGTTTGTCGAAGGATTCGCAGGTTCGCGTCACCGGGATAGTCATTGCGATCAAAACCCAGATAGCCTTGCTGCGCCGCCGCTCCGCAGACAGCCAAACACAGATAGCCGATGACAAAGAGTTTCACAACCATTCGCCGCTTGCGGCTTAGAAGCATAAACCACGAAGGACTAGAAGATTCACAAGAAACACGAGGCGCTATCAAAACGAAATGTGATAGAGGCTTTCTCGGCGACCTTTGCCATCTCGGCGGTGAACGGTTTTCCAGACGGCTGATAGCCCTAAGCTATCCTCCGATGTGAACCATCGTTCTCGACGCTGGCACGAAGTCGGCTTCACCTATGTGGTGCCGCTCTTCTTTTCTCTGAACGACTCCGCGAATGAAATCCGCGAGCTCGTTATCTGACGCACCGCGCCGCATGAGTTCGTGGAGATCATGGTCCCACACCGAAAAGAGGCAGGTGCGGATTTTTCCATCTGAGGTGATGCGGATCCGGCTGCAATGTCCGCAAAAGGGGTGCGAAACCGGCGCAATAATGCCGATTTCGCCGATGCCGTCATCGAAACGATACCGCCGCGCGGTTTCACTGCGGGCGTGTGGCATCTCAATGAGCGGGCGGTATTCGGACATGCGCTCGAGAATTTCGTCGAGTGTAACTACAGTCGTGGGCGCCCATACACGATCTTCTTCAAGCGGCATTAATTCGATGAAGCGCACAATCACGCCTTCTTCGCGGGCGAACATGCCAAACGGAATGATCTGATCTTCATTGAAGCCGCGCATCAGCACGCAATTTACCTTCAACGGCCAAAGTCCCGCGCGGCGCGCGGCGCGAATGCCGGCGAGCATGTGATCGAATCCGCCGGGCACGCGCGTGATGCGGGCGAAGCGATCGGGATCCACGGCGTCCATGCTGACGGTTATGCGGTTCAGGCCGGCATCCTTGAGCGGTTGCGCGAGATCGGCGAGAAGATGACCATTGGTGGTGATAGCAAGGTCGAGGAGATCGCCGTCAACGCTTCGCAATTCGGAAAGATTGCGCACAAAATCAACAATCCCCTTCCGCAGCAGCGGCTCCCCGCCCGTCAGCCGTACCTTCATGATTCCGAGCGAAACCATCACGCGCGCCATGCGCAGATAATCTTCAAACGGCAACTCTCCATAGAGCGCGCCTTCGTTGCCCGTCCGGCAATAGACACACTTGTAGTTGCAGCGGTCAGTGACCGAAATCCGCAGATCGGTGATGGCGCGGCCGAATTTGTCGGTAAGAGGCAGCTCTTAGCTCCTGGCTATCAGCTCTTTATCGAAAAGAAAACGGCAGGCGGGAACATCCCGGCGAGCGTTTCCTTTCCAATGCTTCTTCAGCTATGAAGAAGCGGGAGGCGCGGGCGTTTCCACCTGCACCCTTGGAGCGAATTTACTTGCTAAGTTTTCCTTCGCTCGCAGATGAACAGTCTTAGCCGCAAAGGACGCAACTTCGCAAATAAAAAACGCTCGCCGCCGCCTCAGCCTTGGGTATTCCCGAAGGCCGGTGCGGTCGGAAACTCAACTTAATTATAGATGCTTGGATGGAATAATCGGCTAATCAGAACTCAGCCCCTTTTCGATCGCCTTCTCTGCCATGGGCGCCATGATCGCAAATCCGGCCTTGTTCGGGTGCAGTCCATCGTCGGCCAGGTCACGCCTGAGCAGGCCCTTATCGTCGATCATTGCCGGAAAGTAATCGAGATAAATGAGATTGTTCGTGGCGCAGTATTCTTTCAACCACTTGTTTAGCGCCAGAATTCTCTCCATGGGGCGCTGGGCAAAGAAGTCCTGAGACTTGGGCGTGTAATTGTGCACGGGAAGCACAGATGAAAAGATGACTCCAATGTTGTGCGCTCGGGCGAGTTCAGCCAATGAAGCGTAATTCGCTTCGATGTCCTGGTTCGAAATGGGGCCGGAGTTGCCGGCGATGTCGTTCGTTCCAGCGAGAATGACTACAACCTTCGGCCGCAAATCAATCACGTCCTGGCGGAACCGCACCAGCATCTGCGAGGTGGTCTGCCCACCGATTCCCCGATTCACGTAAGGCTTTCCGGGGAACGATTCGTCGAGCTTCCAGATGTCAGTGATTGAGTCGCCGAAAAACACCACGCGGTTCTCGTCAGCGGCTGGCGCTTGCAGTGCTGCATTAGCCGCCCGATAACGCGCAAGCTGACCGTAGTCGTCTGTGTAAACCGCGATTCGCGAAGCGCGGTACTGGTCTAACCCTGCAAATCCGGTTAAAGGCAAACTGACGCTCAGCGGCTTCGGCTGCTCCGGCGCGGGAACCGAAGACTGTGTTGCCGGCGTTTGCGCGACTACGGTTGCGCTACAAACTAGATACAAGAAAACAACAATCAGATTTTTCATCTTTCTCCTTGCGAACTCTCTCCCAGTTGCCGACTCACATTCCATCGTAGTTCGGCCCGCCTCCGCCTTCGGGCGGCACCCACGTGATGATCTGATACGGATCCTGTATGTCGCACGTTTTGCAGTGAACGCAGTTCGAGGGATTCAGCGAGATGCGCTTGCCGTTCGGGGCCGCTGGGTCATCGAGCATTTCGTAAACATTCGCGGGACAGAAATGCTGGCACGGGCTTCCGAACTCCTTCACGCAACGCGATTCGCAGATGTTGGTATCGTGAATAATCAAATGCGCTGGCTGATCTTCTTCATGTTTCGTGCCGGAGTGATACAAATCGGTAAGTTTGTCGAACGTCAGTTTGCCATCGCCTTTAGCTGGGCCGATCAGCCCTGCTTCGGGCCCTCCATCCGAAGGCACTTCGCTCAACTTTTTCATGCGTGCGTAGCCGGCGGTTCCAGGATAGCGGCTGCGAACGCCGCGGCCGCCGGTGAACTGCTGAATTCCCGCGTGAATCATTCCGCGCCAGAAGCCGTGCTCGAATCCCTGATGAAAGTTACGGACCTTCCAAAGTTCATCCTTGATCCAACTGGATTCAACCTTCTGCTGGAATGTCCCGAGCGATGCTGCCGAGAAATCATTCTTTTTCAGAGCTTCGAATGCAGTTTCGGCCGCCAGCATGCCGCTCTTGATGGCGAGATGAATTCCTTTCAAGCGCTGTGAGTTCAGAAATCCGGCGGAATCGCCTAGAATCATCCAGCCGTCGCCGGCGACGGGCGGAATCGCCCACCAGCCGCCATAAGGCAACGACTTGGCGCCGTAGCGGACCATCTTGCCACCGTCGAGCAGCTTCGCGACAAACGGATGCCGTTTAAACTGCTGCAGCACACGCTGCGGATCGAGCCGCGGATCGGGATAGTCAAGACCGGTAACGAATCCCAGGGACACAACGTTGTCTTTGCCGCCGTAAATCCACGCACCGCCATACTCTCGTGAAGTGAGCGGCCAGCCCATCGTGTAGATCACTTCGCCAGCTGCGAACCGTCCTGACGGAACTTCCCACAGCTCCTTAATTCCCTGGCCGTAGGTCTGGGGATTGCGGTTTCTCATCAGATCGAATTTCTGAATAAGCTGCTTGGTCAACGATCCGCGCGTGCCTTCAGCCAAAATAGTGATCTTGGCCTGCAGGTCATATCCGGGCTCAAAGTTCGATTTCGGTTGATTATTTTTGTCGAGCCCTTTGTCATCCGTGCGGATCCCCGCGACTCGATCGCCTTCGTATAGCAACTCCGATCCCGCGAATCCGGTGAAGACAGTTACCCCGGCCGCTTCAACTTTGCCGCCTAACCACTTCACAAAACGATTCAGAGAGATAACGTAGTTGCCGTGATCGCGCAGGGGTGGAGGCGTAATGGGAAACTTGAGCTTGCCCTTTTCTGTCAGGAAATAAACCGACTCTTGTGAGACGGCCGCATCGAGCGGCGCCTCTTTTTCAAAATCCGGCAACAGCTCACGCATCGACCGTGGATCAAGCAGCGCGCCCGAAAGACAGTGCTGCCCGATTTCACGGGCCTTCTCAAGCACGTAAATATTTTCCTTGCTCAGTTGCGCGTCAGGGTTCTTCGCATTGTGCTCATCAATGAGCTGCGAAAGGCGCAGCGCGCACGCCATCCCGGCAGGCCCTCCGCCAATGATGACCACGTCGGCAGGCATTTGCGGCCGAGTTATGTTAGCCGGAGGATGGCGGAAGGTAAGCATAGTCAAGGTTTCAAACCTTGAAACCTTCGAAACCTCGAAACCTTAGCTCCTTGCTTTCTTCACTTCCTCAATCAGTGGCGGCACGATGTCGAACAGATTGCCGACCACTGCCACATCGGCAATTTCAAAAATCGGAGCTTCATTATCTTTGTTGATCGCAACGACTGAGCGAGCGCCCTTCATTCCAACGATATGTTGAATTGCGCCGCTTATCCCAAGCGCAAGATACAGCTTGGGCGCGACCGTCTGGCCGGACGACCCGATCTGCCGGTCCATGGGGAGCCAGCCCGAGTCGCAAATGGGGCGCGATGCAGCGATTTCACCGCCGAGCGCGTCAGCCAGTTGCTTCGCAAGCTCGATATTCTTCTGCTCTTTGATTCCGCGGCCAACGGAAACGATAATCTCCGCCTGAGTTAAATCGACCGCCTGCTTTGCTTCTTTGAATATTTCCTGCGGCTTGTTGCGAATCACATTTGCTGGGATATCGACGTTCACCGTTTCGATTGACGCTGGGTTAGATCCCGATTCCATCTTATCTCCACGAAAGGCGCCGCTTTGAAATGTTACAAACCACGGTGCACCGCAGGCGAAGCTCACATCTGCCGCAAATTTGCCTTGAAACATCTGACGGGTGAATAGAAGCTTTTGCCCGTCTTTGCGATAGCTGATGCAATCGCTAATCACCGTTCGCTCCATCTCAGTCGCCAGCTGCGGAACGAAGTCACGCACCTGGTAGGTATGGGGCATCAGGACCAGGTGCGGCTTGTTCTCCGAAAGAAAGTGCTTCAGTGCGTAGCAGAATGCATCAGGGGTGTAGGGATTCAGTCCTGCGCTTTCAACCGCGTAAACCTTACTCAATTTTTTGCTCGCGATTTCAGAAGCAATCGCAGATATACCCGAACCAACGATCGCTGCCTCGAGCGGCCAACCGGTTTCGGCAGCGAGGGACTGTCCGGCCGCCAGCGCCTCCCAGGACGCACGGTTAAGTTTTCCTTCGCGCTGTTCGACTACGACCAGAATCGTTTCGGGCATGGGGTTCCGGGGCTACTCCGTCAGAGGGCCGCGTTTGATTCTGCCGACGGTCAGCAAAGTGAGCCCGACCAATCCCTGAATCAGAAACCAGTAGGTATAAAGATAAGAACCACCCTTGATGCCGCTGTAAACAAAGGCTAGAAAAATAAGATCGGTCCAAAGCAGGAGCTTGCCGGCCGTCATTAGCACCGAGCCGCGAGTCTCGTCGCCCCCGAGTTGAACCTCTTCCATCCGAATCATCTGCTTGCCTGACATGGTCCCTCCTCAAAACAACTCTCAACCATCAGCACTCAGTTTTAGAAAATCTGATATTCCATCATGAAAACTTTTGCTACAGCACTCGAATTTCGTTTCGCAGTTTATCAACCAGCTTTTTGGCGATCTCTCCTGCGCTGCCTTCCAGAAACTCCGTCTTCTTAGTCTTTTGCGGGATATACATGCGCTCGATCTTTTGAAGGTTCTCGCCGACGGCACTTTGCACTTCCGCCATGGTCACTTTCCGCAGCGGCTTGTTTTTCGCCTGCTTGATGCCGATCAAAGTCGCATATCGCAGTTTGTTGATGCCGGATTGAATCGTCAGCACGGCCGGCAGCGGCATATCCACAAATTGAAAATAGCCGGCTTCGAGCTCGCGCTTTACTTTGATTCCCGTATCAGTTTTTTCAATCTGCATGATGATGGTCGCGTGTGGCCGGCCAAGCAATTGCGCGAGAATAACTCCGGTCTGCGCAAATCCATAGTCGTCCGATTGCAAACCGGTGAAAATCAGATCGAACTGCTCATCTTTGATGGCAGCCGCGAAAGCACGGGCCGTATTGAAAGCATCGAAGCCGACAAAACCGCTGTCCTCAAGATGTATGGCGCGGTCGGCGCCTTTGGCAAGGGCTTCACGTAATACCTGTTGTGCCCGAGATGGACCAGCGGTAATGACTACAACCTCGCCACCGTGCTTTTCTTTTTGCCGCAGCGCTTCTTCCAGCGCGTAGGCGTCCGGTTCATTGACTTCGTAGGAGACGTCTTCACGGATCCAGGTTCCAGCTTCGTTGAGCTTCAGGGGCGCATCTTTCTGCGGCACCTGTTTCATGCACACCAGGATCTTCAAACGGTTATTCCTCCGCAAATCAAACTCGTCAGTATAAATGAAGAATGTGGCTTCGGCTTTTCGATGCTCATTCTGTGAAAACTACCGATTGGAGGCCCGAAATATCGAACCGCTTCCGGCAGCGCACGTTCTTGCAGCCCATGACATCATCTTTCCGCATCATGTAGGAGCGCGCCTTAGCAAAACGTGCTCGGTCGCGTTCGTCCGCACGGCCAGAAAGCTGGCGTTTCTTAGTCCGGACCAGCCAGGTTACTTCGTACTCAGCTGCCTGATGACAGTGTGGGCAATTCAGAGTGGCTGGTTTTTTTTCGGGACGTTCATCAAAGAAATCACGTTCATCCATGAGTTTTCCTTCGCTTTACCTTGTTGGTCTCAGAGTATTCTACAGAGTCTGATGGCTGGAAGCTGTGTACCGCGATACGCAGAGGAGCGCAAAATGGCTCGCAAAAGAAAAGTTAAGCCCTTTCGGGCGGTCACAGCGGTCAAGGCGCTGGCTCGCGAGAGGATAGGTGAGCCCCGTCCGGCAAAAGTAGTCCCCGACCGGAAAAAAAAGAAAGCCTCGGCTGAGAAGCACAAAGCAACGCTCGGCCAACTATTAAAAGGGGATGACTAGGCCCGCATTTTTAGAAATCCTGCCGCAGCTCACGATGCTTTTTTTCGATCTGTAGTTCTCGCCGGCGGCAGATCATCGGGACGACCGTATTCCTGATGGGTATGTACAGGACGTTCTGGGTGGTCCGCTGCATCTTCAACTCCATCCACTGCGGACGCCTCAAGAGCCTGCTCGGTCTCGGCCAGTTCGTCCACACTCTCATCATTGGCGTCCGCCGTGGTAGAGAGCCGCTGTGCGTCGCCGGATTGACCGGCACTATCTGAGCCCACTTCCCGCGGATCGTTGCCAAGTTCGTCAGGCGCGGCTTCATTTCCTTTCACACCGCGTTCGGTCTCATGGTTTTTCCGCATAGAATCCTCCTCGAATAATGTTTTGGATGCGGATTTTGCCGACGTGGATGATTGTGGGTGCGAGTTCAGCCGATGCCTAGGCGACTTTTAGTTCTTCCAACAGATCGACCTCTAATTCCTGCTGCTGGGCAAGGCCAAGCTTAGCGTCGCGCGAGCTCAAGTAAAAAACATCGATTGCCATTTGGCCTTCGGTATCAATTAAGGCGATTTCGATGTTGCAGTGCTGGTGCGAAAAGCGCGAGCATATACGGTGCAATAGACCGAGGCGGTCTTGAGCGATTACTTGGACCAGCGTGCTGCCGTCTGAACATTCGTTATCAAACTCGATACGGGTATCGATCTTGATTTTCGCGCCGTTCTTGGACTCCGAACGTGTTCTATCGCGCAACATGCGATCAAGATCGGCTTCGCCGTTCAGCACATCGGCGAGACTGCGTTCGAAGCGGGCCCACTCCTGGTGATTCAGTTCCAGAGTCCGAAAGCGGTCGGTAAAGAAAAATGTATCAACAACTACGCCTGCGACATTGGAAAATGCGTCGGCCTTTACAATGTTCATGCCCCAGGCAGCTAAAGCGCCCGCGACATTGGCGAATAAGAACGGACGATCGTGGGTGACCAGCGTCAGTTCGAACCAATGCCGCCCACGTTCGAGATCAATTTGAACGGGATCCCGGGCTAGCGTTTCAGCCATTTCTAAATGACGCAGCACCTCTTCAGGCCGATAAGTTCGCAGGTACCGCCGGGGAAGGCCCTCGAGGAAAGCCTTGATCTTCCGCCCGGAATTCGGGGCGATACTCTCTAGCCGGGCTACAGTTTCGTTCTTGTCGATTTCCGCATGCAAACGTTGATCGGCCGTTCGCGTCATGCAATTAGAGGCAGCCATGTACAACTGCCAGACATTCTCAGCTTTCCAAGGCGTCAAGGCCTCGGGATTTACGGCTTTTATGTCGGCGTAAGTAAGAAGGCATAACATCTTCAACCGCTCGGGCGTGCCCATCTTTTCAGTGAAGGCCTGGATCGTGGCGGGGTCATAAATGTCCCGCCGCAGGACGGCTGAAATCTCCAGATGGCTTCCGATCAGGAACTCAATTGTCTCTCGCTCGGCAGCGTCCAGACCCAGGCGATCCATGCAATTCTGCGCAATCTGCAGGCTGGTTACAACGTGATTGGTTCCCGGCACACCTTTGCCCACATCGTGCAGCAGCAACGCCAGATACAGCAATTCAGGATGTTCGAGTTCCTCGAGAAGGCGCCCATAGCGCTGGTCCCATTCCGATTTTGAAGTGTTCGCGCGATGCAGGCACTCAATCGCAAGAAATGAGTGCTCATCAACCGTGAAACGATGATAAAAATCGCGGACGACCAGCGAATCAATTATCTTGAGCTCCGGCAGCAGAATCGTAAGTACGCCCAACGAATGCATGGAGCGCAAGGCATCGGCGGCGTGAGGCTCCACCAACACCGATTGCAAAAACCGCCAACTATCAGGCCCTCCGGGCGGCGATTCGATCAGCACCGGCAGAACCTGCTGAATCCGAGCTTCGGTCGATATTGCCGGCCTGAGCCCGTGATGGGCGGAGAAACTGAATATCCGGAAAAGCAGTTCAGGATCTTTTACGGCGGACGGCTGGTGCAACAGAACAAGACCATCCACAACTGAGAAATCCGCATTTGAAAGTCGAGAACGAAAATGCTGGTAATGCCGGTAAAGAGATGACCGTGACGCCGGGATCGACTCGAGCAGGCGAAGGCATTCGTAATGCACTGCACGAGCTTGTCGAAAATAAACTCGCATCCATGCCGCCGCATCCAGCGCTTCCGTGCCGGTTACGCCGATGTGGAGGGCCGCAGCTTCGTCCTGCGACTCCCAGGCCAGCATATTGTCATCGCGTCCCTGCCGATAGTGCAAAAAGGTCCGCGCTGCACTGAGAAACTGCATGGCGGGTATAAAGGTCTTTGTGGCTGAATCGGGAAGAAGCGAGTCCTCAGCCGGCCACGTGCGCTCTTGCTCGATAGCCGAAAGCACGGCCAGCCAGTAAGCAACGTTATAGTCGCGCAGTCCGCCTGGCGCCTCTTTGATATTCGGCTCCAGATGAAAAACGGTGTTGCCATATTTGGCATGCCGCGAACGCGTTACTTCGACGAGCTGCTGGATAATGTAATTCCCTTCCCGCGTAAAGAATTTTGGGAGCACCTTGTCGTGAAGGCGTTGGAACAGATCGCGATCGCCGGCAACATAGCGGGAATCAATCAATGAAATGGTGAATTCCACATTCTGCTGATCAAACTGGTCACATTCCGCCAGAGTCCGTGTGGTTGGACCGAGTTTCATACGCAGGTCCCACAATTCCTGGCAAAAACTCCGAATCGGATCTCTCAAGGCATCCTCTGTGCTGCGGTCAGCGTGGAGAAAAAGAATGTCGACGTCGGAATGGGGGAAGAGGGCGCGGCGCCCAAATCCGCCCAGCGCAACCAGAGCAAAGTTCCTGGCTCCGCCTGCCGATGTAATAAGCTCATCCCAGAGCCGAAGAAGAATCTTTTCGACCAAAATAGTGCGCTGCGCAATGGCGTTCGCACCGTCGCCGCCGGCCGCAAATTCCTGCTGAATACGTGTGGACTCGCTCAGGTAGAGTTCCCGCAGTTCGGTCCGTATTGTGGCTGCTGTGCTCATTGCGAGGCAAAGGGGGCTTGCACGCCACCATAGCGTGCAGAACCATACCTACACTCTACCTGCCATTTGCCGTAGCCCGGAAATCGAAACAATTTATGGAGGGAATCAGGAATGGTTATCGAAAGCTACCAGCTCCTAGCTATTAGCTCTTAGCGAGCAAGAGTGTCCACGATCTGGTTTACTAGAAGCAAACAGCTAAAGGCTAGAAGCTGCTTACAGCGCGTTGTCTCCGCGCTCGTCGTTTCGGATGCGAATGGCCTCATCCACGCGCGAGCGAAAAATCTTGCCATCGCCAATTTTGCCGGTTTGGGCTGCGCTGACGATGGCGTTTTCGACTTTCTCGACCATTTCATCGGCCAAAACCATTTCGATCTTGATCTTGGGAATAAGATCTACTGTGTATTCGCGCCCGCGGTAGACTTCGGTATGGCCTTTCTGCCGTCCATGGCCCCGGACTTCCAGCACCGTCATGCCTTCTACACCGATATCGTGCAAGGCATTCTTCACCGATTCCAATTTCGAAGTTTGAATGATGGCTTCAATTTTCGTCATGTTTGACTCGAGCAGTTAAGTTGAAACCTCCCAATAGTACCCTTCTTCGCCATGCTGGGAAATGTCCAGTCCCTGGATTTCGTGCTCGGCTGTGACTCGCAACCCGATGGTCAGATCCACCAGCTTCAAAATCAGGAGAGTGCCTACAATGGCTATCACCCAGGCCATAACCACCCCCGCAAGCTGATTCCACACTTGATGAAAATTTCCCTCGATCATGCCCGATGGCAAGACATTGCCATTGGCATCCTTAAAAATGGGATTTATCGTGCTCGTGGCGAAAATGCCGGTCAGCACTGCTCCCAGTGTTCCGCCTATTCCGTGCACACCGAAAGCATCGAGGGAATCGTCGTAACCCAGCCGCGCTTTGACCTTGGCAACCATGAAGTAGCAAACAATGCCCGCAGCAAAGCCAATCAACATAGAAGACATAGGACCAACGAACCCGGACGCTGGAGTGATTGCCACCAGTCCAGCCACAGCTCCCGAAATCGCTCCCAACGCGCTCGGCTTGCCGTTACGGAGCCACTCCGCGCCCGTCCACCCGATAACCGCCGCGGCGCTGGCAAAATGGGTCGCAACAAACGCGCTCGTGGCAAGACCGCCGGCGGCTAAAGCGCTTCCCGCGTTAAATCCGAACCACCCAACCCACAAAAGGCATGCCCCAATAAAACTCAGGACGACACTGTGCGGCGGCATAGCCTCGCGAGGATATCCCAAGCGGCGGCCGAGATAGATGGCACATACTAACGCCGAAACTCCAGAGGTGATGTGGACAACCGTGCCACCGGCAAAATCCAGTGTTGGAAAACGCCCTCCCAACGCCGCATTCAGCAGACCACCCTTACCCCATACCATATGCGCCATCGGGTCATAGACGAGAAATGACCACAGCACCATGAACATGACCATGGCACTGAACTTCATGCGCTCAGCGAATGCTCCGGTAATCAGTGCAGGCGTGATGATCGCAAACATCAACTGATAGATCATGAACGTCTGCTGCGGTATGGTAGCCGAGTACGCGGCATCGGGTTGCAGTCCGACGCCGTGCAAGAACAGATGCTGAAACCCACCGATGAAGCTCGTTCCGGATGAGAAAGCCAGGCTGTAACCACAAAGCGCCCACAACACGCTGATGATGGCCATCATGCCGAAGCTCTGCAACATCGTGGACAGGACGTTCTTTTTTCGCACTAATCCGCCGTAGAAAAGCGCCAGGCCCGGACCGGTCATCATCAGCACCAGGGCGGCACTGGTCAGCATCCACGCATTGTCGGCGGAGCTCTTGGCGTCGGCGGCTTGCTGTTCAACGGCTGTTAGTCGCGCTCCGACATCCGTGCTGGGAGAGGAAGGCGAGGACTGTCCCCAACTCACCGGTGCAAGAACCATGAATAGGACAGCCGAGAGGACGCAATGATCAACCCGGATCTTCCGCATTTTTGTTTTCACCCTAACATGTTCCGGCAGTAATGAGGGGCCGTTAGAGGCGGCTATTTCTTCTGGGCAACTTCCAGACGGGCCTGAGCCCGCTGAATTTTACCAGTCGCGACCGAGAATTCCTCTTCGCTCTGAGCCGTTTTCAGTGACTCTTCCGCGTTTGTGAGCGCCTTCTTTGCGCGAGAGACATCGATCTCTTCGGCTCGTTCGACCGTCTCCGCCAGCACGGTTACGCGATCCGGCAACACCTCGGCGAATCCCCAGGCAAGCGAGAACCGGTGCGATTGCCCGCCGGAACGGTAGCTGATCTCTCCCGCTCCCAACTCGGTGATCAGCGGAGCGTGGCCAGGAAGAATCCCCAAATAGCCGTTAAGCCCAGGGATTTGCGCCTCTTCAGCCGAATCGCGAACCACCAGCTTCTCGGGGGTGACAATTTCGAGTTGGAAGACTTCAGCCATTGGTCTTTTCGTCGTTGGTCCTAGGCCGAAATTAAAACCTGAATCAACGTGCAATACCTGTTCGAAGTCATTGGCCAACAACGCGCAACCAACGACCGCCGACGGTTTTACGCCGCCGCCTTCATCTTTTCCGACGCCTGTACAACTTCGTCAATCGTCCCCTTCATATAGAAGGCCTGCTCTGGAACGTCGTCGTACTTGCCCTCGACGATTTCTTTGAAGCCTTTCACGGTATCGGCAACCTTGACGTAGCGTCCAGGCGCTCCGGTGAACTGCTCAGCAACGTGGAATGGCTGCGACAAGAAGCGTTGAATCTTGCGTGCCCGCGCAACGGTAAGTTTCTGATCTTCGCTCAATTCATCGATGCCAAGAATTGCGATTATGTCCTGCAGGTCTTTGTAGGTCTGCAGAGTCTTCTTTACTGATTGCGCTACATCATAGTGCTCTTGTCCCACAATTCGCGGATCGAGAATACGGGAAGTCGAGGCCAGCGGATCAACCGCCGGATAAATTCCGATTTCCGTCAGCGCGCGTGAAAGCACGGTTGTGGCATCCAAGTGGGCAAAGGTTGTTGCCGGGGCCGGATCGGTTAGATCATCGGCGGGAACATAAATCGCCTGAACCGAGGTGACCGAGCCTTTCTTGGTTGAGGTAATGCGTTCCTGTAATTCACCCATCTCAGTTGCAAGATTAGGCTGGTACCCTACGGCACTGGGCATGCGGCCCAGCAGTGCGGAAACCTCCGAACCTGCCTGGGTGAATCTGAAAATGTTGTCGATGAAAAGCAGTGTATCCGCGCCCTCGGCATCCCGGAAATACTCAGCAACGGTTAGTCCCGTAAGCGCGACCCGCAAGCGGGCGCCAGGCGGCTCCGTCATCTGCCCGTAGATGAGAGCGGCCTTTGATTTGTCGGGATCTCCCGGCTTAATGACTCCGGACTCACTCATTTCCAACCATAAGTCGTTGCCTTCACGGGTGCGCTCTCCGACTCCCGCAAACACCGAAAAGCCGCCGTGTTGCTTGGCAACATTGTTGATCAGTTCCATGATCACAACCGTCTTGCCGACACCGGCACCTCCGAAAAGCCCGATCTTGCCGCCTTTCAAGAAGGGCTGGATCAGGTCGATGACTTTTACGCCGGTCTCGAACATCTCGGCACTGGTGGCCTGTTCATCAAACAACGGCGCCGGCCGGTGGATGGGCATGCGCTGTTTGTATTGCACCGGGCCGAGATTATCCACCGGTTCGCCAATGACATTCATTACTCGGCCAAGGGTCCCGTGCCCGACGGGCACGGAGATAGGTCCGCCCTGGTCGATGGCCTTCATGCCGCGCACCATACCATCCGTTGCCTGCATTGCAATCGCGCGCACGCGGCCTTCGCCCAGATGCTGCTGCACTTCCAGGATGACATTGATAGGAGCGGGGACATTGAAGCCCTCGCTCACTACCCGAAGGGCCTGGTAGATCGGCGGCATGGCCGCCTCGTTAAACTGCACATCCACCGCGGGACCGGTGATTTGAATTACGTTTCCAATATTCTCAGCCATAAAATTATCATTCACCACTCAACATTCGGCATTCAGTCCGATCGCTGAGTGCGCCTTCGTTGTCATTGGGCGGCTGCTGCTCCGCTCACAATCTCAATAATTTCCTTAGTGATCTTTGCCTGTCGTGCCCGGTTCATCGCCAGAGTAAGCGAATCGATCATATCGCTGGCATTACTGGTTGCTGACTCCATCGCCGTCATGCGGGCGGCATGTTCGGCCGCTACCGACTCCAGCAAGGCACGGAAAATCTGTATGCCGACGTATTTCGGCAGGAGCGAGCGAAACAACGACGCCGGCGATTGCTCGTAAATGTAATCCACCGGGGCGGTGGCGAACTGCGCGGCATGCGCATCCGACTCCCGGGTGTCGGCTGGACGTAGTCCAACTCCGGCGCCCTTTGCAGCTTCGATCGCGCGCTTTTTTTCTTCCGCATTCATTTCTTTGCTGTCGGCGACAGTGGGAGCGCCGATCTGCTCTATGGGCAGGACCTGTTCAACTACAAGGCGCTGCGCTATGACTGACTTGAATTCATTGAAGACCATGTACACGGAATCAATTTCGGAGCGCTCATAACGCTCAATGATCCGCTCTGCGAATTCTGAGGCCATTGCGTACTCGATCTTATTCAAAACGCCGACGTGCTCGCCGACGAGAAAAGTGCCTGTAGTCTGGGAATCGGCTTTGCGAGCTTCAGCGCTGGAGAACCTGCGTCGCAGAAAATCACGCCCTTTTCGGCCGATGGCTTCGATCTCGACGTTTTTCCCGGTTTTTGATTCCAGAAACCGCGATGCAGATTTGAGAATATTGGCATTGAATGCGCCCGCCAGTCCCTTATCCCCTGTTACTACAACCAGCAACACATTCTTCTCAGGGCGCCTGACTAGAAGCGGATGCAGCACTTCACCCGTCGCGGGGTCGAAGATATCAGCACGCGTCACCAGTGATTTCAGTACATTCGTCAGCATCTGCGCATAAGGACGCGCCGCCAGCGCGCGCTCTTGGGCGCGCCGAAGCCTGGCCGCGGAAACCATCTTCATGGCGCGCGTAATCTGTCGCGTGTTGACCACGCTGCGGATGCGCCGCCGGATATCGAGAATGTTGGCCATAAAAGCAGCTACAACGTGCTGGCCTTTAGCTTAGTTTCTTACGACACACAACCTAAACTGGAAGCCTTATCCGCAAACTCCAAACTAGGCGAAGAAAATCAACCTCCAATGCCACTTTTACTCGCAGACTAGGAGTTGGAAGCCCCCACTGCCTGCCGTTCCGCAACGAATGTTTCCTTACACTCCTTGATCACCCTGGTCATTTCGCCCTTCAGGGCGTCGTCGAGAACTTTCTTTTCCATGATCGTGTTCAACAGACCTGGGTTCGTGGTTTCCACATAGCGGTAGAGTTCTGCTTCAAAATCTCTTACCTGATCAATCGCCAGATTGTCGAGAAGGCCGTTCGTGCCCGCGAAAATCGCCAGTATCTGTTTGGAAAATGGCAACGGAGAAAACTGCTTCTGCTTGAGAACTTCGACCAGGCGCTGGCCTCGGCTGAGCTGAGCCTGTGTGGCTTTGTCGAGATCGCTGCCGAACTGGGCGAATGCCGCCAGTTCGCGATATTGCGCAAGATCGAGTTTCAAGCTTCCGGCCACCTGACGCATAGCCTTGATTTGTGCCGCGCCACCTACGCGACTGACGGAAAGTCCTACGTTCACCGCCGGGCGTACACCTTGATTGAACAAGTCGGTTTCAAGGTAGATCTGGCCATCAGTAATCGAGATCACGTTGGTCGGAATGTAAGCAGAAACGTCGCCGGCTTGCGTCTCAATGATCGGCAGGGCGGTCAGTGATCCGCCGCCTTTCTCGTTGCTCATCTTGGCCGCGCGTTCCAGCAAGCGCGAATGGAGGTAGAACACGTCTCCCGGGTACGCCTCGCGACCCGGAGGACGGCGCAGCAGCAGAGAGATCTCGCGATAGGATGCAGCGTGCTTTGAGAGATCGTCGTAGATCACAAGGGCATGACGCTTGGTATCGCGGAAGTACTCACCCATGGCGCACGCAGCGTAAGGAGCGATGTACTGCATGGGCGCCGGTTCGGATGCTGACGCAGCCACCACGATTGTGTAATCCATAGCGCCGTAGTCGGAGAGAATCTTCACGACCTGAGCGATCGACGAGCGCTTCTGCCCGATGGCGCAATAAATACAAACCAGATCGCCACCCTTGTTGTTAATGATGGTGTCAATCGCGATGGCGGTCTTGCCAGTCTGGCGGTCGCCGATGATCAACTCGCGCTGTCCGCGGCCGACCGGAATCATGCTGTCAATGGCCTTCAGCCCAGTTGCCATTGGCTCGCGGACCGGTTGACGCTCAATGACGCCAGGAGCAATACGTTCCACCGGTATGAATTCAGTAGTAGAAACGGGCCCCTTATCGTCAATCGGCCGACCCAGTGAATCCACCACCCGGCCAATCATGGCGTCGCCTACAGGCACACTGATAATCTTGCCGGTGCGTTTGACCTCATCGCCTTCTTTGATTTCGGTGTAGTCGCCGAGCACAACCACGCCAACCTGATCTTCCTCCAGGTTCATGGCGATTCCCGAAACATCGTGCGGAAATTTGAGCAACTCGCCGGCCATGACTTTCTCCAAGCCATACACACGGGCAATGCCATCGCCCAGGGTGATGACGGTGCCGACTTCGTCCACGGCAACTCTGGTTTCGTAGTTCTCAATCTGTTGCCGGATTAATTGAGTGATTTCGTCTGCTTTGATTTGGGCCATAAGATCAGCTTCTAGCTTTTAGCTCCTGATGCAAGCAATCAGTATTCAATTCGAAGAACCGGGACAAAAGCTCACTGTCTGAATGCTGAGTGCCGACTGCTACGCGTTCACCAATTGCTGCCTTATTTTTTCAAGCTGCCCCTGCACGGAGCCGTCGTAAATCGTGCTGCCCACGCGGGCAATTGCGCCCCCAAGGATTCGCTGGTTCTGTTGGTATCGTGCACGTATCCGCTTGCCGGTTAGCTTGGCCAAATCCGTTTCAAGCGCGCTGCGCTCGTCGGCGCCAAGCTCACGCGCGGTGGTGATTTCTGCCTCGGCAAATCCCATACGCTGGTTCAGTTCCTGCGCGAACTGGGCGACAATTTCCGCGAGGAATTTGATCCTTCCTTTGTCGATCAACACCGCTACAAAGTTCCGGACCGGCCTCGATATTTCCCCGCTCTGCACAATTCCATCCAGGACATTGCGTTTCTGTTCTGCCGGAATGGAGGGGTTCTCCCAAACTTCGCGCAAAACTTTGCTCTCGTTGAGCAGCCCTGAAATCTGCCGGATCTGGTCGAGAGTCTTGGCGGGTTCAAGATGGCTGGTCATGACCACATCCACGAAAGCCCGCGCGTAGGTGTTTACCACAGTCGCCATCGGCTAAGCCTTCTTCCCATTCGAACTCTCGTCTGACAGCTGGCTCGCGAAGCGGCTCACCAGAACCCGGTCGGTGCTGCCGTCCACTTGGATCTGTCTCGCTGCCAAGGAGACCGCCAGGTCTGCGGCGAATACGGTGAGCTCCCGTCGCGCGGCTTTGGCGGCAGCAGCGATCTCTTGCTGTGCGGATTCCAGAATGCGTCGCGCATCCTCAGCAGTCGCGGCTTTGATCCTCTCTTCTTCCGCAACCGCCTCTTTTTCTCCAGCGGCACGCATATCGGCTATTTCGTGGTCCAGGCGCCCAAGTCTTGATTCAATATCAGAAAGCCGGCGGTTTGCGTCCTCGCTGGCGCGGCGTGCCTCCTCCATCGATCTTTGAATATCGGCAGTCCGATTCCGAAAGGTGGCCGGTAAATGCTTGCCAGACATCCATGCGATCACACCTATGACGATGGCGAAATTTAATCCAGCCGCCAGCCAATAGGCTCCATCCATGCTCAGGCCGGTTATTTTCGATAGCAACTTGACCGAAGCTGAATGCTTGAACTGGACCGTTTCATTGTGAGAGTTATCCTCGGGTCCGCTATTGGACTGCACATCTTCCGCCGAAGGCATGCTCCCCTGGTCTGCCGGATTGGAGCTTCTGGCCCGGAGCGCATACAAAAACAGTAGGCAGCCGGCCAACAACAAAATGAGAAAAGCCGATCGTTTGAAGCCGCCGGAAATCTTCATCGCCCACCTGCAGGTGCTTGCGCCAACCCAGGCTCAAGCACGGTGCGAATGATCTCAGAAGCCAGCCTGCCCGCTTCGCCCTCGAGTGAGTTTTTTGCCGCCAACTTATCTTGATCAAGAGCTGCCCGCGCCTGCTCAACTTGCGCTTTGGCTTGGTCACGCGCTTGGCTCACCGCTTCGCCGCGTTTTTGCGACGCTTGCGCGCGTCGCGATTCCTGGTACTTGAAGAGTGCCACACGCGCATCACGCAACCGGTGCTCATATTCCTCGGTGCGTGCCGCAGCTGCGGCAACATCCGCACGCGCCTTCTCGATTGCGCCTTGAGTTCGCGCGTACCGCTCCGCCAGCACCCGCGTCAGGGGCTTATGAACCAGTACGGTGTAGAAGCCATACAGAAGAACAAAGAAAATAATCGTCGGGACGGAGCCGAGCAGTAATTCCCCTATTTGTCTTAGCGTCTCGTCCATTTTGTAAGGGTAAGAACTCGTCGAAAGGACTTCTAGGAACCATTAATATTAGCGTTCGGCGCGAGAGAGTGTCAATTCGCAGAGATGTCGAAGGCGGTCCTCTACGCCCGTCATCTAAGCTGAAAAGAACCGGCCAGGAAAATCTACTTTTCCTTGGCTGCGAAATCCACCAATTGCTTTAAGGCGTCATAATTATTGGCGTTAACTCCAACTGGCCGGCCATTGATGAACAGCGTCGGAGTGCCGGTCACATCAAGCGATTGGCCGAGATTCACCGAGGCTTGCACACGCGATTGCGTTTCCGGCAGAGCTGCGCAGGCGGCAATGTCAGATCCTTTGACGCCCGATTTATCGGCAAGTTCAGTCAGCTTCTGATCGGCGTTGTCGGCAGTGATCTGCTCCTGCGTCTCATAAACGCTGTCCACGAACTTCCAGAAGGCATCGGGGGAAGCTTTGGCGACGCAATCATCGTAAGCGGCGGCCTTCTCAGCCCAGTTGTGACTGGGCAATGGAAAATTCTGATACACGAAATGTATATTCGGATCTTCGTTCAGCAGCTTTTCGATTGTCGGGTTCGCCTCTTTGCAATGCGGGCATTGCAGATCGCTGAACTCCACAATCGTCACCGGCGCTTTGGCCGGGCCCTTTGTCGGGCCGGTCGCTTTCTTTTCCAATTCCAGGCGGGCCCTTTCAAAGGGCTGGCTGCCAAACGGAAGGATTTCGCCGACGATCGCGTGCTTTCCATCTTCACTAACGTAAAATTTCTGTGCTCCCTGCCCTTGCGGCCCGCTGATCTGAACGTTGACTTCGGCCAGTCCTTCGGCCTGACTTGGCTTTATGCTCACGATTTTCCATGTGAGCTGCGGATCGTAACCGAAAGTCTGGTGCATGAACGCGTTCACGACATCCTCGGATGGAAGGTTGGCCGTGGAATGCGCAGCCGACGTGGAGGCCGCAGGCTTGGCGTTTTTCTGTTGCGCTGTCGAGAAAGTAGCTAGAAATAAAGTAGTGAAGAGAACCAGATAGCGCATGTTTTTCCTTAACCAGAGAGTCATATTGATTTTCGAGCGGCCGAGACGATCGCCGCTCAAATTGCGAACGCTCGGAGTTACCGAGCTGTCAAAAATCCGCTTTTGCGGCAATGGGAAAGCGCCGGCCATATCCAAAAGCTTTGGGCGAAATCTTGATTCCGGGTGCCGCCTGCTGGCGCTTGTATTCGTTGCGCTCCACCATGCGAATAACGCTCTTCACCAACTCAAGATCGAAACCGCGCTCCCGCGATATTTGCTCCGCTGAGTGCGAGTCTTCAACATAGTCCTCAAGAATAGCATCCAGGACCTCGTACGGCGGCAGACTGTCACTATCCATTTGCCCGGCTCGCAGCTCGGCTGACGGCGGCTTTTCCAGACTGGCACGAGGGATGACGGGCTTGCGCGAATTCACATACCGGCTGAGGCGATAGACCATTGTCTTGGGAACGTCATTGATCACTGCTAAGCCACCCGCCATGTCACCGTAAAGGGTGCAGTAGCCGACTCCAAGTTCGCTCTTGTTACCCGTGCTCAGCACCAGTGCGCCGAATTTATTTGATAGCGCCATTAGTAGTGAACCGCGCACCCGGGATTGAATGTTCTCCTCGGTTGCATCTTCACCCAGTCCGCGAAATACACCGGAAAGTGTTTCCTTAAATCCATCCACGATTTCGCTGATCGGCAGCACCTCGAAACGAATCCCCAAATTCGACGCCAGTTCGCGAGCATCATCGATCGAGCCTTCGGATGAGTAAGGCCCAGGCATGCCTACACCGATCACGTTCTCCGGGCCAATAGCATCCACCGCGATGGCTGCGGTCAAAGCTGAATCAATGCCGCCGCTTAGTCCGATGATCGCCTGCCGGAATCCGCACTTGCGAATGTAGTCACGCGTACCAAGAACCAGGGCTGCGTACACGCTGGCTTCTTCGCCTTGGATTTGTTGGTGCATGTCGCCGGTCAGCGAGTCGGAGTCAAAGAGGATCAAGTCTTCCTCGAACGATTTGCCTTGCGCGATCACATTGCCTTCGCGATCGAAAACCATGCTGGCGCCATCGAATACCAGACTGTCATTCCCTCCAACCTGATTGACGAATGCAACCGGGACGCGATCGTTGCGCGCGATCGTGGCCAGCATTTCGCGGCGCAATTCCCGCTTGTTTGCCCAAAACGGTGAAGCGGAGATGTTCAGAACGAAGTTGCCTCCAGCGTGCACCAGTGCGTCCACGGGATCCACACTGTAAAGACGGCGAGGCCAGAAATCCTTGTCATTCCAGGCGTCCTCACAAATGGTCAGCGCCATCTGCTTGCCGCAGAACGGAAACAGCACCTGGCTGCGTGCGGGAGCGAAGTTGCGGACTTCGTCGAATACGTCATACGTCGGCAGCAGCATTTTCGACTGCACAAAATTAATGCGGCCATCCACGAGCAGCGCAGCCGAGTTCATGACTGACTTACCGGTGTCCGCCTGGGCGGGAGTTACCAGCCCGCAGATGACCGCAATACCGCGCGTTTCCGCGGCAATGTGTTCAGCAGCTTCATGGTTGTGCTGAACGAACGAAACCCGTTCGACCAGGTCCCGCGGGGGATAACCGCAAATCGAAAGTTCGGGGAACAAGATAAGGCCCGCACCCGCAGAGCGGGCCCTCTGAGCGTACTGAATGATCTTTGCCGAATTTCCGGCAAAATCGCCAACTGTGGGATTGATCTGTCCCAGTGCAATCTTCACATATTCAGTTTAATTGCGGAGGATTGCGCCAGCCAAATGTCTCGGCTGGAAGAATCATTGAGGCGGCGGAGCAGGCGACGGAATCTGAGGGTGCGGATCAGAGGAAGGCGGCGGCATGCTCGTGTCCGGAAGCGGCATCCTCGCATTGGTTCCCGGCTTTTGTTCAGCGTCTTCGCCCGGACGCCGCAGCGTCGGCGCCTTTACCGGATGCTCTTCCTTCTGCGCCGCTGACGCTACTGTGGGGCCTCCCAGATCAATCTCTTTTTCAGTACGTACAAGCTTCTCGCCGTCAATCTTCATCGTTTCAACGCGCACAACTTCATCGCCAATTACGCGGACAAAGTCCACGTCCTGTGGAGGCTCACCATAAATCCAGTCTTCGTATTCGGTTCCGTCGTCTTGCTTTTCACGAATCTTCTTTCCTGGACGCCCTTTGGCGTAAATCACCATTTCACGGTTCATTCCAACCAGGACGTGGTGATCTTTAATCGCCTCCTTAACTCTTGGTGGAACGCTCTCGAGATAAGCATCCAGTGGTGATTTCGCGTCAAAGTCAAAAACCGGCCACAGCATTTGCTTGAGCTGCTCGACCGTCAGGTCAGGAATGTGATGGTCAAAAATGAGGTCCACATAGGACCCGCGCGGATTGTTAATCGGGTCATTCTGGCCGCCGCCGGGAGATGCCATTCCGCCATTCATTCCGACCTGTATGTGCTGATACCACTTCGTTTTTCGCACCGGGCCGCCATTGATCTCTAAATGGATGCGATCGCCATGAATATCAAATTTCGTGATCATCGCCCGATCGCCCGGCTTGACCGATGGCCCCCACAGAGCCAGCAACTCCTGTAACTTTTCACCGCTGGGCGAGATCTTTCCGTCCTTTAGGGTAAGGCCCACTTTGCCCATGGGAAACTGCGTGCGAATGTAAACCAGATCGGAATTGAAGGTTCGAATCAGTTCGACACGATGCTGTTCCGTGATGGCAGCGGTTTCTTTGGTATCAGCCCTGCATAGGGCGGCAACCATGAGAACAACTGGTAGAAGAGCGGAAATCCGGCGCAACCTCATACAGCACCCATGCCGATTATAGTCCTTGGATGCCTCCGCCGAACCCCGCGTATTTCGCAAAAAGTATGTCAAAAAAGCGGCCCGTCAGTTCAGACGTGCCGCTTGGAGGAAGGCTTCTGGCCTACTTGGCCGAGAAGGTGAATTTGTCGATATACACGGAATAAGGAGTTTTGTAACGATCGCCATCAATCTGATAATTGACAGTAATTCCATACCAGTTTCTGGCGGTTGGACTGTCATACCGGTCGAGAACTGCCGTATTGCCGTTCAAAGTAATGGAATGAAAAAGCAAATGACCATCAGTTGTACGTTGCACTTGCAAGTTCAGATGGTTCCAGGCATTGCTTTTAGGATTACAGGGAATTCCGCTCGCAACCCAGTGCTGGCCCGGGTTGCTCCAGGTGTCCCATTCGTGCCCGCCATCAATTCGGCACTCATGACCCCAAATGTAAGATTTGCCGTTTACGAACTGGTTGATGTCGAATTCAAGAGCTTGTGAGTCGCTGGTGTTTCCAATCCAGAAATAAACGTCATAAGTGAAATAGTGAAGTGATGGCACGAGAGTTTTGCTGAAGTCCGGCAGTCCTTGCGAAGAAAAATCGCCGATCAGGTGATTGTTCCAGAGAATGTCGCCCCACTGAACCGTTCCGCCTCCATATGTGCTCTTGGTTGACTTGCCGTCCATCGACGGCGAAGCGACATTCTGCACCCACGACCAGCTGGTCTTTGAGCCGGTTGAAGTGCAGCTGCTGCAGATGCCGAAGCTTGGAGGCAGCAAAGCATATCCGGTCCACCCTTTCTGGCTCTGCAGATCGTAGAAGGTCTTTCCAGAGCCCGAGCCTTGGTTGACGGGAGACGATCCGACCGTGATTGTCAGCTTCACGCTGGCGGACCAGCCACAGTTGTCCCATTCCTGAACCACGGGATATTGAATCCCCGAACTCAAGGTGAGAGACGTGTCCAATTTAGTGCCGTTAACGACGTAGGCCAACTTTCCTGGAGAGGTGTAAATACCGACCGCTGAAACTCCTTTTGAACAGCTGGGCGATGTTGCCGTCGCTACAAAATGAACTGAGGTTCCAACGGTTGAATTGTTAGTTGGACTGCTTACCGTCACACCTGCCATGGCAGGCAACGCGAACGCGGACAGACACACGAATAGGTTGAGCTTTCCAACTCTCATTTCCTAACTCTCCAGCGGATCTCTTGTGTTAATTGCCCGCGAACGCGGACCCTAAGTTGAAGGGATTCTAGGTAGGCACCTACTTAGGTGCAATTGAAAAAAGTTTACAAGAGACTCAGAGGTACATGTTTCAGCTAAGATGAATCGCCTAATAAAGCTGAGAAGACGCTCTAGGCAAAAAACTGGCGGTCGTCCGGAATTAGCTGAGCTTCGGGCAAGCGGTCAGTCACTTCGGCGATCGCGGCCAGTTTTTCCGCAAGCTCAGGTTTGAACGCTCCCGCGGGACATCGCCAATGATAATTTCCTTCGGTCGTACTGGGAGTGTTAAGACGCGCTTCGCTGCCTAGCCCCAAAACATCCTGAAACGGCACGATAGAAAAATTTGCGGCGGAGCTCTGCGCGAGGCGAATTAAGCCCCAACTCGGTCCGTCTTTACACGGCCCTATCAACGCCAGGACCGCTGCCCTTTCTTTATCGCTCAAGCTAGACCACCAGCCGATCGTGGTGTCATTGTCGTGCGTTCCGGAGTAGATCACTCGATTAGCTGTTAAGCGGTGGGGCAAGTAGGCATGAGCGCCTACATCACCGAAAGCAAATTGCAGCACCGCCATTCCCGGGATGTCATGGCGATCGCGCAGTGCGACCACGTCGGGAGTAATCAGGCCAAGGTCTTCGGCAAAAAAAGGCAATCCCCCGAGTTCTTGCCCGATCCTGTTAAACAATTCATCGCCAGGACCATCGACCCAACGTCCGTGGATTGCGGTCGGTTCGCTGGCAGGAATTTCCCAGAACTGTGCGAATCCGCGAAAGTGGTCGAGCCGGATGAAGTCGCACGTCTGCGTCGCCCAGCGCAGGCGTTGCACCCACCATGAATATCCAGAGGCGCGAATCGCATCCCAGTTGTAAAGTGGATTGCCCCAGCGCTGCCCGTTGGCGCTGAAATAGTCTGGCGGAACACCGGAAACTACTTCGGGTTGAAGATTATCTTCTCGCAAACGAAACAGATCACGGTGCGCCCAAACATCGGCACTGTCATAATCAACGAAGATCGCAATGTCGCCGACGATTCGAATGGATTTCTGCGCGCAATGATGGCGTAATGCCCGCCATTGCTCCCAGAAGAAGAATTGGATGACACGACGGAGCTCCAGATCGACCGTTGTACTCTGTCGAAACGCTTCGAGCGCACCGGAATCACGGCGCGCTAACTGTACGGGCCAGCGACTCCAGTCCCTTCCGTGTTGTTCGCGAAGAGCATCGAAGGCCACGTAGTCCGCCAGCCACCAGGCATTCTCTGCACAGAAATTTTCGAAACGACTGCGTGCCTCGGAATCGGCGCGATGTAAGAAGTTTTCCGCTGCATGATGTATCAACGGCAACTTTTCGCGCTTAACCTGCTCGTAGTTAATTCTCCCCACGCTGGTCGTCAATGATGCCAATGATCCTGAGTCCAGCCAGCCGTATTCAACCAAGCGCTCCAGGCTGATCAGAAGGGAGTTTCCAGCGAAAGCCGAAGTTGAAGAATAAGGAGACGTGCCATTCGCCGGCGGATTGAGCGGCAGCACTTGCCACAAGCCCTGGCGCGCTCGCGATAAAAAATCCAGAAATTCGTAAGCCGAGGAGCCGAAGTCGCCAATACCTCCGCGGGAAGGCAGGGAAATGGGATGGAGAAGGATGCCAGTCGCGCGGGGAAAAGTCATATCAGAATGTGAGAACTCACGCTTGTAATCAGCAATCGGGCAAACCGGCTCCGGCTAAATGTGAAAAGTAAGTGCTGAAATGCCGGAATTCCAAATGAGAGGCTGCCCGGCTCTTGAGTGCTATCTAGCTGCCTTCCAATTTTGGCTTCGTGAGTGCGTCGAGCTCTTTTTGGTTGATTTTGATTTTGCCGGATTTTTCCATGGACTGGCGCAGATCAGACAGAAACAACCCAAACGCTTCCGACTGTTTCTGTTGTAACAGGCTCTCGCGTATCTGGTCCTTCTTGCTGGCGAACTCCTGATCAGTGGGCGCCTGCCGATCGACTACCGAGAGAACCGCCCCAGTATTTCCATTATCGATCGGACCACTTATTTCGCCGGGCTTGAGAGTAAAGGCAACGGCTGCTGGTCCAGTCATTGATCCGATGTCCGGCACTTGCGCATCCGGAAGCACAAAGTCGCTGGTCTTGTACTGAGCGTTCAATTCCTTGGCCGCTTTCTTTAAATCATGCTCGGCTTTTGCCCGATCACTGAGCTCTTGTGTTTTCTGCTGTAGGTCCTGAGCTGCACGTTCGTTCTTGAATTCCGATTCCACCCGGGCGCGGATTTCTTCGAAGGTTGGGGTTGCCGGCGGCTTAACCGCGGTCACCTGATAAATTGCATACCCGGAATGCAGTGGCACTTCCTCGGGAGGTGCATTCGCCGGCTGGCTGAATGCTGCAGTCGTGAACTGCTGGTCACTACCAATCCCAGGAAGAACATCCTTGCTGGTTACAAAGTCCGTGCTGATGACCTGCAGGCCCTTTGCCGTCGCTGCTTTTTCCAAGCCGCCATTTTTCGCATCGGCCAACAATTGATCCGCCTGGCTTTGCGCCGCCTGTGCCGCCTTCTGCTGCTTGATGAGCGGCTCGATCTGCGATTTCACCTCATCCAGCGACTTGACATGGGCGTCCTGCTTGTCGTCGAGATGCAAGATCACGTAGGCGTAGCCGGCGTCAATCACGTCGCTGGTCGCGCCCTTGCTTAATGACGCCACCGCCTTCGACACCGACTCAACCGGAAACGCATCCGGCTGGACCCAGCCGAGCGATCCGCCGTTTTTTGCGGTCTCGGTGTCTTCAGAATTCTTCTTCGCGAGGTCGGCAAAATTCGCACCAGATTTCAATTGCTTCAACAGGTCATCTGCCTTGGCGTGGGCCTGCTCAACAGCTTTTTGATCAACTTTGCCGTCCGCTCCTGGCAGCGGCTTCTTGATCAAAATCTGCCTGACGTTGATCTGCTCCGGGACACGGTATTGATCGCGGCGCTGATCATAATAGCTTTGCAGATCCTGCTGAGTAACCTGAGTCTGGGCCTGCAGCTTCGCCGTGTCGAGCACGACGTACTTAAGTTGGCGCCTCTCGGGAATCGAGTTGACGTAGGTCTGCTTGTTGCGATCATAGTAGGCCTTCAACTCAGAATCGGCAGGCTTGATCGCCTTTAGAATGTCGTCTTTCTTAATGAATGCGTAATCGAACTTGACCTTCGTATTCTGCTTCTCAAACTGCTTCTTGACTTCGGCGTCGGACACCGATGCAGTGGAGGCTACGACGGCCCGCAGCTTGTTCGAGACAATGTCGTCTTTGACGGCCTGTTCGAGTTGAGGAACGGTGAAACCCAGGCGCGAGGCAAAATCCTTATAACCCTCCTGGCCGATGAAGGTCCCACCGGGAAAAAGTGTTTCGCCCAATTGTCCACGATGCAGAAATTCGCGAACGTCATCATCCGAGGCTCGGAGTCCCATGCGGTTGGCTTCAGCCAGCAGCACCTTTTCATTGATCAACTGCTGCGTAGCTGGGTTGGCAAAATATGGCAGCAACATGGAAGCTTGAGCGCTGGCCCGGGGATATTGTTGCTCAAGCATTCGTTGCGCCGTACGCTGGACCTCAGCAATCGTGACGTCTTCGCCGGAGACTGTGGCTACGGTCGGAGCTGAACTGACCCCGAGAGTCTGTCCGGTGAAACTCGGCACCAGGTACCAGGCCATGGAAATGCAAATGACGATGAGGATTGCGCCCAGGAAGTACTTTTTGAACGCGCCGGATTCCTGCAGAAATCGAATCATGTAGTTGAAAACTCCAGATGTGAGCGGAAAACCAATTATAAAACAGGAGGAAAGAAGCTGCTGCCCAACCCGCATCATGCACGTAAAGCGTGCAGTGGAGGTCCGCCGTGAAGCGGCATGGGTCCCGCAGATGACAACAGCTAAAAGTCCTTAGGAAAGAAGTTATTTTATGGGCTTCGCATATTCATATGTGTAACTCTGCGGCTCGTTTCCGGAGACAAAACGAGTGTTGTATTTCAGCATGTACTCGATATGCTCCCGATCTGACGGAAACAAGTTCCCTGCATACGGATATTTCCCCATTTGTTTGAACGGCAACGGTTCGACGGTATTGCCGTCGGCGGCGTAAAAATCCATGTCTTTTTCATAGCCGTCGGCCTGGAAGAAATAGTCGCGGGTCCAGCCCTTGGGAAGCAAGGGCAGTTTCGCCGGATCGAACTCAAGCTGCACTTCTTCGCCAGAACCAAAGACTGCGAGTTTGTCGTCGAAGGATGTCAGCAGCGGCAAAACGTCACCGTAGCGCGTATACTCTCCGGCTTGGCGAGCATACGGGCCGCTGCGGCTGACCTGCTCGTAAACGTATTTCACATTGCCCGGTGGCAAGTCCTCGATCTGCCGCGGATATCCGTGGAATCCGAGCGCGGCCTTCGTGAGCGGAACCTGGTTGAGCTTGAAATCCTTGTTCTGCGAGCTGCGGTCGATGAGAATGCTATCCCAGTAGATTTGTAAATTCGTGGTGACGCGAATGCGCGTGGTGCCGATCGGCAATTTTCCGCTAAGATCGGCAGTGATGGTTTTGGGCAGGCCCGCGGGGAAGCCGATGTCGTCGGAGACACGAAGCCATTTGCCGTGGGATTTTCTGGAGCTATGCTCCGCCGGAGGAGTGAGGGCAGCTGTCCCGACACGAGGTATCTCAGCTTCAACATACGGTGCCGTCGCTTCGATCCCAGCCTGCGAAGCCGCGTACATCCCGGTCGCGGTGAAGTACTCGATCTCACCATGCATCAGCAGGCGCAACGGCCCACCGCGATAAGGCTCGCCCAAGTCAAGAATCAAGCTATGCGGCTTAGTGAAGCCTTTGAACGGAAGCAGATCAAAGTTGCCCACGTATTTGTGCGCGAGCAGATCGGGCAGAAGGTTGTTGCCCTTGTCGTCCCACGCGCCAGCGGGTGGTCTTGCGTTGCGACTGGTTACGACTTTGAACTCAGGATACGGCGGATTGCTGGCGAAATATTCGTTGGGATAAACGTCTTCGTTGGCGGGATGGTCAACAGCGACCAGCTTGACTGCATCGAGATAAACGACTTCCTCCATGGGCTCCATCAAGCGGAAGCTGAGTGGCCCCTTCCCACTTCTCCCAAAGTCGGGGAGAAGCGGGGCACCCTCAGCTTTTTCTTTCATTACATTCGGATCGATCTTTACCCACTCTGTTGGGCGCGGAATATTGCGTTCGTTTGGACCAACCCAGTGTCCAATGACGCCTGCGCCGAGGAGGTCGGAGACGAGTTGATATCGCGTGCCATCCCAGACAAATAGCGTTGGGCAGGAGCTTCCGCGCCGATCAAGCTCCAAAAAATCTTGTTGTTTGTTGGCAGCGACTTCGACTTCATCTTGCAGCACGCCTCCGGGCCAGAGCAT
>DATJHT010000184.1:0-5480 GCA_035493765.1 Terriglobales bacterium
GCCAAGCTGCATCAAGTGAGGGTGTATGAGAACCACGACCTGTTCGTAGATTTCTATGGGGAGAGCTCCTAGCTTATCGCTTTTAGCTTTTGGGTTTGTAATTCGAGCCACTGATGTCTGAGGGTATGGAGATCGCGACAGATGCGCGGAGTTTTCAGAGAGAATTTGCGGACGGCTACGGACATTTGGGTCCGGGTTAAGAGCTAGAAGCTAGAAGCTGAATTATGAAGGCCCATCTCCATCGCCGCTACCGCTTCTCGGCATCTCATCGCCTGCACAGCGAGCACATGTCGGAGGAAGAGAATCGCGCCACTTACGGCAAGTGCAATAATCCCCACGGACATGGGCACAACTATGTTCTTGAGGTCACGGTCAGCGGCCAGGTGGACACAAATGGGATGGTTTGCAACCTCGCCGATCTCGATGAGTGTGTGCAGCGCACTGTTGTAACCAGATTCGATCTGGAAAATCTAAATATGTGTGTGGAATTTCGAGACGCCGTTCCGACGACGGAAAACCTTTGTACCGTCATTTACGACATTTTGAAGCGAAACTTCACCTCGGCACATCTTGAAAAGGTGCGGCTGGAAGAAACGATGATGAACTCGTTTGAAATCAGGGCTTAGCTGTTAGCGTTTAACTTCGAGTAGGGTCCACTGTGATTCAGGCTGGAAGCTAATGGCTAAGAGCTAATGGCTGGAAAAACCGAAACTCCGACCCTTACCTCAGCGACCTTCGAGGATCTCGTGCGCGAGATGCTTGTCCGACTAGGTGAAGATCCTGAGCGCGAAGGCCTGGTGCGTACACCGGAGCGCGTGCAGAAAGCGTTTCAGTTCCTCACCAAGGGATACAGCGAAGACCCCGAGGTCATGCTAAAGAAGGCGCTGTTCACTGTCACCTATGACGAAATGGTGATTGTGAAAGACGTCGAAATGTTCAGTCAGTGCGAGCACCATATGCTGCCGTTCTTCGGCAAGGTGCACGTGGCGTATATTCCAAACGGCAAAGTCATCGGGCTCAGCAAGATTCCACGGCTGATCGAAATATTTTCGCGGCGCCTGCAGATTCAGGAGCGCCTTACCACCCAAATCGCCGAGACGATACAGAAAGTGATCCAGCCGCAAGGCGTGGGCGTAGTGATCGAAGCCCGCCATCTCTGCATGATGATGCGCGGTGTTGAAAAACAGCATTCCGCCGCGGTTACGTCCTCAATGCTTGGTTGTTTCCGCGAAGAGCAGGAAACGCGGCAGGAATTCCTGTCACTGATTCGGCAGCGGCCAAACGGAGTGTAACACCCATCGGTCGTCCGCCCCCTATCGCGGCAATAGGGGCGAATTCTAATTTTTTCGTCGATCATGACGGTTTAAAATCGTTTCTTGTCGCTCCACGGAAAACTTGCTCTCATCAGCGGCGGATCGCAGGGCATCGGTCTCGCAATCGCCCAGGCTCTCGCGGATGAGGGTTGCAAGCTGATTATCTGCGGACGTAACCAATCCCGTCTGAACCTCGCCGCCAAAGAGCTATCTAAAAAAACGAAGATTACAGCCTTCGCCTGCGATGTTCGCGATCCTGCCACCGTAAAACGCATGTTTACTGCGGTCACTCGCAAGTTCAAAAGGCTCGACATCCTGGTCAATAGCGCCGGAATCGCGCATGCATTTAAACCGACTCGGGAAATCACGATCAAAGAATGGAGCGACGTCATCGCGACTAACCTGACCGGGACGTTTCTGGTGACGCAGGCGGCGCTTCCGCTGATGAAGCGGGGTAGCGCCATCGCAAACATTCTTTCGATGTCGGCCAAACGCGCGTTTCCCAATCTCGCGGCCTACAATGCGTCGAAGTTTGGCGCACTCGGCTTCACCAATACCTTACGGGAAGAGCTTCGACAGCAGGGAATCCGGGTTATCGCAGTGCTGCCGGGTTCCACCGACACTCCGATCTGGGAAACGCTATGGCCGGAAGCGCCGCGTCACAAGATGATTCGCCCTGAAACCGTCGCCGAAGCCCTGGTTTCAGCGTTGAAGCTTCCGGCGGAAAGCACGGTTGAAGAGCTGGCAATCATGCCGACGGGCGGCCCGCTATAGTCGTTCGTTCAAGAAGTTGAATTGCTGCGGTGTCTTAGCGGCAATCAGTCTGCGGATTCGTCGAACCATTCTTTGAAAGTTTCGCAACCAGCGCGAGGTCGGCTTCAAGGAAGTCGTATGTCGATAAATCGGAAGGCAGGGCCCATACGATCTGTTTGAAAATTCGGTTCTCCAACCGCCCCGAGTATGAGTGCACATCAAAGAAGCGCAGCTCTACAGAGTTTCCGCTTGGATACTGGTGATGAATGCGCTCGACCTCGTCGCCAACGACAGCTGCGATTCCTAACTCTTCATCCAGTTCGCGGCGCAGCGCATCGCGCGGCTGCTCGCCTTCTTCAATTTTCCCGCCGGGGAATTCCCATTTGAGCGGCATCGGCTGATGCCGGGTACGCTGGCAAATCAGTATCTTTCCGTCTTTCCAGATCAGAGCAGCTACAACTCTTTTCACTGGGCCTCGGCCGGTTCGCAAGTATGTACAGTGAGCGACGGACTGCGATTCGACTTCCTAGTTGCTAATTACAAAATTAATCTTCCATCCATCGTAGTCCGTGCGCCTGTGGAAAATGGTCAGGATGAATTGCAGCCGCTAGTGCATGCAATCCTTGCACCAGAGTTGGCGCGGGCGTGTTCAGATATTCATCCCGAATGCAACACACTCGTCTATTTCTTACGGCGGGCAAATTTTTCCAGCCGCGTTGTCGAATGATCCTTGCGAGCGGTACACGGTCGCCAGCGCCGCACCATGCAGCTATCAATGTGTCCGGTCCCGCTGCCTCGACGGCCGCGGCCGTCGTTTGTGCTCCGGGTGTTCCAACGAATTCCCCACCCGCCGCGTCCACCAGTTCCGCTACCCAGCCTTGCGAGGCGATCAGCGGCTTCCCCCATTCTTCGCAAAAGACTCTTGGGCGGGGCAATGAGCTTGCCTTTGAATGCACTTCTTCAATTGCGCTTTGCATGCCTGCAATTACCAGCCGTCCCCGATCGCGTGCATCCATCACGCCGGCGATTACTGCGATGTCGCCATAGATGTCCGCGAGCGACTTCGGCGCAAGCCCCAGAAACCGCGCGCCCGACTTCATAATCTCGGCAATGGCTTTCTCCTGGTAGGGAACTGATGCGATGACCAGGTCGGGTTTGATCTCGGATATCTGTTTCGACTGTGCTGTCCACGAGTCAGCGACGATCGCGATGTTCCGTCCCATAATTTCGGGGCAGACTTCGACGCAATACTTCGTGCATCCTGCCATCCGCTCCAGTTGACCGAGGTCACGCAGGATCACGCTTGCGCTCGGTTGGAGTGAAACGATGCGGATGGGGACGTAGGACATTGTCCCAGTATTGCAGAATTCGAGCTTGTGTCTTTTCTGGCGGGCTTTTGCGGAGTGAATGGTGAAAGTAGGCGTTCGACCCCGTCCTAGTCACCTGAAAACAATCGTTCTTCCCGCGATTTCTACTTGACACCCCCGGCCATTGCTTTACAATAAATGAATAATTATTCGTAGTGATGAATATTTATCCATGAGCAAGCTGTCACGACAAAAAGCGATTCTCGACCTGCTGGACGAGGGTCCGGTCGCAAGCCAGGAGGAGCTGCAGAAGCTCCTGCACCGGCGCGGGCTCGATGCCGGTCAGGCCACGCTTTCACGCGACATCCGCGAGTTGGGCCTGGTGAAATCCGCAGGCGGATATTCCTTGCCAGGCAGGGAAGCGGACGGCGAGACCGATCTGCCTTCTGTCGGCCGGCTGGTGCGCGAATTCGTTACCAGCGTGCGCGCTGCGGAAAATCTTCTTGTAACTAAAACCAGTATCGGCAGCGCACAGCCGGTGGCCGCCGCCCTCGATGAAGAAAATTGGCCGGAGGCGATCGGTACTATCGCTGGAGATGACACTATTCTGATCGTTTGCCAGGACAAGCGCGCGGCCGGGCGCCTCGCGGGCCGCATACAGGAAATGCTTGCCTGATGTCGGCAAAACTCAAAGTCGCGGTGCTGGGAGCGACCGGCTATTCCGGTCTGGAATTGACGCGGCTTTTGCTGCGCCATCCGGAGCTGGAGAAACCGGTACTGTTGCGGAGATCGGCTGATTCCGGGAATGGGCACGTCAATCTCGCCGATATCTTTCCCGCGCTCTCCGGCAACGGAAGCTATCCACTCGAGCCGCTGGCTTGGGAAGCGCTGAAGACGCAAGGTGTCGAGTTGCTATTTCTGGCCACCCCGCATGATGTTTCACGCACACTCGTTCCCGAAGCCGTGGCCAGCCGCATTCGGGTGATTGACCTCAGCGGAGCATGGAGATTGAAACAGGCGGAGCATCGCGCCATCTACGGATTCAAAGATGAAGATTCGGTGACCGCGGCGCAGCTTACCGAAAGCGCGGTGTACGGGTTGCCGGAATTGAATGCCGACAAAATTTCTAATGCAAGCGTTGTCGCAAATCCCGGCTGTTATGCCACCACTGTGATTCTCGGGCTGGCGCCGGTGCTCAAGGCCGGGCTGGCAGATATTGAGAAGGGAATTATTGCCGACTCAAAATCCGGCGTCTCCGGCGCCGGCAAAGAGCCCACGTCACGCACACACTTCGTATCGGTCGCTGACAATCTGTCTGCTTACGGCGTATTTACTCATCGCCATCTCGGAGAGATTGCCGAGCAGCTGCATTTGCGCACGAATGAAATCACGTTCACGCCCCACCTGCTACCGATTCCGAGAGGAATCCTATCCACGATTTACGTGAATCTGAAGCAGCCAACGACGGGCGCGGAAATTGAAAGGGTCTATCGGGATTTCTACAAGGGGAAAAAGTTCGTGCGCGTGTTTCAGACTCCGAAGCTGCCGGAGATTCAATTCTCCCTGCACACGAACTACTGCGACCTGGGTTTCTGCCTCGCGCCCGACGGGCAGCGACTGGTGATCGTCTCATGCGAGGACAACTTGATCAAAGGTGCGGCGGGACAGGCAGTGCAGAACATGAATTTGATGTTCGGTTTGTCCGAAGAAGCGGGGCTGCTGTGAAAATCGTAATCAAAATCGGCGGTGTGGCGCTCGAGGATGAAGCGACACTGCACAAGTGTGCGCGGTCAGTGGTTGATCTGGCAAAAGACGGTCACAAAGTCGCCGTCGTACACGGCGGTGGCACGGCTTTAACGCGCACGTTGAAGCTGCTTGGCAAGCAGAGCGACTTCATCAATGGCCTGCGTATCACCGACGCCGAAACACGCGATGTTGCGCTTATGGTGCTTGCCGGAATGGTAAACAAGAAAGTTGTGGCTGCTGTGGTCAAGGCCGGATTGCCCGCGGTCGGTTTTTGTGGCGGCGATGGCATGACATTCCGCGCGCGCAAGAAAGAGACCAAGGGTTACGATCTCGGATTCGTTGGCGAAATCTGCGCCGTCGA
>DATJHT010000185.1:0-6499 GCA_035493765.1 Terriglobales bacterium
AACGCCGCAGCCGCGCGCCCGCTTCGTTTGAAATCAGTTGAAGATGCCATTCGCGGCCACGCTCGAGAGGCGACGACTGCGGAAATGGCGGGCAAGCTGGCGGTGCAAGGCGCTGTTCCTCTCCAATTCAACGCCTACAAAATTCCGCTGATGCGCAACCTCGTCAAGCGCTCGATCACGGGCGTGCAGGAGGCGTCATGGGCCTGATTCAATGGGCAACGAGTCCTCTCGGGCAGAATGTTCCTATTCACATCGCCTGGTTCCTGATCTGGGTAGCCGTCATTGCGGGGTTGTTGTTCCTCGTGGTGCACGCGATCTACATGCGTTATTTCGCCAAGGAAAAAGTATTTGTGGCAGATGCTTCCGCTGCCAGTACTGCCCATTTACCCGCGCGCATTCCACGACACTCACTCACGGCGCGGATATTTCATTGGGTGATGGCCGCATCCATGCTTACGCTCCTGGTCACAGCATTCTTGCCCAAACTCGGCGTCCAGTTCGATTGGGTGGCCTATCACTGGATTGCCGGAGTAATTCTGACTATTTCAATTCTCTTTCACATCGTTCACGCCAGCTTCTTTCTGGATTTTTGGTCGATCTGGCCGGACCGCACCGACCTCCAAGACGCGTGGAAACGTACGCTTCGTTTCTTCGGCAAACCGGCCGGGCTGCCGCGAAAGTTCGCCAAGTATCCACTCGAGAACAAGCTGTATCATGGCGCAGTCATGATCAGCGGGCTTGCAGTAGTCGCGACGGGCATCTGCATGATGTTCCGGGTCCGCACCTTCCTCTTCCCGCGCGATCCTTATCTGTTCGGCGACATGACCTGGGGCTTGATGTACGTGCTTCACGGGTTTGCCGGAGTGGGATTTATCACACTTGTCATTACACACATCTACTTCGCCGTCCGCCCGGAGAAGTTGCCCATCACAGCCGGTATGCTCATCGGCACCATGAGCCGCGAATTCTATTTAAAAGAGCATGACCCCGCTCGGTGGACCGTCAATCCTTCGCCTAACGCACAGCGAGGCGCCGCCGATGGTGACTGATTTTCTCGATCGCTCCGACGCCATCGAAGAGTCCTATGAATTCATGCTCGCTTATGCGGGGCAAGGGGTGACAGGCGAAGAGGGAAGTGAAGTCCATCGGTTTCTCTCTCGTGCAGTCGCCGCTCTGGATGGTCTCGTAGAAAGCTGCTCTGATGCTTTGACGCAGGCGGGAGTCGATTCACTCGATAGGTATCAGCGCTTCCTCGCAGTGCTCGACAGCGATTCCCGCGACTCGCTTGCTGCCATCGAAATCGTCCTGGCTCAACCGGTGATCAGTTCGCAGCTGATCGATAACCTCAATGCATCTATTCACCTTCGCGCTTTGCTGACCGATCTGTTCCTGATCCAGGAGGTCCTTGTCGCCCGTGGACGGCTCGCAAGCAGCCCGAAATAGTTTGCCTCATCGGTTCCAAATTCTCGGACGAATCAATCTTTTGAGATTTTGAAGCTCCCCGCCAAAAGAAACTTGGTGCTTTGCCTTAGTTGCCGGCTTTTCATATTCCTCATGACCACACGATTCTGTATTTTTCCCGCAGTTTAGGCTTGCCATGAGGGCCTTCATCGAGTAGTTTTTCTGCACTCGGTTCCCCTCGCAATTACGGGCCTCCAGTGGAGTAAACATGCGGCTCCCGCGCGCAGGATTGTATTGCTGGTTTGTCCTACTATTGCCGTCGCTCGCGCTTTGCCAAACAATAAATGGCGGATCCCCAGAAACTCACCAGCCGCTTTTACCGAAAGTGACTGCCCACCGTGACCGGACCCGCGACATTGACGCGATTGGAATTAGAAATGTCGGGTGCAGCCGCGGCATTGGCAATTGGTACACGCTTCAAAGCCAGATCGCCCTCGGCAAGGAATATTCTCACCGTATTGAAGCCACCGCCAAACTAATCACTGACCCGGAAATCACAGATTACATCAATGAAATTGGCCAGAATCTGGTTCGCAACTCCGACGCGCAAGTTCCTTTCACCATCAAGATCATCGACTCTGAAGACGTGAATGCTGTCGCGTTGCCTGGGGGCTTTTTCTATATCGATTCCGGCCTGATCCTGGCGGCCGACAGCGAAGCCGAATTGGCCGGCGTCATGGCGCATGAAATTGCCCATGTAGCTGCATGCCATGCCGCCCGCGGCCGCACGCGTGGCCAGTTGATGGGATTGGCGTCACTTTCGATGACCATGATCGGCGGCCCCATCGCTTATGCGGCGTACGAAACCATGACTGTTGCGAAACCCTTCACCCTGCTCAGATTCTCACGCAAATTCGAGTCCGAAGCAGATTTCTACGGGGTTCAATACATGTATCGAGCCGGCTATGATCCACAAGCCCTTCCCGCATTTTTCGAGAGAGTGCGGGCGATGCAGAAGAGCAAGGCTGGGATCGTCGCCAGAGCGTTCGCTACCCATCCGCAAACGGCGGACCGCATTGCCAAAACGCAGGACGAAATTAATTCGTTGCTTCCCGCCGAGACCGAGTACAAAGTTGACACCTCCGAGTTTCAGGAAGTGAAGGCCCTGCTCAATAAACGTGAGAACCGAGTTCAGACTCCTTCCCCAAATCGGCCTACGCTGCGGCGAATGCCGACCTCAGACTAAGGCTGGTTCGCTAAGAGGAAACCTGCTCCTCTTGTTATGTCTCAATCGAGTGACCCGGCTGCTGAAATCCGGAGCTGACTTTTGTGACAATCACACCAGGCGCTCGAATCCACGCGTCTGCGAACCGAGGAGAGTATTATTTTGTGAGCACGACCATAATTTCCGGTGCGAGGAAACATGGCGAACCAACTGACGTTATTTGTGAACGGTGCAAAGCAAACCATCAGCGTTGATCCTGATACTCCGTTGTTATTTGTGTTGCGTAATGAGCTTAAGCTGACCGGACCGAAGATGGGTTGCGGGATGGCACAGTGTGGCGCCTGTGCCGTATTGCTCGATGGCAAAGAAATACGCAGTTGCATTACTCCGGTTTCAGGCCTAGAGGGCAAGCAGATCACCACAATCGAGGGCTTGCCCGCGCTGTGGGCGGAACATAAAGGCTCAAGCGCGTCCGGGGAACAAAACTCTTTGCATCCGGTCCAGCAAGCGTGGATCGATGAGCAAGTGCCGCAATGCGGATATTGTCAGAGCGGAATGATGATCGTCGCCGTCCAGTTGCTCTCAAAGAACCCAAATCCATCACTTGAACAGATCAAGGATGCTTTCACCAATGCTCCGCCCTCACCTCATCTTTGCCGCTGCGGAACCTATGCCGCAATCATCGATGCCGTCCAGCGCGCCGCGCAGGCTATGAGAGGAGAAAGCCTATGATCGGAAAAACGGACCGGTATGAGACTCCCGTCTCAGGTGCAGCGATTTCTCGGCGTGGCTTCGTGACGACCGGCGGAGCGCTTTTCGTTTCGGTGGCGCTTCCGCTTCGATTCGCTGCGCGAGCGATCGCCGCGGATAATTCAACTTCGATTGACCCGACGCTGCCTGAATCGTGGCTTGAGATTCGCAGCGACAACACCATTGTGGCGCGGACCGGGCGGACAGAAACCGGGGTTGGAATCACAGGATATTACCCGCAGACAATTGCCGAAGAATTGAACGTTCGCCCAGAGACGATCACTTTGATTATGGGCGACACCGACCGCACACCGGACGGTGGATATTCCGCTGGATTTCTGAGCGGAATGAGTAATGTCAGGAAAGTCGCAGCCTACACATATCAGGCGCTGCTTGGACTGGCGGCAACCCAGCTCGCTGTCCCAATGTCATCGCTCAGCGTCACCGATGGCGTAATCGCCGGCGGCGGGAAGAAGATTACTTACGGTGAATTAGTGCAAGGGCAACATCTTGAGTTAAAAATTCCAGTCGAAGGCGCCCTGCCAAAGCCCGATCCCGCAGGCGAGGTGGGCATGACTTCGCTCGACGGACTAACCGTGACCGGCGAGCCTCCGATGAAATCCCCAAAGAATTTTAAGGTCATCGGGAAATCCTTCCCAGCGGGACACATTCCCGACAAAGTAAGTGCAAAAACCAAGTGGAGCTGCGACGTGATGTTGCCGGGAATGCTGCACGCGCGAATGGTCAGGCCGGCAACTCTGGGATCAACTTTGGTCTCCGCGGGAACGCTCGACAAGAAACAGTTTCCGAACGCAACCATCCTTCGCAAGGAAAATTTGCTCGCGGTGGTTTCTCCGAATGAATGGGAAGCGGTCCAAGCGGCGCAGAGCGTCGCAGACACTACCAAATGGACGGATTGGTCTGGCCTGCCTGGCCATGAGAACGTAACCAAAGCCATTCGCGCGCACCAGTGGGAAAAGGCATCCGAGAGCAAGGGCAAAGCCGCTGAGACTATGGCTGCACTGCAAAGCTCCGCGAAAAAGATTTCTGCAACCTATGAACAAGGATACGTGCGGCACGCGCCCATCGGTCCATTTGTCGCAGTTGCGGACGTAAAGGGCGACGGGACCGTCACGATATGGACGCACTCGGCGCAGTCTCAGGGACTGCGCGCGCGGATTGCCTACGCGCTCGGCCTTCCTGTCGAGAAAGTAACCGTCCGTTGGATGGAACATTCCGGGCAATACGGCCGCACAACGTTCGGTGGCGATGGTGCCGAAGCCGACGCTGCAATTCTGTCGCAGCTGGCGCGCAAACCTGTCCGCGTCCAGTGGACGCTGCCTGAGGACCTGGCGTGGTCAAGCGTTTCTCCCGCGTGGGTTTCCGATTTCGCCGCCTCGCTCGGCGCCGACGGAAAAATTGTGGCGCTACATAGCGCACAGTATTCGCCTCAGATGGAGGATCCCCGGCCGGTTGGAGCGCTGCTGGCCGGCATGCCTTGCGCCGCATCGAAGCCCGGCAACTCAGTAGATACAGAGTGGCCATATGACAAGATCGTGAACCGGCTGGAAGAGGCGTATGGCATGCCGAATCTTGCCGCCGATTCGGCGTATGGCGGATTGCGCGGGAACATTATGCGCACGCCTGGACAGCGGCAGCAGAATTTTGCCTTGGAAGCGTTCATCAATGAGGCGGCAGCTGCGGCCGGAGCTGATCCCGTCGATTATCGCTTGGCACACACGACGGATGAACGACTGATCAATTTGCTCCGAGCGACCGCGGAAGCAGCGAATTGGGAAACGAGACCATCGCCACATCGCGGCGCGCTCCGCAGCGGATCTAAACCAATCACAGGACGCGGCGTCTGCATCATGGTTCGTTCGAATGCATATTGGGTTGGGATCGCCGAAGTTTCCGTATTGCCGGGCACTGGAGCAATAAAAGTGACGAAGTTCACACTCGGTTGCGAGCCGGGAAAGATCATCAACCCGCGGCAACTGGACCGTTGCATGAAGAGTGGCGTGGTAATGGGACTCAGCGAAGCGCTAAAGGAAGAAGTGACGTTCGACAATTCCAGGGTGACGAGCACGAACTGGAGCAGCTACAAAATCCTTACCATGGGCGAGATGCCGGAAATTAAAGTCGTGCAGATTTCACGCGATGACAAAGGCTTTGGCGGTGGCTCTGAGGCGGCCAACGCTATGGTTCCACCCGCCGTGGCGGCCGCATTGTTCGACGCCACCGGCGTGCACCCGCGCCGACTTCCGCTTACACCTTCGTATGTGAGCAGCCTGCTTAAATCGTGATGCCTCTCGGTTGGTTTACAGCAAGTGTTCGGTCAGCAGGTGAACGGTACAACCATTAATGAGGGATTCCGGTGAGTAAGCCGAACCTTATTGGCATTCATTGTGTAACGAAAGTAGGCCCCTCCGCTTCAAACGCTCAGGGCTAGCTATCCGCGGAGTGCGGGAACCACCAAATCCGAAAATGGGCGAATAGTAAATTGCAGGCAGTCTGCAAAAGTAATGGCGGAGAGAGAGGGATTCGAATCCGCTCTGGAACGTAAACTCAACACATGCAAGGCTACGGATGGCACATAAGTCTAGGGAAAGCGCCGATAGGACGATCAAATGGATTGCAAAACGGATTGCAACCACTTTATGCGGCTCTGGCCATGACACGTGTAGATTTCTTCACTGCCGTTATCTCGATCATGTCGCCCAAACCTAAGAAATCGGTCAAATTTTCCACCCAACCGCACAAGACTCGCAATCCACGATTATTGAAAAACGATCCTTCGAACGAGTTTCTGCAGCTTTTTCGATTCAGCCAAATCTGAAGGCTCCCCAGGAGGCCCGCGTAGTGCGAGTTGAAAATCATATTAGTCACCTGAAAATTGTGGATTGCCAAAATACGACTGAGGGTTCCTGTAGAGTAATTGAAGGCGTGAACAGGTGGGCAGAGGTGATACCAGTTGGGCCCAAACAAACGCGCACTCAGGCTTTTAATATTTGGAACAGCCAAGAGCAATTCTCCACTTGGTTTCAGTAACCGGTGAATCTCATCCAAGGTTTCATGAGGACGCGTGATGTGCTCAAAGGAATGACTCGCCCGAATGTAATC
>DATJHT010000186.1:0-15743 GCA_035493765.1 Terriglobales bacterium
AGCATCACAGTTGCTCGGCGGACCCGTGCGGTTTTGGCATGACCAGCTTTTCTGTAAGCCAGCGCATCGCGGAGGCGCCGTCGCCTGGCATCAAGACTATTCATATTGGACTCGTACGCAACCGCTTGCGCATCTTACGTGCTGGATCGGTCTCGACGACTCAACCCGCGAGAACGGATGCCTGCAGTACATTCCGGGAAGCCATCATTGGCCCGTTCTGCCGATAACGGGATTGGCTGGGGATACGGACGCGATCTGCACCGTCTTGAATCCTGAGCAGCGCCAGCAGTTTGATGCCGCGGTTGCGGTTGAGCTCAAAAAAGGTGAAGCGTCAATTCACCATCCGCGTCTGGTGCACGGATCATTTGCCAATCATTCCGCCCGGGCCCGCCGGGCGACAGTAGTCAATGTGATGCGCGATGGTGTGCGCTCTGCCACAAACGAGCCGCTGCTTCACGGCGTAGCTGTAATTCCATCGGGAGAAAAGATCGAGGGTCAGTTTTTTCCGTTACTTCAAAGATCAGCATAACGCCCGTCGCAGTCGCACCATTGTGGAGGGCGCGCTGACCCGTCATCACAACTCTGGGCAGCGCAAATCACGTTCATCTGAGTGAATGAGTTCCAATCTCCCCATGGTTCGGAGTGATAAGGCCTAACGGCGTGTTCACGTAAATTCAGTGCGATTGCCTCCATGGCGGCGATGTTGATCTTCTTCATCAATCATCGTGTCGAACGCACGCTTGCCTGACCTGCAACCGCCCCTAGCGCATCGGTTAGCGCGCACGCGAGATTATTTGCTTGAAAGAAGCAGGTCCGGTTGGTTTTTTCAACTCTATCGCCTATGCTCAGCCACTTGTGAGCTAGTACGATGTCGTGGAGGCATGATGAAGCTGCTTAATGTAGTGACCTTGATCGCCGCAATAGTTGTTACCGCTTGTTTCGCAGTCGGCCAAGTCGGTAAGACGGAGATTACAAAATGGCAAGACGGCAAAAATGGAGCAGTGTCGCTCACCTATGACGATGGTTCAATTAATCAGTTCCGAGTAGCAGTGCCGATCATGGACCATTTCGGCCTTCCCGCCACTTTTTTCATCATCACAGGAGAGATCTCAGGCTCGCGCTACCACGGCACATTCGTTGGCCGCCCGACGAAAGCGATCATCGCAGAAACAGCCAATATTCCTACAAATAAGGACAACTTCTTCGAACGTGCCTCAGCGATCGGTTTCTTGGGTTACAAGGGAACGATTGAGTACCACATCCGTGCTGGAGCATTGTACGACGAGGGCAAGAATGCAGAAGAGGCTTATCGTGTGTTGGACGAAGGCTACGAAAAAGTGCGAAAAGGCGCCTTTCCAGCCGCAGAGACTCATGACAATCCCTCTGAGAAGGGCAAGCACATCACCTGGGATGAACTGCGTGCCCTTGCAGACCGTGGTTACGAATTTGCCAGCCACACCGTCACGCATCCGCGCATGGCTGTCCTTGATGATGCCAACCTCGTATACGAACTCGAAATGAGCCGCAAGGAGATTCGTGACCAGCTCGGCTTCAGGCACACGTTCTCTGTCGAATGTCCTTACGGCACGGAAAACGGCCGTGCTGTGCAGGCCGCCCTGCTGCGGTACCAACTCGCTCGCAATTACATGCCCGATTCAGATGTCGATGATCTGGATCGCTCGAACAACATGGACCCTGCAACTTCCCGCAAAGAATATGTCCGATGGCAGCGAGGACCACTGACAGAAACGCCGATGGAGCTGATGAAGTCCTGGGTCGACAAAACCGCAGCACAGGGCAATATCTGGCTGGTGCTTGTGTTTCACGGCGTGGATGGAATTGGGTGGAAACCGAAGACCAGTGCTGACCTGAAGAATTACTTTTGGTACCTCAAATCAAAAGAGCAGAATTTGTGGGTTGCAACATTTCAGGATGTCGCGAAATACCTTCGTGAGCGGCAACACGGCACGGTCAACTCATACAGAGATGGCGAAATAATCTCGGTCGTGCTTCGCAGCGATCTTACGAGCGTAAGTTACGATCTGCCATTAACTCTCAAGACTAATGTCCCCGATGAGTGGGAAACAGTGGAAATTCAGCAGGGGGCGAGAAGGAAACAGGTTGACGTCGTCCAAAGCAATGGCGCGAAGTACGTCCTCTATCAGGCAGTGCCCAATGCTGAGGTTATGAAACTATTCCACGTGACGCACAGTCGATAAACGTTCGGTCGGTAAATGAGGTACTCTGCATCAGAACGGCCCCGCTTTGGTCTACGCGTGGATGGTCGGGCAAACAGGAACTTGAGCGTCCGCAAACGCTCACCGGTCCCGAGCACGGCGTTAGCCATCACACCAATTACCCCGCTCTCTACAATATGTTGACCCCGAGAAATGCAGTCCACGCAGCCTGCTCGAATAGTCTTTTGAGTGTCGGCACATAGGTTTGCCGAAGTGAGAGACTTTTCTCGCCTTTCGGTTCAAGGTAGCCGACTCCATCTTGAGTCGGCCCATGTCGCGCGTAACACAGCCCAGTCTGAAGGAACCGGTCATCGTGATTCTGCTATGACGCTGGAGTCATTCCGGCCAATCCCACGGCGCAACTCTCCAGTATTCAGGTCAAAGCGGATGAGGCTAACAACATCCGGCCGTTTGAGCCAAACGTCTCACTCTGTTGTTGCAGCTCATCTTTTGAGAGGCACACGGCGTCCACGAGCGCGTTATTAATATGCACGCCGATCTCGCGCCTCTGAGTCCACACCCGAAACGTCATTGAGGGACTTCACTAAACCTCGCGGGTGCTCGGGCGTTCTGCTTCCAGAAATTCTCTTATCCCAAAACTCGTCGACTTGGACTGAAAAGGATTTCATGCGGCGTCTCGTTTCGGGAAGCTGAGCGAGCCCTGTAGATGGAGTGTGTCCACTGTCGGCTTCACGCCGATGTGAAAGCTCGCACTGTCCTCTGCGAGGTGCGGGCCAATCACACCGGTCAACCTCTCAACGATAGTACTCAAGTCTTTGCCATTCACCTGATGCAATTCGACTGCAATCGTGATGTCAAACACGCTTCCACGCCGTTGCGTTCGATTCGCGAGCAAACTACCGCCCAGCATGCGAGCAAGGGCGACAACTGACCGGCTTCTGCAAGAGGGACATTCATCACCGTGGCTGTTGCTGATGACCTCGCAATCAAGGCAGAAGACTGCGTTCCGGAGAGGGACGATTTTTTCGTCTGGGTGGTTCCTTAGGGTAGTGGACATACACGCCAACCCTTGTCGCTGAGATGTCGGGGCAGCCACGTTGGGAGACAAGAGACAGCTTGATCTTAGTGCAAAAGCTATCAAACCCTCAACATTCGGGCCAGTGCAGTGCCCCGCACGATAAGCGTACACCGAAATGACCACGTTTAGTTCGGGTGACATCGTACTGGCAGAAGGCACGGTGGTCACATCGAGCCGCAGATACGCTCACAAGTTACGCGCGCTGCTGGAATTTTAGTCTTGGACACTGGATGTAAATTGGCGTGTCGGCGTGGAATGCAGCGGCGAAGATGATGCAGTTAAAAGAGCGGAAGATGACTGGTTACAAAAACAACTCTTCCTCCAAGGCTCATTCGCGGCAGCGTTGAGTCAAACTCCGCCCTTGGCAGGGATTTTTCCGGAGAAGTCGGCTTTGTGGAAGTGATTTCGACTGACTGTCGGTAAGCCACCGTCCTTAAGTTAAGAAGTGAATATTCGCCTTGCGACCTTGCGTGTGTGCGAGAACTGTTCTCCGCTGGATCCCAAACGTACGCCCGCTGCCTGGAAGTGGCAGCTGCCGGGGGATAGCCGCGGGTGTTAACGCGCGCATTCACCAGGGTCTACACTTCCGGGGTAGATTATTCCGCATAAGCAGGCACCAGAACAATAAAGGCGACCTAGGCGCTCCGCCTTTTGCCGTTATCAGATCAGCGTTGGCGGATGTTTGCCAGTGCACGCAGGATTGTGCGAGTGTTCTTGTTTATGACTTGACGAAGGTACATCGTAATGGCGAACGCGAGGACCAGAAAGAAAAGATCGACGCGCAGGAGTGAATGCAGAAGTCCGCCCAGGGTTTCTGGCGGGAACATGTGGACGTGCATCCAGATGAAGACCACGACGGCAAGAATGGAGAGCATTCCAACGATAATGCGCGAGGAGCGCTCGGATCTGTCGGCGGCTGCGAGGGCTTGCTGGACGAAGGCGAGTTCCGCGTTGGTCCTTTCGGAATTAGGTTGCTCGTGTTCGGGGCTCATAGTGGTTCCTTTCGGAGGTTAGGATTTTGCGAAGAGAGGTGATTCCGTAATGAAGTCGCGACTTGGCGGTACCGATCGGAATTTCTAAAACCGCGGCAGTTTCTTCGAGTGTGAGGTCTTGCTGATAGCGGAGCAAGAGTACGGCTCGGCTGGCGGGCGAGACATGGTCGAGTAGCGCCAGGAAGGACTCGTCGGCTGGCTCGCCAAGAGCGTGATCGAAAGTGGTGAGATGTTCGGGTGGTGCATCGTCGAGGGGCTGCCAGCGGTGAGCATTTTTAAGATGCGAGAAAGCAATACGCGAAGCGATCCGGAAGGTCCAGGGTCGGAAGACCGTGGGCTCGCGCAGGAAGCGGAGTTTGCGGAAGATCTGTAGCGAAGTCTCCTGGAGAACGTCGTCGGCGAGGGCAGCGCCTACTAGGCCGGTGACATAGCGCCGCAAGGGTGCATATGTCTCATGGAGGAGTTGCTCGAGTGCAGTCCTATCGCCGGTTTGCGCGAGAAGGACCAGCAGGGTTTGGTTGGACGTATCGAGTTCCTTCCCCCGAGTTCGGGATTCCATGCTTGAGAGAGGCGTTGGGGGCTGCTGAAGGTTCGGTTCTGGCGGTGAATAATTTTGAACGTCTGAAGATGTTATCGCACCTTCGGTCCTCATAGTGCCCGGCTAAAGTTTCATCTCGCGAAAACAGGCCTATGCGCTTCGATCCTGTCGTCAATGGTCACTTCCGGAAAACGCGCCTAGCACGGTAAAGGGCCCTTCCCAGGTGGACCCCGAAACGAGATTCACGACCGAGTGTGCCAACTGTGTGCGGAATCATCCGAGAAGACGGCCTATGGCCACGTCTGCTGTTGACAGGCGCTGAATCGAAAGCCGTGACATCTCAGGCAAAAATTTCATTCACTTTGTCGCGCACCACTTGATTTCTTGCAGGCTTTAGATATCGCATGGTCGACTCCATGTCAGTGTGACCAAGCCACTGTTGCACAGTTCGTAGATCAACGCCAGCCCATAAGCTCCAGGTGGCAAATGTCGCGCGGAATTTGTGAAGCCAAAAATTTTCCTTCTCGAGGTCTGCGCGTTCAGCTGCCGCCTTCAGGGAGTCCAAGAAGTCCAGCTTTGGCTGACAGCCTGCGGTCGGAAAAACCAAGGGGCACTCCTTATCGCACTTCCCCTTCCAGACCTTCAGGTCTTCCACTAATTTCTTCGGGATTGGAATCTCGCGTTCTTTGTACGTCTTGGGCGTCCATCCACGGTCTGGCTTGTGGGTAACGCGCAGTATGTTCGCTTTGAAATTAACGTCTGACCAGTAGGTGTACATCACCTCCTGCTCGCGCATTCCTGTCATGAGAAAGAACTGAAACCAAAGCCGCTCATCGGCACTACACGCCGTGAACAGCTCCTCTAGTTCTTCTTTCTCGTAGATATCAGGTTCCTCTTCCACGAATCGCGGCCAGTCATTCTTCCCGACCAAACCACGCACACCTTGTGCCTTCAAAAAAGACATGATGTTTGCGAACTTGTTCCAACACGTACGCGGCGCTTGTTCCTTCTCATCGCGGAGGAATGCCGCAAATTTGAGCAGGTCTTTGCGTTCGATCTCATCCACGAAAATCTTTGAGCAGGACTCAGCGAAGTACCTCAGCGAGAGGTCATACGCCACATAAGTCTTATCCTTCCGGCCGAGTTTGATTTCTTCGAGATAGTCCGCAATCGCGGCGCCGAGCGGCCGGCGTCCGTTGGTTGATTCCGGCGCGGCCACAGCGACGCCGTTGTTCTTCGCGTTCAGTTCGGCTTCCTTGCGGAGACGCCGCGCCGCGGCGTCCCCGGGGTCTATCCGACTGATAGACGCTTCCGCTTGCTGCCTTCGCGCCATTCGAGGTAATACGCGCTTTCAGGATGGCGCTCCGGCGCGCCATTGACGAGAACCATATCCGGTTTGATACGGCACGGGGCAGTACCGAAGCCCGTTGTGCGTCATCACACGCTTAGTGAGGTTGCACTCGCGGTTCATGGGTGACCCTTTGCTGAAGTGGTATCAGTCTAGGTATCACCACGATGTAAGTGCCAGATAACAAAGTAATGGCGGAGAGAGAGGGATTCGAACCCTCGATACAGGTATTAGCCCGTATAACGGTTTAGCAAACCGCCGCCTTCAGCCACTCGGCCATCTCTCCGTGCTGCCAAACTTTTACCCGCCGATTGGCGGATGGAATTGGGACGAGCTTCGAAACAACTCACGCCCTCTCGTTATTACACATCGGTTACAGCGAATGGTCAACCGGAGAAGCGCCCCCCAACCTGGTTCTTCCTGCATACCGGATTGTCTCTAGCGGTTCAGTATCGCAACTCGTTCACTGTCCTGAAGGCAAAAATACGTTCACCTCACCCTTGCGATAGCCGTTGCTGCTTTCATCGGCAGATGCCACATTGATTTCAACCCTGTAGCTGTTCGGCTCAAGAGGTATCAAACGCGCCCCTTGAACACTCATGATCCTCCATGGCGTTCGCAAGTCGAAGCCGGTTGCCGCTGAAGGCAGATAGTCGAAATCGACCGTGTATACGTTCCCTTGAAGTTTTACTCCAGTGATCTTAATTCCGCGGCTCGGCTCTCCGATTTGAAGCTGCTGAACGTCAGGCGTGATTCCGATGCCTCCGCTGTAGTCGAGCGTAAGCAGCACATCGCCATGCGGCAGATCGAATTCCATTCTCGCGTGGGCGTCTTGCGTATGCGGCTCGAGTGTTGCAGCTACAGGCCTGCCCTGTAAACGTGCCGTCCCGAGCTTTGCTGCGAACGGAATCTCGGGGTCGAACGTCATACTGAGCGGAGCGCCCTCATTGTGAATCTGCAAACGCATTTCTGTGATAGTGGCCGTCATTGTGAAGTTGATTTCGGAAGAACCAACGTGCACGTGCCGTAAGGTGATCGCATCCCACCCACCCGGCAGGTGTGGAGCAAAGGTCACGTGGTTTTCAATACCATCTATCTGAAGTCCGAGAAATCCATTCACAGCCCCAGCGAAAAACGTAGCCGAGGACCAGGTTTGCTCAGGCACAGATTCGATTTCTTCGTGATAATAATCTCCCGCGAGGGCCTCATGCATGTGGCCGAGAGAATCGAGGGAGTTCCACGGCACCAGCGCATTCCAGACAGGAAACGCTGTTGCCGGCCGGTGCGCCGACCAGAATGCGTCTGCCACCGACGCGGTGCTCACGGCCCAGACGCTCCCGTTCGCGTATGAATTCGGGTCGTAAGTGCTCGAACTCGAGGCCCGGCCTCGCGTGCCCCAATCCGTTTCGAAGTCAGAAGACGCGAGTTGTTGAAGGATGGAATCGCGTTGTCTGTCGGAGAATAAACTTTCCTCCAGTATGTTGACCGGGCCAATTTGCCTATCGATCAGCGCAGTTCCCGAACGCGTGTAGCCGGTAATCCAAAAATTCTGCTGTTCGTCCCAGTATCTTTTCTTGATCAGCTGCGCACGCTTACTCGCCGCCTCGGCGTCGGTCGCGGCCTCCGCATGATGCATTGCTGACGCCATCTTGCTGTAGGCTCGTGATGCCGCCGTCCAACTCGCAGAGAGAGACAGTTCTTCGCTGAGCGGTTCCTGTTCTCTGCTGCCCTCTTTGCCGGCAGGAATGTGAGGCAAACCATCGCGCGGATCGATCAGCGAGCGGCAATATCCGTATGCAGATTCAATGGCGGGCCAATGTGATTGTATGAAACCCATGTCGCCGGTCGTTGAGAAATATCTATCGACCGAGTTCAGGAAATTGAATGTCAGCTCGACGTGAATGAATTTGTAAGGATAGCGGTCCCAGTCGATCCAGCCGGCACTCTGCGAGAGTTCGTGCCAGATCATCCCGGTCTTCCGGTCCTGATACTTGAGAATGAACTCGAGTTCGTCGCGGGCACGCGCATACTCGCCCGCCGCCAGCAGCGCAGGAATATCAACCATCCCGTCTCCCGCGAAAAACCAGTCATACTGAGGGCGCCGTGCCTTACGCGAAGGCCCGTAACCCGCAACCAAGCCGCACCCGAGAGCAGGATTGCATACCCAGGCCTGATCAAGTGCGATTTCAGACCAGGCCAACGCTCGGTTGACATTCTCATCCGGGGTTTCGATCTGCATTGCGGTATCAAGCAATTCGGAATAATGCGCCGTCGCGACCTTCCACAAAGGCTCTTCCTGCTCGAGCAATTTCGCGGCGATTGATGCTGCGCTCCGCTCCGGGCCGCCGGCGATAATTACCCGTGCGAAAGCGTGATCGCCACCGGCGCGCATTGTAAATGCCATTCCAGATTCACGGTCCAAACGGCGATTCTCATTCGGCGTTTCGTCATGCGCCACTATATCCGGCGAACCGATGCTGCCGCTGAAGCGATGGGTCGGCTCGGAAAGCAAGTATGCTGAGGCCGCCGGGTTCCACAACGCCTCCTGTCCGCCGATTCCTCCCGGCCACATCAAATCCAACACCGGAATAAAACGCACGACAATGTCAAGCGGCCGCGCACTCGCGACATCGTAGCGAATAATCGCACCCGACTCATCAAGGGGAACGAAAATTCGTTCGTGAACAATGAAGTCGGGGCCAGCATAGATTCGCGTCACGGACATGGGGCTGTACTCGATGCGCCGCAGCGCCGCTTTGCCCTCAATCTCAGTGGTAGCAGCCTGCCGGCGGAAGTTCACTTGGTAGCCGCTCAAGATCTGAAAAGGATAAGCCCATGCTTCCAGACCATCTTTCGAGTAACCGAAAACTGCGGCGCGACGTCCGTGAACGGAGATGAATCGCGCTGGGCCGGTGGAATCAGTGCTCCAGCGCAGTTTATTAAGATTAGCGTTTGGATCGGTCCGGGCGGCGAACGTAGATTGAGGCAGTACTAAGAAAACGAGCAGCAACCAGGCCCTGGCGTACAGAATTCCCCGATCTTTGCTGAGTTGCGACATTTATATCGAGTCGCCTAAGCTACGTTCATATAGGTTGAATATTGCTGGTCGTTAATTTGAGTGTAGGGCAGCAGTTTTACTGGATTGCGCGAATCGCCGGCTTGCCAGGTCTGATCGCCATTTTGCTTCACCGCCATCAATTCGGAGCGCATGAGCGACGGGGCAGGGCCATTCTCCCGAATCGCAAATAGAGCCAGGGGACCGCACATCAGGGCAACCGAATTCTTATGCCGCTGGTCGATCGGTTCCAATCGCATCTTTCGCGGGAGCGCCAGGTCAATGCGGTCCCCACTGCGCCATAGGCGCGAAATCGCCGCAAAAGATCCCGGTCGCGGAGCGACAGCCCATTTTTTCCCATTCACTTCGATCCGGGCGCCTTCCGCCCACTCCGGAATGCGAAAATTCAGCGCGAATTCTTTTGCGGCGGAAGTTACCAAATTAAAATGTATTGAATCGTCGAATGGATAATCCCCCGCCTGCCTCAGCGTGATCACTGCACCGTCGTGCACCCATCGAACGCTGGAAGGGACGTAAAGATTTATATACATCCCACGTGGATCGTGGAAATAAGTATTGATCCGATAATCGGCCGCGACCTGCGGCAGCGTGCCCGAACAGCAGGGAAAGCGATGGTTCGAGTAAACCTTTTTGCCGTCGAAGTTGTAGTCCGCATAGTAAAACGCGCGTCCGTCGGATCGCAGCGGCTTTGCGCCCAACACGGTGTTGTATATCACGCGCTCCATGCTGTCGCCGTAGCGTGAGTCACCGGTCACGCGCAGCAGATAACGTGTGATTTTAAAGTGGGCGTACGATCCGCACGGCGTCTCGAAGCTGTTGTGCGTTTTAGTCAGGCTCTGATAAACGTCGTCGCTTCCGGGCGCGCGCAACATCTCGTCCGGACCCCATCCGCCCGTGGCGAAACTCTGTGCTGTGAGCATCTCGAAAGCATTCTTTGCTGCCCGCAAGTGCTTCTCGCTTCCAACAGTGAAATAAGCCTGCATCGCTGAACTCAGCGAGTTGACGTAACTGTATGCGTGCTTTCCCGCGAGAACATTTTCGCCCCGCGAAAGTGGATCAAACCAGGTGGAATCGTCGAGATACTGGACCGCAAGTTCGCGATACTGATCTCCTGCTCCGCGCTGGTAAGCAAGAAATAAATTCTCTGGATTGGTATAGGACTCGTCCCATCGATACGACTGATCTTTGCCCGGCCGCCACTCCAGTTCACGGTCAATTGCTTTTCCCGGCAAGTGCGGAAGGGCTGCCTTCGTAGTGCGTTCCAGAATCGCGAATGCATCGGGATCGCCGACATACTGATGGGAGTCAATCAGGCCGAGCAATAACTTGTCGTAACAATAGGCGGGGAAGCGGTTCTTGTCGTAGAAGTCTTCAGAAATACTCTTTGCATAAAGCTGGTTGAGCCGCAGCACTTTCTCGCGGGTCTCCTTCGAGCCGGTGATCGCATAGTAGCGTGCTAGCGCTGAAATCCATTGCCCAAAGGTTGCAGCGGGAGCGAATCCCGCATCATCCTTGTGCCAGTCATAATTCGGATCGTAGTTATACCAGCCGCCGAGATCTGCGCCGGGTGCAGGCTGCCCAGCCATTTGCCGAAATGGCTTCAGCAGACTGTCTTCGTTCAGGTTCATCAGGACTTCGTGGCTCTCGTTAAGCTGCGCCTCGTGGAGAGCGCTGGTGATGGTGACGTCAGCGTAGCCGAACTCCGTTAAGGCGTTCGCCGGAGCCGGTTTTTCGCGGGCGGCATTTGCGAGTAGAATTCTTCGGCTTGCAACCCCACCGGCTGCTGCCGCAGATAATTTTGCGAATTCACGCCGAGAAATCATGCGACTGTTGCGCTCCGGTTCAACACGCTTAGCTCATGGATGCCGAAATCCGGCAGATTGTTTTATGGCGTTTCCGGATTCTGCCCTTGACCTTCCGTCAACGTGACAAAGCGATCGGTTTTTACACCCGAAAAAACTTCACTGTTACCATTCGGCCAACGAATTTCGATGCGACTTACCTCCGCGCTGCTTCCAAGCCCGAAATGCAGGCGCATATCATCATTGGAGATGTAGCTGGACCCGCTGCGCACCTCCTGAACGTATTTGCGATCGCCTGCAACCACGGTAACTTTGGCGCCAATTCCGTCTCGATTGGACTTTGTCCCCCGCGTGATCACGCCCAGCCAATGACTTGAATTACTCGCCTGGTTGACCAGCAGCATCGGCTCTCCGGCCATGTTGTTGACCACTGCGGAAACACGCCCGTCATTCCAAAAGTCGGCAGTCGCCAATCCGCGGCTTGACCGCGGTTCGGTACACCCGGGCCCGCACTGGTCACTAATGTCTTTGAACTTTCCATCTCCCGTGTTCCAGTACAACAGGCGGGGCTCGCGATAAGACGAGCCCAGGTGCGCCGTATCCACTTCCGGATAAACGTGCCCGTTAACCGAAAGAATATCCAGGCGGCCGTCGTTGTCCACGTCCAGAAACATCGTTCCCCATCCCAGGAATTTGGTATTCAGGCGCAGCCCCGCTTCCGAGATCGTCGAAGAAAATGTTCCATCTCCGTTGTTGCGATAAAGAGAAGACGTGTCGTCAGAAAAATTCGTCTTGAAAATGTCAGGGCGTCCATCATTGTTATAGTCGCCGACCGTAGAACCCATGCCCGCCTGCTCGCGCCCATCTTCGTCAAACGCGACTCCAGCCTCGGCGGCGACATCAGTGAACGTTCCATTCTTCAGGTTGTGATACAGAATGCTCGGCGTACTGTCGCACGCAACGTAAATATCCGGCCAGCCGTCGTCATCGTAATCGAGTGTAGACACGCTCAGGCAGTAGTGCCCGTAAGTTTTTTCGATTCCACTCGGCTTGCTCACATTCTCGAATTTACCGCCGCCCAGGTTGTGATACAGAATGTTGGGCGAAGACGGCAGTCCCCGCGGCCCGCACATCACCGGCGTTCCCTTCCACACGCACATCATCCCTTCCCCCGGTTTAGGTGAGGTCTTGATATCGAACGAAACGTAGTTGGAAACCATCAGATCGAGCTTCCCGTCGCGGTCGTAATCGATGAATGCGCAGCCTGACCCCCATGCCTTTCCGTCTCCCGCGACACCGGCCGGGGTAGCGACCTCCGTGAAAGTTCCATTGCCCCGGTTGTGATACAGACGGTTCTTTCCGTAGTAGGTCACGTAAAGATCGTCGAAACCATCGTTGTCATAATCTCCCACGCAAGCGCCCTGCCCCCAACCTGTAAATTCGAGGCCGGCCGCTTTCGTCACGTCGGAAAAAGTTCCATCATGATTGTTGTGGAACAGATGGCTGGTCGGCTGCTGTTTTGCTTTTGCGTCATTGAGTGTCGTGCCGTTCACCAGAAATATGTCTGGCCAGCCATCATTGTCATAGTCGAAGATTGCGACGCCGCTGCCGGTAGTTTCTATAATGTATTTCTTGGTGTCCACTCCGCCGTTAACGTTTTCCATCCGCAAACCGGCTTGCGGCGCGACATTTATGAACCACGCGGGACCTGGATGAGAACCATCGGCTTGATAAGGCACAGCCTGAGTAGCCTTTTTCGAAGTAACAGTTTTTTGCGACTGCATGGGCGTCGGCGCCAGAAAACAGCCAATCATAATAAGAATCAGCCGACATCTACTCACGAACCTCGGGGCTGCCCGCATCAAAGAATCGTAGCAGCGTGGCAGATGAATGCAAGCTGACCATTTCAAGAGATAAATTATGCGATTTCCTATCCTGCTGTTGCTGTTTCTGAGCGGCACATTTTCTACCAGCCAGACCTCCCAGCCGCAATCCCGTCCTGAAAAGCAGTCACCGCCAGCCTCTCGGCCAATCCCATCATCAACCGCCGATGTCAAAGAGACGCTCGACTCCACACATCAAAAGCTCGAGCATGGTGATCCTCAAGGTGCAATCGCGATGCTGCAACAATTGGCAGCCGCGGGCAAATCATCTGCGCCTGGCGTACAGCACGAACTCGGTATCGCCTACTATCGCACCGGCAAGTTGATTTCCGCGGAAAAAGCCTTCGCGCAGGCAATGACCGAAGACCCCAACGACATGGAATCAGTGCAGATGCGCGGCCTTTCGCTCTACCGCCTCGGACGTCCCGCAGACGCCATTCCGTACCTTGAACGGGTCAAGCAATGGACGCCCAATGCTAATGCGGACGCCAGCTACGTGCTCGGACTTTGCTACCTTAATTCGCAGCGCTTCGACAACGCCCGCATTTCATTCGCCAATCAATTTGACGTTCCTCCTGATTCAGGCGCCGCGTATCTTTTATTGGGAAAGATGCTGATGCAGGCCAACCTGCCGGAAAAGGCGGCGCAAGCTGCACAGAGAGCAGTGGAACTCACTCCGAATATTGCCCTCGCACATTTTATGCTTGGCGAGTTTTATCTTTTCAAGTCTGACACCGCGCAGGCGCTCCGCGAATTCGAGCAGGAGCGAAAAATCAATCCCGCCAACGCGGCGGTTTACGATCGTCTTGGCGACCTCTACACCCGTACCGGGCAATTTCAGCAGGCCCAGGAGTCCTTGGCCAAAGCCATCTCGCTCGATACCTCGAGCACCGGCCCCTTCATACAAATGGGCAAAGTATTACTCCGCCGCAATGATCCTCAAACTTCGCTGCTTTATCTGCAACATGCCGAGAAGATGGATCCGGGTAACTACATAACCCACACACTGCTTGGGCAGGCATATCGCAGTTTGGGCAGGGAACAAGACGCAAAAAATGAAATGGAGACGGCAGCAAAAATTCACGCTGAGAGCGAGCTAAAGTTGCAGCCCGTCCAATAAATCATTTATTTCCGATGCCGGACAGCGACTAGCTGAATTCCGACGGGAACGCCGCGCGTCACCTTCACCCGCAACAGCGCTTCAAATGGTTTGATCTCTTCACCGTGCGGCGCAAGCTTACGCATCAATTCTTCTACCGAATCTTTTTCACAAACGTACTCCACCGCAGCCTGAGTTCCTATCGTGGTTGTTCCCGCCAGGATCATGACGTGACGTGCCGGATCTAACCCGTGCACCAGCGCCACCACTGCATAATCTTCATCCAGTGGCTGTGAGGGATCACTCGGGTAATACATATTCTGCTGCCCTGCTTCCGGATGAACATTTCGAATCGCCAACTCTCCTTTCTGTGCTCCTGAATCTGCCCGAGTGAATACAAACTCCTGACTGCCCGGCAGATCCAGCAAGGTTAGGTTCTCAGCCGGCGATCCTACAAAGATCAGGTCATTGTCACTGGCGTCGTCGAGAGAAAAAAGGCTGCCGCGCTTCACCCGGATGGGATGGTTTAGCTGGTTGAAGACCTGGTCAAGTTCGTGCACCGCCAAAACTTCGCCGACTCCGGTGTAATGGTCCAGGATCAAGGGCCTGATATCACGCGATCGGTCCAGATAGCGCATTCCCGTCTCAGGGCGTCCCACGAACGCCGCGTTGCTGAAAATCACCCACGGCGGGTATTGGCTTGAAATAAAAGGGCTCCAGAAGGCGCGAATTGGCGTGTAGGCTGTCACTCCGCTGGTTTTCTCGGCGCGGGCGGAGTTCAACGCCATCAGCAGGAAAACAATCGCCACCAGAGCCACAGCCAGCAGCGAGCAGAGAGCAATAACAGTTAGGATCCCGCTGCGCGGTTTCTTAGGGACAGAAGGTGAAACAAGCGGACGGGGAATCTCCACTGGCGCGGGTACTATCGCCGGAATTGTTGTTTCGCGCTCATGAAAAGTGAGAGCGTACGAGCCGTTGGGAACTTCGACCACGATGCTATCCGCTGCGCCTTCGTGGCTGTAGTAATCCAGCAACTTCAGTCGCAAGCGCCCGGCTTGCACCCGAACCGCAGAGTCAGCCTGCGGATCGAAATCCTCGGGCCGCCCGAACACCTCGGTGGCGATCTGATATTCCTTTGCTGACGTACCGGGTTGTGAGAGTTCGTGCTCGGCTAAATATCGAAGCAGTTTGCAAAGCGACTCTGCTTTGCGAAGAGTGTGACTATGGACCAGCTTTTCAATCTGGCTTAGATAGCGCTCTCGATCAACGATCTGAACTGACGTAACCGACATGTAACGTTGAAACCGACCCCGTTCTATCTTTCAGCTGAACCAATCACTTCCAGCTGTGTAACTCACGCTGCGTGACATGTAACTCACACCTTGATACTTCCAACTCTTGGCAACCCAGAGGAACATTCAATCCGTGAACGTCCGTTGTGGTCCAACGTTCTTCCTGGTGCCGCCGGGAGTTAATGCTATTAGAACGCCTAAGAGACTTTCAAGCCGTGGGACGAATTGCTGGCTGAATTTACATATGCTTCTATTCCGCGCCGCACGGCGCAAAGGTTAGATGTACTTACCTGTCAAAAAGCTGCTAACGCCGGAGGGCAAAAATGTGGACGAGCAGTGCTGTGGGCAAACTTGTCGTTAACTTTTCGAGATATCTAGGGCATCGAGCTTCAGCTCGCCTCACCCTTCTGGCCGTGTTATCGATTTCCTTGCTGCTC
>DATJHT010000187.1:0-5549 GCA_035493765.1 Terriglobales bacterium
ACTGGGAGAAATCGAAGCGGTGCTGGCACAGCATCCGGCGGTGAAGCAAGTGGTGGTGCTGGCGCGGGCCACCGATCCGAATAGCAATACCGACGACAAGCGCCTGCTGGCCTACGTTGTCCTGCACCGCGAAGCCGCCGCGTCCAGCAACGGCCACAATGCCCTCAGCTCTGAAACTCTGCGCCAGCACCTGCAACAGCACCTGCCCGACTACATGGTGCCGCAGGCGGTGATGCTGCTGGCCAAGCTGCCGCTGAATGCCAACGGCAAGCTCGACCGTCAGAAATTGCCTGAGCCTGAGCAGGCGGCATCGCAGAGAGCCTTTGTTGCGCCGCGCACGGCCACCGAGCAGGCCATTGCCGAGGTCTGGGCGGAGGTGCTGCGCCGCGACCAGAGCAAGATCAGCGCCGAGGACAACTTTTTCGACCTCGGTGGCCATTCCCTGCTCGCCACCCAAGTCGTCAGCCGCTTGCGGCAACGTTTTCTTGTTGAAATATCAATGCGTGCGATTTTCGACCGACCCACTGTCTCCGGCCTCGGCGAAGCCGTGGACCAGGCGCAGCCTATAGCTTGCGAAAAAGAAGAGATCGGCATTACCAGGGCGCCTCGTGAGGCGTATCGTGCGAGTAACTAGCACCTGTGGGCCATTAATAAGGTGCATAGATTGCTTTAGAACAAAAATGGCGGTTTTTATCAGACTGACTATGTTTTGCCTCGGTCTTTTGACGGATTGCAGACTTCTGCAGGGTGAAGATGGAAGGAAATAGTCACAATTCTGCGGCAACAGCGCCCGCGAACGCACCTCAGTTCGTGTTTCCGACCACGTTTGCTCAACAACGCCTATGGTTTCTGGAGCAGCTTCAGCCGGGTAGCACCTCTTATCTGATTCCATGGTCGCTGCGCATCGAGGGCGAGTTGAATATCTCCGCCTTGGAAAGAAGCTTGGCGGAAATCGTCCGCCGCCACGAAATCCTGCGCACTACGTTTTCCTGGAAAGAAGAGATGCCGATGCAGGTGGTGGGCTCGCCGTCCTTTACTTTGCCGGTTCTCAACATTTCCGGGCTCGATCAGGCAGAGGAAAAGGCCGCCGAACTTGGTCGCGCGGAAGCCCGCATTCCTCTCGATCTGGAGCATGGACCGCTATTCCGAGCGCAGTTACTGCGGTTGAATTCGCAGTTACATATTCTGCTTGTGACCATGCACCATATCATTTTTGATGGCTGGTCGCGTCGCATTTTTATTCAGGAGCTTTCCGCGCTCTACGACGCATTCTGCGCCGGACGCCAATCATCGCTACCACTCCCAAGTCTTCAATATGCCGACTATGCGGTATGGCAACGCAAGCAACTTCAGGGACCGAAGCTGGAAAAACAGCTCTCATACTGGCGGCGTCAGCTTGCGGGCGTGCCCGCGTCTCTTGATCTCCCGGTGGACCGGCCGCGACCCGCCGTACAGACATTCAACGGCGCCAAGCTGCCAGTCGCATTTTCCAAAGACTTGACTGAGAAGCTGAACGCGTTCTCCCGACAAAATGGCGCCACGTTGTTCATGACGTTGCTGGCAGGTTTTCAAGCTCTGCTTTCGCGGTACAGCCTTCAGGACGACATCGCGGTGGGCACTCCGATCGCGAACCGCAATCGAGCGGAACTGGAAGAAATGATCGGATACTTCGCGAACACTCTAGTTATGCGTGCGAAGCTATTCGAGGGGACAACCTTCAAAGAGCTGGTGGCCCAAGTCAGGGAGACGGCGCTGGAAGCCTACGCGCACCAGGATGTCCCGTTTGAAAAACTGGTCGAGGAACTTCATCCAGACAGGAACCTGAGTCAGAACCCCTTGTTTCAGGTGCTTCTCTCGTTACAGAACACACCCAAACAGGCGTTTGAACTTTCTGGCTTGAGCCTGCGGTTGATGGATTTGGGCGAAACCACATCCAAGTTCGATATTTCCGCATTTCTTTCGGAAAGCACGGACGGTATCCGCGGACGCATCGAGTTCAATACTGATCTTTTCGACTCTGAGACTATCCAGCGGATGATCGGGCATTATGAAACGCTCCTCGCCACAGCGGTAGAAGATCAGGACATACCCTTGTCGAAAATTCCGCTTGTGACGGGTGACGAGAGGGCATTGATCGTCGACGGATGGAACTCCACGAAGATGGAGTATCCGGAGACGATGTGTTTGTACCAAGTCATTGAGGCGCAGGCAAAGCAAACCCCTGACGCTATTGCCGTCGTTATGGGTAAGGAACAAATCAGCTATCGAGCCCTCGACGAAAAAGCGAATCAGCTCGCAAATTATCTGCAGCAATGCGGCGTAGTCCCGGAGACTCTGGTTGGAGTTTTTCTGGAACGTTCGATCGATATGGTGGTCGCACTTCTGGGCGTCCTCAAAGCCGGGGGCGCATATATTCCGCTTGACCCTGCGTATCCGTCCGAAAGAATCGGATTCATCCTGGAGGATGCTGGCGCAAAGATTTTGCTGACTCAACAAAGCCTGGTCAGCGCTTTACCGCCACGCAGCGCAGGCGTAATCACCCTTGACGGGATGCGGGGCGGGATTTCGAAGGAAAGCAATAAATCTCCCATCGTTAAGCTCACGCCACAGAATCTGGCGTACGTGCTCTACACTTCTGGGTCAACGGGAAGACCAAAAGGGGTGCAAATCACCCATGCCAATCTGGTGAATTTTCTTTTCAGCATGCGAGCGGAACCCGGAATGACTTCCGGCGACAGCCTGCTGGCTGTTACAACTCTTTCCTTCGATATCGCTGGCCTGGAGATTTACCTCCCGCTGATTACAGGGGCCAAAATAATTTTGGCATCGCGGGCTGAAGCGGCCGACGGAGTACGCCTCCTGGATCTTATTCGCAACCGCAAACCGTCGATCATGCAAGCCACGCCCGCAACCTGGCGCATGCTGATCGAAGCAGGCTGGGAAGGAACACCTGATCTCAAGGTACTTTGCGGGGGCGAAGCGCTGCCCGGTAATCTCAGCGCGCAATTGTTGCCCCGCTGTTCTGAGCTTTGGAACATGTACGGACCAACCGAGACAACGATCTGGTCTTCGGTTTATCGCGTTAGATTTACTTCTGCCACTGCTCCTATTGGGCGGCCCATTGCAAACACCAGTTTTTACATCCTAGACAACCACATGCAACCGGTTCCGATCGGCGTGTCCGGGGAGCTTTATATTGGGGGAGATGGCGTTGCTCGGGGATACCTCGGTCGGCCCGAACTGACCGAAGAGAGATTCGTTCCCGACTCCTTCGACCGCCGGCCTGCCGGAAAACTGTACCGTACGGGTGATCTCGCCAAATATCTTCCCGACGGCAACGTGCAATATCTCGGACGAACGGACTTTCAGGTAAAGATCCGCGGTTTCCGTATCGAACTCGGTGAAATTGAAAGTGCACTGGCAAAACATCCGGCGATATGGCAGGCCGTTGTCGCCGCACGCGAAGACTCTCCTGGCGACAATCGGCTGGTCGCGTACGTTGTCCTCAAGACCGGGCAGCAGCTAAGCCTTGGTGACATCCGAGTCTATCTCAAGAAAACGCTTCCTGATTATATGTCGCCAACCGCGTTGGTCACGCTGGACGCGTTGCCGCTGACGCCGAACGGAAAGGTTGACCGGAAGGCTTTGCCAAAACCCGACGTTGCAAAAGCGGTCTCCGGGATTGTGGCGGCGCCGCGCGATGAACTCGAGACCAGGTTGGCAATGATCTGGCAAGAGATCATTGGCCTCCAGTCTGTCAATATTACTGACAACTTTTTTGATCTCGGCGGACACTCGTTAATGGCGGTTCGCCTGGTGAATGAGGTCAAGAAGCTGACCGGAGTCGAGATTCCGCTTACTGCACTCTTTCAAGAAGCGACGATTGAGCACTTGGCGAATCTGATACGGGGCACTGCGACTGTTCCTCAGGCCATTGTTCATCAAATCCAGCCTGGCGCTGACCGGCCTCCGTTTTTTGCCGCGGTGCTTGCGGGCTTGAACTCCCTGGGATATGTTCCGCTTGCCAAGCATCTCGGGTCGGAACAGCCGTTTTACACCTTACAGAGCCCTGGTATGGGTCCGCAGGCAAGCGGCAGACCGTACACAATTCAGGAATACGAAGCGGTTGCCGCTGAGTACGTCCGCGCCATGCGCAGCGTCCAGCCGCGCGGCCCCTATTACATCGGCGGCACCTGCGAAGGCGCCCGCATTGCATTCGAGATGACGCGGATTTTGGAATCCGAAGGTGAGAGGGTCGAACTGTTAGCTATTATTGATACCTGGGTGGTGGAAAACACTCAGAACCGCTGGTTGTGGAAGGTCGATTACTACTACGATCAACTGCGACGCCTATCCCGCAAACCAATCCGTTCCCGTCTGCAGGCCGTGCAGAAAGCCTTGATTAACCGTCTGCTGTGGTGGACGCGCGCCAAATCCGCACCACGTAAAAGTGAATGGATTGAGACCTACTGGCCAAGCGAGAACTTTGTCCCGACTATGGTTAGCAGCAGAATCACGGTGTTCAAAATACCGAAACAACCCTTCTACTATCGCCCCGATCCGCTGCTGGGATGGGGATCGCGAACTACCTCAGGCGTGACCACGGAATTGGTCCCCCATGGTAAACATCTGCTTCTTCTTCGGGAGCCGTACGTGCGCGAATTGGCGTCGGCGCTCTCGAAGACCTTGAAGCGGCTTCAGCCAGCCCTTTCTCTCCCATCTCATCTGAGCGGCGATCCGGAACCGGCGGATACAGCCGTTGTATCGCGTTAGCCACAACAAATTTCGAGAATGGAGCCTTTGGTCGTTCCGCTTGACAATGAAAAACTAATCGTGGGTTGTGCAGAATCCAGCTTCTTATTGCCTGAAAACAATCTGCGCATAATTGTGCGCGAATGCGCTGCGCTCAGCTCCGCAACAGAAATACGCACCTTAAACAAAGATGAAATCCATCTCTGGCATGCGGAGGTCTCGGACGAATTTACTCAGCACAGACTCTTGTCCGAAGATGAAATCGCACGCATGCTGCGGTTCCACTTTGAAAAGGACCGTCAGAACTTTATTTTTTGCCGGAGCATGCTCAGAGTGCTGCTAGCGTCATACCTTGGGAATTCCCCCGCGGAATTGTGTTTCGCGTACTCAGCCCAGGGCAAGCCTGCTCTGGCCTTTCCATCCAGCGGCTTGGAATTTAACTTGTCCCATAGCAACGGGAATTTTTTGGCTGCGATAACTTCAAGTCGGAAGATCGGCGCCGATATCGAGTTCGTAAAACGCGATCTGAATGTGCTCCAAATCGCGCAACGGTTTTTCTCGGTCGCCGAGAACCAGGCTATTCAAGCTCTCCCCGACACTCTTCAGCACGAAGCTTTTTTCTCCTGCTGGACTCGCAAGGAAGCATTCGTAAAAGCACGAGGCGAGGGATTAAGTTGTCCCCTGGACAGCTTCGATGTTTCTGTGATGCCGGACCAAGAAATCGTAAGCCTCGCAACCCGGCCTGACAATTCCGAGGCCGATCGCTGGACGTTGCTGTCGTTGAACTGTTTTTCTGG
>DATJHT010000188.1:0-4658 GCA_035493765.1 Terriglobales bacterium
AGAAGATGCGGTGTCGCCACCTGCCAGAACGACGTCGAATTTTTTTGCCAGCGCCAGAAATCCGCTCATGAAGCCGTCCACCCACGTCTGAGGCAATTTTGAAGGCAGGGCCAGAGACAGGAATGCGGCCATTGGTTCACCGCCCATGGCGGCGATGTCGCTCAAACCGCGAGTCAGGCATCGATGACCAACGGATTCCGGCGGATGCCACTCGCGACGGAAATGGATCCCCTCCAGACTGAAGTCGGTGGTGACGAGAGCATCATGTCGCACTGGCAAACGAACTATCGAGCAGTCATCGCCGATGCCGGCGATCACGCCTGCGCGTGCCGTTCCCAGAGCTGGGCGTCGCGCCGCTTGACGCAAGCGTGAGACTAGTTGTCGTTCAGGAAGAGGCAAGGCGAGAACAATGATATGCGCGGAGAAAGGAGATGCAAAACGCGGCGGTCAGCGCGTATCAATACGCAGCTTCACCTCGACAACTTTGCGATCGTCGAACTGGCTCACGCGTTTGGTATCGCTGCTCTTCCCATTGGATTGGGCATAAACCTCGTATTCGACATTCGCTGCCAGCGCTGGAAATCGGTAGGTACCATCCGGCCCCACAATGTAGGTTTTGACAGCATGAGTACGGGTGTCGGTCACATAGACGACTGCATTCGCCAGGGGCGCGTCCGAGCGATCCACAACGGTGCCGGTCAATAGCCGGCCAGGGGTAGTGTCCTTGTCTTTCGCAGCCGCTGAAAGGGCCAACAAGGACATAGCAAGCGCAGCAGCGAGGACTAGCCGAAGGATCTTCACTATGGAACCTCCTAACCGTGAGTCTCTGTTTATTTTAGATGCAGACCGGTGTCGGCGCGCTCATCATTCTCAATGTGCACGGTAAGCTCGGGGCTGTCCTGTAAGTGCTTGCCATCAGGCAGTTTGTAGTTCCTGGTTACGGCCCAGATAACGTAGTCGGCCTTGCCCGCCGGGACCGCCACTTCAAATTCTCCGCGGCGATTGGAATAAAGAGTCCAGCGAGCTTTTTTCCCAGGGCTGTCGGCCGGCCGAATCTTGACTTCGACGCCGGGGAGAGCGCGGTCGTCCGGTCCCCAAACTGTGCCGAAGATGACGGCGTGCCGTTGTGTTTTGGATGCATCGCGGCCATGAAGCGGCTCAACAGAGATTAACAGGGAAAAAAGCCAGGTAAGGACAATCAAAAAGCGGAGCAGTGCTGAGGACCGCGCGGGTTCAGGAATAATCGCCGTCTTCGTTCTCTTCCTCATCGTCGTCGTCGTATTCCTCTTCCTCCTCGACCGGTTTCAGTTCCACGGGATTTATGGTGGCCACTTCGAAGTCTGAGCCGCACTCAGGGCAGGACAGAACTTCGCCTTCATCCACCTCGTCCTCTTCAACGTCGAGGCTGGTTTCGCATTCCGGACAGTAGAGCATAATTCCTCCGTGCTCAGCTCAGGCTTATGATTGCACTTGTTATATTTAGTGACTTCACAGGTATAGGTCAAGTCAGACCTCAGGTCTATTAAAAGGCTCAGATGATGGAAGCCGGAGAAAGGACGCACGCAGGCAGGAAAATGTAATGATGGCCATGAGAAATCGTCGGAATATCTTTTCATCGCTTCTGCGGTCGTCGAGTGTGTGCGGAATCTGTGGAGTGCTGCTGCTGAACTGCACGGTTTACGCACAGAATGCGCCTGCATACGTTGATCCTCAAATCAAGGCTGCATTGAGTGAGATTTCAGCGGGACAGATTCAATCGGACATCGAGAAGTTAGTTGGCTTCCAGACACGGAGCACAATTTCGGCGCAAGATGCTGCGTCAGTTTCTGGCGGTCGCGGCATCGGAGCAGCACGGGAGTGGATCAAGAACGAGTTCGAGCGCTTTTCGCGCGATTGCAGCGGATGCCTCGAGGTGAAAACGGATACGTTTACGCAACCGGTGAGTGAACGAGTGCCTTCGCCGGTTGTGCTCGCCAATATTTACGCAATACTGAAGGGTACAAATCCCGAAGACGCGAAGAGAATTGTGCTGGTAACCGGCCACTATGACTCCCGCAACAGCGATCCGCTGGACGAGACGGGTTTCGCCCCAGGCGCCAACGACGATGCCAGCGGCACGGCGGTGAGCCTGGAGTGCGCGCGAGTTCTGAGCAGGCTGAAGTTTCCAGGAACCATTATTTTCCTAACCGTTGCCGGAGAGGAGCAGGGACTGTATGGCAGCAAGCATTTCGCAGAGCTCGCCAAGGCGCAAGGCTGGCAGATCGAAGCAGTGTTAAACAACGACATTGTGGGAGGAGACCATAGCCCTGGGCAGGATGCAAAAGCTGTGCGCATCTTTTCGGAGAGTATTCCCGACAATGCCACCGAAGCCCAACTGCGGACGATTCGGGCATTGGGAGGCGAAAACGACTCGCCGTCGCGCGAACTGGCCCGCTACATTGCGCAGACTGCGCGAACGTATCAGATTGAGGTCTCGCCGCTGCTGGTATTCAGGCGGGACAGATATTTACGCGGGGGTGACCACATTTCGTTTAACGAGGCCGGATTTGCGGCGGTGCGGTTTACCGAGTATCAGGAAAATTATGCTCATCAACACCAAAACGTGCGATCGGGAAACGGAATCGAATATGGTGATTTGCCGAAGTTCGTAAATTTCGGCTATGTGGCCAATGTTGCCAGAATAAATGCGGCGACGCTGGCGTCTTTGGCGTCTGCTCCTGGGCCGCCGAGAAATGTGCGAATTGAGACTAAGGAACTAGTGAACGATTCGACCCTGGTTTGGGTCGGCCCCGCCGACGGTCGGGCGGTTGCATACGAAGTGTTGTGGCGGTCCACGAGCACGCCGGATTGGGAGCATGCGCAATCCATCGGGAACGTGCTCAAAGCCACCGTTCCGGTTTCCAAAGACAATGTGATTTTTGCGGTGCAGTCAGTTGACGAGGCCGGACATCGAAGTGAGCCCATCGTGCCTGCGCCGGAACGCTGAGGGCTGATAGGATTAGCTGCGAGTGGATGGCAGTGGCAGTGCCGAAGCATATGCCCAGAAATGTAAATTTCGATATGGGTTTTCCCCCGTTCAGGGGAGCGACGCGGCAGATCATTCTGGCGAGTGGCGCGATCTACGTGATCATCCTGCTGCTGATGGCCTTTGCACCGGCGACCGGCCAAACCTTGATCATGCTGGGTGCGCTGAATCCACAAGCCATCGCCCACGGATGGCTGTGGCAGTTTGCCACGTACGCGTTCATCTACGTCGATCCGATTGATTTCGTCCTCTCGATCATGGGCATTTATTTTTTGGGTTGGGCGGTCGAGGAACGAATCGGCGCGGCTCGTTTTTATGGTCTGTTCTTTGGCAGCACGGTACTGGCTGGAATGGCCGGATTTGGGCTGTCATTGCTGGGGCCGCATTTGCACTCAGCAACCTTCGGGCAAGGCGGAGCAGCCGGCTGTGGCGCGGCGGTCAATGCCATTCTGATGGTCTTCTTCCTGTTCAATCGAAATGCGCCCATTATGCTGTTCCCGCTCCCCATTCAGTTCCCGGTGAAGTGGATGGTGATCGGAATTGCAGGGATAGAAACGGCGTACCTTTTGCTGCACGGCTTCGGCCTTTTCGATTTTGTGTTGCTGCTGGGGTTGGGAGCGGGATACGTGTGGTACAAACTGTTTCTTATCCGCCGCACGAGCACAGGAATTTCCGAAAAATATTTCAGCCTACGAAATTCCTATTACCGCTGGAAACGCCGCCGCGCGGCGCGCAAGTTCGAAGTTTATATGCGGGACCACGACCGTACCGTGCAGTTTGACGAACACGGAAACTACATTCCCCCGGATGATTCAGGCAAGAAGAATGGCGGATCAAAATCCGGGTGGGTGAACTAGAAGGGCAGCTTTTAGCTTCTAGCTTTTAGCCAAACCAAAAAACAAGACTCAAGATTTTGTCATTCCGAGGACCTTTAGGTCCGAGGGATCTGCTGTGTCTTTGCGAAAGCAGTTCTTCGCTCTTCGCTCCGCTCTCGGTTAGCGACAGGTGTTTTATTTTGGCTAGAAGCTAACAGCTAAGAGCTAGAGGCTAGAAGCTGCTTTTACGCACTCACCAGCGAGCCGATCTTCTCTCCCGTAACGACTTTCGCGATATTTCCACGCTGGTTGAGATTGAAGATGATGATGGGAAGGTTGTTGTCTTTGCAGAGCGAAATCGCCGTCGAGTCCATGACCTTGAGACCGCGCTTCAGAACATCCATGTAAGTGATATGCGTGAATTTGGTCGCATCCTTCACGATCATGGGATCGGCGTCGTAGATGCCATCAACTTTAGTAGCTTTCAGAATGGCGTCAGCTTTGATTTCCATGGCACGCAGTGAGGCAGCGGTATCGGTGGAGAAATAGGGGTTGCCGGTGCCCCCGGCGAAAATCACGATACGTTGTTTCTCGAGATGCCGGATAGCCCGGCGACGGATGAACGGCTCTGCCACCTGGTTCATTTCGATCGCGGATTGCACGCGGGTATAGACGCCCTGTTTTTCGAGCGCGTCCTGCAAAGCAAGCGCATTGATGACCGTCGCCAGCATGCCCATGTGGTCGGCGGAAACCCGGTCCATGTCTTTGGCCTGCTCGGCGACTCCGCGAAAGAAGTTTCCACCGCCAACGACGATCGC
>DATJHT010000189.1:0-8636 GCA_035493765.1 Terriglobales bacterium
AAAACTGTAAGGGAACGCGAGAGGAACTACCCGGAAAATGCGTTCGCGCAGGTGCGGCCGGACTTCACAATCCAGCCACTTCGATTCTAAAAGTCATTCCGGAAAAGTTCAAATGACCAGCCTCCGCATGTCAGCTCTTTACGGTCGCTCGCTTGTGCGAATGCCAGCGCGCCGTACCATGCCATCGACTCTGGATATGCGATATAAGGCACGCTGGGATCGAGCTTCCCGAGTTTTGGGTGTGGCGTAGTGACAAAATGTTCCGCTACGCGCTTCCCTACTTCGCGCGGCGAGGTGCCTGCCGGACATCTCTTGAATTGTTTTGGGTGCCTTTCCGCGTAGGCCAGGAGCGAACATATGACAATGATTCCTGCGAAGGGCCCTAACTGTCGCAACCTGTGCAGTTGTTTTACCTCCCGTCGCAATTATTTCAAAATGCGACATCATGTCAGAGCAATTTGCGCATCAGCCCAGTAATGCATAGCATGCCTTGCTGAGGTGGATCATGACTGTGAAAATCTGCAGCTTTCTGGTTCTTGCGTTATTGGTCGTCTCTGGGCAAGAAACCGCGCCCGACGGATTTAAATTGTGGACCGGCGATTCGACTGCGCACATGGCACAGGAACTAAAAACCGAAGCAGCCGCCAGCCCGCAGCACCTTGCTACTCGCAAGCTTGCTGATTTTCAAAACGATCTGTTTATGCTCGCCCACCGAGAAGCCGACGGCGTGGCCGAATGGCACGAAACCCAGGCCGATATTTTCTTCGTTCAATCCGGCTCAGCAACCCTTCTCGTCGGCGGCAATATGGTCGGCGCCGAAACCACCGAACCTCACGAAAAACGTAAAGGAACAATCGAAGGCGGGGTTCGCCACAAGCTCTCACCTGGAGACATTATCCGCATTCCACCCAGAACCCCACATCAACTTTTGCTGGATGGTTCGAAGGAATTCACTTACTTTGTGATCAAGGTTAAGGGTTACTAGACTGACACTTCACATGATTCACCGCGCCATCCAGCCGCCGTCCACAACGAGCACGTGGCCGTGAATATAGTCGGCAGCAGGCGAAGAAAGGAAAAGTGCAGCTCCGGCCACGTCCTGCGGCGTGCCCCATCTTCCCGCAGGAATACGCTCCATGATTTGCCGGCTGCGCTCAGGATCATTGCGCAAAGCCTCGGTATTGTCCGTGGCCATGTATCCCGGCGCGATGGCGTTGACGTTAATTCCGAATCGCGCCCATTCGTTGGCGAGCGCCTTGGTCAGTTGCGCCACGCCGCCTTTGGCAGCGGCGTAGGCAGGGACCAGAATTCCACCTTGAAACGACAGCAAGGACGCGATGTTCACAATCTTCCCGCCCTGTTTGCGCTCCAGCATCTGTTGTCCGGCCAGTTGCGACAACCTGAACACCGCCGATAAATTGGTCGCGATCAATTCGTCCCAGTGCGCTTGCGGATACTCGGCTGCGGGCGCGCGCCGGATTATGCCCGCATTGTTGATGAGAATATCGATGGATCCGAATTCGTTTATGGTCTTCGTTATCAGCGTTGAACACACTTGCGGATCGGAAACATCCCCAGCCTGATAAAAACTTTTCCTGCCGAAGTGCCTAATTTTTTCGCAGCCCGCTTCAGCCCCAGCCGACCTTCCGTGTAGTCCAACATTTGCGCCCGCTTCTGCGAGCGCGAGCGCTATGGCGGCGCCGAGTCCGCGGCTGGATCCGGTGACGAGTGCGTTCTTGCCCGAAACCTTGAATGATTCGAAAATCATATTGGGATTACCCGATCTCGGCGCGCTCAAGCCGTGGAGCCAGGGCATGGATGATAGCCAGCGACACAATGTAGGCGAACCCTGCAATCAGAAACGGGACCATGTAACTGCCGGTCCACTGCAAGACGTACCCGACGATCTTAGCCATAAACATCCCGCCAATTGCGCCCGCCATGCCGCCGAAACCTACAACCGAGCCAACCGCCTGCGCCGGAAAAAGGTCTGACGTCAACGTGAAGATGTTTGCTGAGAAGCCTTGATGCGCCGCCGCTGCCAGACCGATCAGCAGCACCGCTCCCCACAAGTTTTCGATTCGATAAGCAAAGACAATCGGCATCACACTCAACGCGCAGATCAGCATTGCAGACTTGCGCGCAAGGTTGACGCTTTTCCCGCGATGAATCATGAAGGACGACAGCCATCCTCCGGCAACGCTGCCGATGTCTGCCAAAACGTAAATCACCATAATCGGTAAGCCAAGTTGCGTGAGTTTGAGTCCGTGGTTCCTCTGCAGAAAATCGGGGATCCAAAACAGCAGAAACCACCAGATCGGATCGGTAGTGAACTTGCCCAACACGAACGCCCAGGTTTGCCGATGAGGAATGATCTTCATCCATTTGACCTGCGGCATTGGTGGCGGGCGATTTGCGGTGATGTATTCCAGTTCAGATTTTGAGAGACGTGGATGTTCTTCGGGTTTGCGATAAAACAGCAGCCACAAGATCAGCCACACGAAACCCAGTGCGCCGGTAACGATAAATGCGGCGCGCCAGCCATATTCTTTGGTGATCCACGGCACGATGAACGGAGTAAGAATGGCGCCGACATTCGTTCCGGCATTGAAAATTCCAGTTGCAAGTGCGCGTTCTTTTTGCGGAAACCATTCAGCCACAGTCTTGATGCTGGCCGGGAAGACCCCGGATTCGCCAAGTCCCAGCGCCGAACGGGCAACGATAAAACTCAGAAGCGACCCGCAGCCGGCATGGGCCATCGACGCCAGGCTCCAGAAGATCATCGAGAGCGCATAGCCAAGCCGCGTCCCGAGCCGGTCGATCAAGCCGCCGACAAGCACCATACCCGCGGCGTAAGCAGCCTGAAAGGCAAAGACCAGATTGCTGTAATCAATTTCGTTCCAGCCGAGATCATGCTGGAGTGTGGTTTTCAGAACTCCCAAGACCTGGCGGTCCATGTAGTTTTTGGTGACGCCGATCAGCAAGAGAGTACAGATAAACCAGCGAAAGTTGCCGACGGGACTGGAGGTGGGTAGGGAGTCGCTGGAAAGTCTCGAGTCGGACGCCGAGGGTCGAGGCTCAGCAGTAGAGGGCATATGCCGAAAGCACTTACTTCTTTTGTCCCGCTTCCAATCCCGAGCGTCCGTGATCGAATCCCTGCTGCACGTTGAATACGCCGAACTGACGGTCTTCGACCTCTTGATGCGCGGCCATCGCCCACAGAAACGAAATTCGATGGCCGGGCACGGAAACATTCGGGTGAAAGCCGCTGGGCATCAGCACTGCGTCGCCGTCGCGCACCACGGTCACCAGTTCCGGGTACTCGGTGTTGTTATAAACCAGCTGAATACCAAACGCAGGGTCGGGCATATTGAAGAATACGTAAATTTCCTCCAGCATGTTGGCGTGCTCGTGCGGAGGCCAACTGGTCCAATTGCCAGGCTCAGAGTCGGTAAAGCCGACGACCAGCCTGCCGGCTTCGATGTTTTTGGCCAGCAGCATGTTCAATTGCCGGCGGCATCCCGGGGACCCGGTGGTGAAGTTCAGTCCCGGGTCCTTCGAAACATCCGCGTACCGCACCACCTGCAAGGGATATTTTCCGGATACATTCGAAGAAAACTCCGCCAGATCCACGGAAGAGGTGGTAGTCACTTTGACCATCGAATCGCGGGGAATGTAAATGGAATCGAACCGAGCCAGTGACACCTTTTCCCCGTTTATGGTGAGCGTTGCTTCCCCAGAAAGGCAGATCAGACCGGTTTCCCGGTCTCCGGTTGAAAAAGATTCGCTCCGCTTCGCGACCCCGAGGATAATCCGGCCATAACGAAGGTGGCGCATGGAACTATTATCAGGACTAATGGCAACGTGCCTGCCCGTCTTTTTATTGGTATTCCGGAAGATTAGTTTGTCAGCGGCGCCCGCGTCAGGATTCATCAAAACTCTTTCACATACTTCATGAACTATTCCTTCTACCGCAATGAGGGTAGCCCATCCCGTGGAAAAAGACTCAACGATTCTATCGGGGTCTCACAGAAACTTCATCAGCGCGTCAGTGGTTTCTGTCGGATTCTCTTCCAGCACCCAATGTCCCGTATTCTTCAGAACAACCATCGTGGCATCGGTGGCCACAATCTTCATCTGTTTCCCGAGCACTTCACCATTTGCTTTCTCACCACCAATTGCCAGCACCGGCATGGTGAGTTTGTTTCGGGAAAGTTCTTCGAAGTCCCTTGCCGCTTGCTGAAATGAAACGAAATACGCCCATCCTGCGCGCATCCGTCCCGGGCGCGCATAAGCCGCGGTGTATGCAACCCGATCGGTCTCCGGAATCGAATGAGTTTTGTCCGCGGCGAAATCATTCCAGAAGTGTTCGAAGTATGTGCGCTCGCGTCCGCGCACCAAAGCTTCGGGAGTGGGTCCGTTGAAACGGAAATGCCAGATTTGAGGATTGTTGTACACGTCCTCCCAGCCCGCTACGCCCGGCAGAAACGCATCTATCACCACCAGCTTTTCCGTCTCTGACGGAAATTGCGCGGCATAAGCGTACGCGACCATCAAGCCGATATCGTGCCCGACAACCCTGGCTTTTTCTACACCAAGCGCCTTCGCGAGAGCATGAATGCGGATGGCGGCCGTCTTCATGTCGAGTCCGTCCTTCGGGATTTCGGAGTCGCCGATTCCCGGCAAATCGGGCGCGATGACAGTGAACTTCTTCGCGAGAAGCGGAATTATCGGCTTCCACATGCGCGAAGTTTCGGCGTAGCCGTGAATCAGGATGACAGTTGGGCCATGGCCGGCAGTCAGGTAATGCAGCTTGACACCTTCGGCTTGAGCCATTCGCGAAACGATTGCCTCCCTCGAAGGGCTGCCCTGCCCTAACGCCCCCACTATCACAAGAAAAGGCATACAAATTGCGCTCAGGAACCTGAATCGCATTTTTGTCTTCCTGGAAGGAATTTATTGGTAGGTTGAGACATTAGCACATTCATAGGCGCTCATGCGGAGCTTCTGACCCACTCTCCAACGTTGTCGCCACGGCTTCGCCCGCCGAAATTGTGGCAGCAGGTTTAATAAATTCACAACACAACCGCAGCAAGTTTCAAATGCCAACTAGGCTTTACTTGGGACCGCAATTCCGTCGCCAGCAATTTCTTTTTCGACACTCCGTGAAGCAATCATTCGCCATGAAATGCCGGCACTTCCGGCGGCGAGCGCCGCACAGATCAACATGATTATGCGAAACCCGGAGACGAATGACACCGCGATCGCCCGTCGGGTCACGGTTGTAATCTGCGCATCAAGGTTCGCCGGCAGATTGATCGCGCCCAGCCTGGCCGCATTCGATCTGATCTCTTGAACAATGTTCGGCGGCAGATTAAGACTCTCCAGCGAATCGTGAAGCGTGCGCTCAAACGCCGCCACCATCACAATACCCAGGACTGCGATCGCCAGCACTCCGGCAACCCTGGCCACAGCATTGTTGATACCCGACGCGGCACCCACGCGACTTTGGCTCACCGAGCCCATCACGACTGTGGTCAACGGAGCTACGGCGACTGCCATCCCCAGTCCGAGAACAATGAAAGCCGGGAAAAAGCTGGTCCAATAATTTGCGCTCGTTGAGGGTATAGCGAAAAGGAGAAATCCAGCCGCGGCCATGAGGGGACCGACGATGAGTGGCTTTTTCGGCCCATAACGCGCTACCAGCCCGCCCGACCAGCGCGATAAAAGGAAGAGAAGCAAAATCATCGGCAGGGCGGCAGCGCCGGTAGCCGTCGCCGAATATCCCTGCACCTGAATCAGATTGAGTGGAAACAGAAAGAAGAAGATACCCAGTGCAGCGTAAAGAAACAGCGTCAGCAGGTTCGCGCCACTGAAGCTCCGCGATCTAAACAACTGGAGCGGGACCATGGGCGAAGCTATGCGCCTTTCAGTCAGAATGAATACTACAAGGCAGGCGATTCCGGCGGCCAAGCTCCCAAATACGCGTGGACTTCTCCACCCCCAAGTTGACGATTCGAGGAAACCATAGACCACGCCCGCCAGCCCCAGCGTTGCGGCCAGGGCTCCCCTCCAGTCAAGACGTTGCGGAGTTGCGCTGCGGGATTCGCGAGTGTGCCGCACTGAAATTGCGATCACAGCAATCGCAAGTGGCACATTGATCAGGAAGACCCAGTGCCACGACACATGTTCGATCAACCATCCGCCCAGGACTGGGCCGAGAGCAGTAGTGATGGCGGTGAATCCAGACCAGGTCCCAATCGCCTGTCCCCGAGACTTCTCATCGAAGGATGCGCTGATAATCGAAAGACTGCCCGGCACCAGGAATGCCGCGGCGATCCCTTGCACACAGCGCCAACCAATCAGGCCTGCAATGCTCGATGAGAATCCGCAGCCGATCGAGGCAAGCGCGAACAACGCCACTCCCGCCAGAAACATTGCGCGGCGTCCGAACAGGTCGCCCATCGCCCCGCCAACCAGAATCAGGGAGGACAAAAACAGGCCATAGGATTCCACCACCCATTGAACATCGACCACATTGGCGTGAAGGCTCGATTGAAGCGCCGGCAGCGCTACATTGACAACTGTCCCATCAATGAATGCCATGCTCGAACCGAGAATTGTGGCCGCGAGTACCCAGGGCTTCGATGTGCTGGCACACGGGTCGCCGGAATCGGCTGACCGGAGCACCGCCTCATCGCAAGGCTGCCTCATGCACAGTCTGGATGCGCGGTTAGAGCTTGCCGATTCCAACTAAATCTTCAAAGCTGCTACCTATACCAGATCGTCCAGCTTCAATTGCGTGCTGCCGCCCTTCCACGAGGATTGCAGTTGCTTCTGCACAAAGGCGGCATCGTATTCTTTGCCCTGTGCCTCGAGTGCCTGCTGCAGCCCGAACAACGAGCGCGGGTTGCGCGGATGACGGTTTAAGTCTTCGCGAAAGACTCTCTCTGCGCCCGCACTGTCTCCATTCATAAGCAGGACCGCGCCCAAAGGCTCGCGTACCGGAAAAAACCAATCTTCCGGCTCGTCATACTTGAGAGTGTCCTGGATAGCCGCGGCGCTTTGCAGCAGATCAATGGCATGCGCGTTGTCTTTCTTTGCCAAAGCTATTTTTGCGCCCAACACATCTCTCGCAATCTTTAGGATGTCTTTTGCCTTGTTGTTTACCGGCATGGCAAACACCATCTCTTCCGGCGTCTCCTTTTCCGCGTCAGACACGAACTGATACTCCGCCCCGGCATCGCTCACCCTACTTTTACCTGCCAGCGCCATTCCGCGCGCAAAATGCCAGAACACAGTCGTGATTTTCATTTCCGGAGCAGGCTTCGGCATCTTGAGGATTTCGTCCCACTTATGGAAGCGCACGTCCACCGCAATGGGGATGGTCATGAAGCCTTCGGCCGGCGGCATGTCTTTAACAAAAGGCGCCACGTGGGCAGCCAAGAGCGCAGCATTCTTGCTGGCTTCAGCGTAGTCGCCATCCATCGCTGAGCACATCGCAATGAAGTGCAGATTGTGGCTGTAGTACATCAGGGGATAGATTCCGTGCGCACCACTCGCCTTGATGTAAGCCCGATCGACTGCCGCAGCTTCCTGGTTGGTTTTGACCGCAGCGGCATAATCGCCGGTGCGTATATAGACATGCGCCGGCATGTGGACGATATGTCCCGCCGCTGGGGCCAGCGCCGCGAGTCGATTGGCACCGGCCAGCGCACGCTCCGGAGACTTCGAGGCTTCCACTGAATGAATGTAGTAGTGGATGGCGCCCAAATGATTAGGATCCCGCTTGATCACTGATTCCAAAGTTGCGACGATTTCTTCGGTGCCTTCATTAGGGGTTCCGTCCAACTTCCAAAGACCCCAGGGATGCAGGTTCATGCCAGCCTCGGCGAACAGCGTAGCCGCGTCCAGATCATCTGGAAACTGCTTGACCAGTTCGCGCATGGCATGGTGATAAGCCTCAGCCGCCTGCCGGCGGTCTGCGTTGGGATCGGCCGGAAATCGCATGGCCATGGCTTTGATGTATGCCTGTTCTGCAGCCGAAGCGCCGCCCGAAAGATCCGCCGCCTTTTGAATGGCCGTGTGGGCTGCTGCGAAACGATCATCGCTGGCGGGATCGTTATAGTTGGGCCCTACAGCCTCGGCGATTCCCCAATACGCCATGGCTAATTTGATATCAAGCTCTGCGGCGCGCTGAAACGATCGCGCAGCTTCGTCGTGGTTGAAAGCGTAAATCTGACGTAGGCCCTGATCAAAAAATTGTTGCGCTTCGGCGTTGTTGGTCGAAACGGGGTGATGCAGGTCGCCATAACCCTGCATCAGAGTCACCGGCTTGGCTTGCGTGTGAGCCGAATGGTCCTGTGCGGCGACCATGCTGCCAAGAAACAGTCCGAGCACGAGACAATATTTCATCGCAGACACCTCGAAGGAATTTCGGTGTGTATTTTTATATCTCAAGTTGACAGAATCCGTACCGAAAACCATCGGGGCGACTCTGGGAAGTAGTCGGACAACCGGGGCCCCAATGCAATAAGCTGATTTTTCGAAGAAATTAGATGGAGCCGACGAGCGGACTTGAACCGCTGACCTGCCGATTACGAATCGGCTGCTCTACCAACTGAGCTACGTCGGCT